>NZ_LT707064.1:4757600-5090750 GCF_900156465.1 Pseudomonas sp. 7SR1
TGGTCTGCCGTCAACAACTGCGCCTCGCCGTTCCCCACTTCCGACAGCCCTGAGCGAGCCCATAGCAGGCGACGTGTGCGAGCCAGCAGCGACTCGGGGTCGTCCTGCTGCCGTGCGACGTTCAGGTGCGTATAGGCGAACGGCCCGTGTTCGATCAAAGGAGCAGCCAAATGATGGGCCGAGGAAAATCCCGCGTTGGCTTCGGCGTTCCATTGCATGGGAGTGCGCACCGAAAGCCGCTCGGGGCGCGACAAGTCATCGCCCATGCCGATCTCCTCGCCATAGCGCACGATTGGCGTACCGGGAAGCGACAACAATAGCGACTGGGCCAGTGCCTGGCGGCGCACGTCACCTTCGAGCATGGGGGCCAGGCGCCGGCGAATCCCGCGCCCATACAGGCGCATGTCCGGCTCCGGCGCGAAGGCCTGCATCACTTCCTCACGTTCCTCTTCGCTCAGACGCTCCAGGTCCAGCTCGTCGTGATTGCGCAACCACACCGCATAATGGGCGCCGTCCGGCGGGGCGGGGCGGCGGGCAATGGCGCGTTGCAACGGTTGCGCCTCGCCCCGGGCCAGCGCCAGGAAAATATGGTTGTTGACCCAGAAATCCAGCACCAGCCCCAGACGATCCCCCGCTCCGAAGTAGTGGCTGTAACGTTCTGGCTCGACATCCACCTCCCCCATCAAGATCCCTTCGGGGTTGATACGGATCATGCATCTGTAAAGCCTTTCGAGCAGCCAGACCCCCTGCTCCTCGTCACCGCCGCCGGCCTGTTCCACCAGGTGCGAAGCGGCATCCAGGCGAAAACCGGCGATCCCCAGCTCCAGCCAGTGGACCATGATCCGTTCGATGTCCTCGACAACTCGCGGGTTGGCAAGGTTGAGGTCCGGCTCATGCCGATAGAACAGGTGGCGATAATACTGTCCGGCCTCTTCGTCCCACTGCCAGATGCTGTCCTCCACCGAGGGAAAGATCGGCTGGTTGCCATCGTCCACGGGGGTATCGGACCACAGGTAATAATCGCGATAGACACTGTTTCTATCGCGCCGCGCCCGCTGGAACCAGGGATGCTGGTCGCAAGTGTGCTGCACCACCAACTCGAGGATCACCCGTATGCCGCGCTCCCCGGCCTTGACAATCAACTGGCGCAAGTCCTCTTCGCTGCCGAAACGAGGGTCCAGCGCCAGGAAGTCGCTGACATCGTAGCCTGCATCCTTGAATGGCGAGCGGTACAGCGGCATCAGCCAGAGCGCGCCTACCCCCAGTGCCTGCAGATAATCGAGCTGGCGGATGATGCCCTTGAGGTCGCCCCGGCCATCACCGTTGCTGTCGTAGAACAAGGAAGGATCGATCTGGTAGATCAAGGTGTTGCGGTGCCAATTGGCTTTCATTGCAGACTCCTCAACGGCACAGGATCAGCGCCTGCTCAGGGTTCAATCGACCGCTGAACGGCTGGCCTTCGCCCTGCCCGTCGCTGGCGATTTCCACTCGCCAGGGGGTGGCCAGGGGAAAGGCGTGTTCACTGTCGGCGAAATTGATGCACACCAACCTTTCGTCAGCCTCGTGATGGCGCCGGTAGGCCAGGACCTGTGGATGCGACGGCAGCTCTTCCCAGTCCCCCAGGCACAAGGCCGTGCTGCGCCTGCGACAAGCCAGGAGCCGTCGGTACAGCGCCAGGGTGGAATCGGCGGCGCTCTCCTGGGCCTGTACTGAAAGAACGTCGGCATCCGCGGCAAAGGGCAGCCAAGGCGTCGGTCCCCAGCCATGGGGTGCCTGGACGGTCCATGGCAATGGCGCCCGGCTGCCGTCCCTCCCGCCAGGGTCGACGCGCGTCCGGGCGGTAACGACGGTATCCTCCAGGCCCAGTTCCTCGCCCTGGTAGATGAAGGGCGTGCCGCGCAAGGTCAACAACATCACGGCGGCCGCACGGGCACGGCGCAGGGAGCCACCATAGCGGCTGCGATGACGGCTGTTGTCGTGATTGGACAGCACCCAGGTCGGCCAAGCCTGCAACGGTCCGAGGTCGGCTTCCACCTCGCGTATGCACATGCGCAACACCACCGGATCCCAGGGGGCGTCCAAAGGCGGAAAATTGAAGGACATGTGCAATTCGTCGCTGGCGCCGTAATAGGCAGCCACCCGGGCGGTGGAGCGAATGTTCACCTCACCGATCAGGACGCGGTCTCCGGGGTAGCTGTCCACCAGCCGGCGCAGGCCGCGCAGCACCTCATGGCTGTATGGCTGGTCGTTGATCTTGACCATGGGTTCGCCGGCCAGGCAGCGCGGGTCGTCGGCGAAACTCTGGTCCTTGCCCACGCAATGCACGACGTCGACGCGAAAGCCGTCCACCCCGCGCGCCAGCCAGAAATGCAGCACCTGGTGCATGGCCGCCACCACTTGGGGGTGGTGCCAATTGAGATCGGGCTGCTGGGGCAGGAAGAAGTGCAGGTAGTACTGCTGACTGGTTTCATCCCAGGTCCAGGCGCTGCCACCCTCTATGGAGGCGCGCCAGTTGTTGGGCTGGTCGCGCCAGATATACCAGTCGCGCCTGGGATTATCACGACTGGCCCGGGACTCGATGAACCACGGATGCTGGTCGGAGGTGTGATTGGGCACGAAATCCAGGAGCACTTTCAGGCCGCGCTCATGGGCCTGGGCGATCAACTCGTCCAGGTCGGCCAGGCTGCCGAACAACGGATCGACATCGGTGTAGTCGCATATATCGTAGCCGGCATCGCACATGGGTGAAGGATAGATCGGCGACAACCACAGGGCGTCGACCCCGAGGCGTTGCAAGTGATCCAGGCGCGTTATCAGTCCGGCAAGGTCCCCTACGCCATCGCCGTTGGCATCGGCAAACGAGCGAGGATAGACCTGATAGACCACAGCGCTCTTCCACCAGGGCGAATGGAAGGAGTTGGGCATGTCGCCTCCTTTTATCGCGATGTCGGGAGCGCAAGACCGCAGCCCGCCTGGCGTCCCCCGTGTCACAGACTGTATTGCAGGCCTTGGTTAAGAACCGGGAAACGAACCGAGGGTTCATTTTTTGATGGGCAGGCCGGGTTGCGACGGGGCAAGCCATCCGGACAATCCCCGTGGAACGCGGCGGCTCCGGATGGTGATCCGCTGAGCGGCGGGTCAGCTTGCGGGCGCGTCAAGGGTCCGCGTGACCATCGCGACGATGTTCACGAAAAGCTCCTCCTTGGCCTGCGCCGCGCTGAGCTCACCGCCGGCCGCCGCGTTGGACAACGCCTCCGCGGCCCCGAGCATGGCCCGCAGGGCCGCCTGGCCGATGCCCCGGGGGCCGGCGTACGGCGCCAGGACATCACGGCATTTCTCCAGGAAAACCGCCTCGTACTCGCGCTTGATGCGCTCCAGCTCAGGCGAACTTTCCAACGCCGCCACCACCCCGGGAGTCTCCCGACCCTGTTGCTGTACGCAGTCGACATAGGCAGAAGCGATCACCGCCGCCCGGCCCTGCAGGGTGGGTTCGCTCGCCTCCAGGGCCGTCTCCATGAGGGCGCTCTGGCGCGCGTCGTAATCCTGGTAAAGCGCGGCCAGGAGCCCTGGCCGGGTGACGAAGTGGTCGTACACGATGGGCTTGGTCACGCCGGCCTGTTCCGCGAGTCGCGCCAGGGTCAGCGCTTCGCTGCCCTCCTCGCGCACGAGCCGCCAGGCGACATCCAATAACTGCCGTTGCCGGTCCTCCCGGGAAAGACGGCGACGGGGAGGAACGGAAGATGAGGGTTGTTCAAGGCTTGACATGCTTACTTTACCAACCGTAACTTACCAAAGGTAACTTAACCGAAGCATAACGCGTTCCCGTCCTTACCGCAGCAGGAGATTGACCATGCATGCACTCATTGTCGTTGCCCACCATGATCCCCACTCCCTGACCCATGGCCTGGCGGCGAAGATCGCCGAAGGCATCACCCTCGCCCATGACACCGATACGTTCGAGATCGCCGACCTGGCCGCCGAAGGCTTCGATCCACGCTTCGGTTTCGCCGACCATGCGGTCCATCATCGCGAAGCCTTGCCCCCGCGGACGTGCTGGCCGAACAGGCCAGGATCGACCGGGCCGATGCGCTGGTATTGGTGTACCCCATCTACTGGTGGTCGATGCCGGCATTGCTCAAGGGCTGGATAGACCGGGTATTCTCCAATGGCTGGGCGTTCGACTTCAGCCTCGACAAACCCTTTGTCAAGAAACTGCAGCGCCTGAAGGTGCATCTGGTGGCGGTCGGTGGTGCCGATGCCGACTCGTTCCGGCGTCACGGCTATGACGAGGCCATGACCGTCCAGATCGACCACGGCATCTTCGACTACTGCGGTGCGCGGGTGATCAGTTCCCAGCGCTTGCTCGAATCGGAAACCCTGGATCCGGCGGCGCACCTGGAGGCTGCCCAGGCCCTCGGCCAGCGCCTGTTCGCCCGGTCAGGGGAAACCGCACGGGAACAGGCCGACGCCGAATGTGCCTGATCACGGGCCGGGATCAGAGCGTGCGACTGCCGGCGGCGGACAGGGCGGCATCGCGCTTGTAGATATCCGGAATGTACACCGGCTGCCCCTGGCTGTCCGCCTGCACGGTCCAGTAACCCATCAGGATCGGCACGGGCTTGGCCAGCCTGAACTCATGGGTCTGTTCGCTGGCCAGCAGCGTCTCGGTGCGGGCGCGTTCGGGGGGGCTGAGCAACCAGTCGCGCAGGCGCATCACCTGTTCGATGCGCACGCAGCCCGAACTGAACGCCCGCGGGCCTTTGCTGAACAGCGCCTGGCTGGGGGTGTCATGCAGGTAGACGGAAAACGGATTGGGAAAACGGATCGCCATCTTGCCCAACGGGTTCCTCGGCCCGGGGTCCTGGCGCAGCATCAGATCGCCAGGATGGTCCCAGTCGATATCGGCCGCCGCCAATGGCAGGCCGTCCCGGTCGATCACCCTCAGGTTCTGCCGCCCCAGGAATTCCGGATCGCGACGGATCTCGGGCAGTTTGTCTTCCCGCAGTATCGTCGGGGGAATGGTCCAGGTGGGGTTGAGCGTCAGGCGCGTGACCCGGGATTTGAGCAACGGCGTTTCCCGCCCCGCGCGACCGACCTGGGTCCGGGTCTGCCATACCGGCACGCCGCCCTGGTAAACCGTCAACTGGGCTGCGGCCACGTTGACCAGCACGCTGTCCGGCTCCAGGTCCTGGGCCATCCAGCGCATGCGCTCCAGATTGATGCGCAACTGTTCGCGGCGCATGGCCGGGCTGATATTCAACTCGGTGACGGTCCACGGTCCGACCACGCCGTCGGCCTGTAGCGAATGCTGCAGCTGGAAACTTTTCATCGCCGCCACCAGCTCGGGGCTGTAATGCTCGTCGACATCCGGCGGCAACGCGCTCAGGTAACCTTCGTTGAACAGCCGCTGGGCCAGCGCCGGGACGCGGGCGTCGCGTTTGTCCGGCTGCAACAGAGCGCCGCCGGGCACCGGTTGCCAGTCGGCCAGGGGTTGCTGCCGTTGCAAGGCGTAGGCCTGACGCAAGTTGCGATACAGCGCCAGGCTCGGCCGGGCTTGTTCGAACGCGCCGGCCAGGTCGTGCAGGCCGACCACGGCAATGTTCAGCAGGACCGCCTGACGGTCCAGAGGCTGCGGGTCGGCTTTCCATACCGGCTCCAGGCGGTCCTGGGGCAGATAACCGAAACGCAGATCCCGCAGCGCTTGCAGGTAGCGCTGGCTGATGGCGATGTCAGCGCAGGCATCGTTCGAGGAGGCTTCGGCAGGCAGGCTGTAACGAGACGGGTCCAGGCCGTCGTCGGCCAGTTGCTGAAGCTGCGTTCCCAGCGCCGCGCGTCGTTCGTCGCTCGACCAGACTGCCTGGCCTGCGTTTTGCTCATAGAACGCCTGCAGGTTCATGATCGTCGGAAAGTCGACAGCCGCCGCCAGAGCCGGGCAAGTGACCGATAATTGCGCCAGCGTGGTGTGTACAGGGGCCGGATCGCCGAACGAAACATCACCGGCCGTCGCGACCAATGGCGAAGCGAGGCATAGGAAGCTCAAGTAACATGCGGACTTTTTGAACAACTGCTTAACTCCAATCCATGGCCGTCTCGATGACGGTGACTTTTGCGACAGGTAAGACCCGCCATCATGATACAAACCAACAAATACGGACGGGATGCCGCGAATAAATACCTGCGTGGACATTTTTCGTCGGCGCTGACCTTCACTCGTCGATTCTGTCTGCTCGTGACCGGCCTGGGCGTCCTGTGCAGCCCGGCGCTGGCGGAGAAGGCAAAGGCTCAAACCCTTTACAACAGCCTCGCCCACGCAGCGCCGGAACTCAATCCCCAGGCGCTCAAAAGTGCCTTGAGCGCCATGCAATGCGCGGTCGCCAATGGTGCGCGCCAGGCCCGCCACCTGGCTGTGATCGATTATTCCCAACCCTCCACGGCCCGGCGGCTGTGGATCTTCGACCTGCGTCAGAAGAAGCTGGTGTTGCGCGACCTGGTGGCCCACGGGCAGAAATCCGGGGAAAACTTCGCCACTCAGTTTTCCAATCGCCTGGGCAGCTACCAGTCCAGCCTCGGACTGTTTCGTACCCAGGAAAGCTACCAGGGCGCCCACGGCTATTCGTTGCGCATGGACGGCCTGGAACCTGGCTTCAACGACCTGGCCCGGGACCGTGCCATCGTGATCCATGCCGCCGACTACGTGAACCCGCTGTGGAGCGCGCGCCAGGGCCGTATCGGGCGCAGCCAGGGCTGTCCCGCCGTACGTCCCCAGGTGGCGCGGCAGGTGATCGATCGACTCAAGGGTGGGCAGTTCATGTTTTCCTGGTATCCGGATCCGGGCTGGCTGAAGCGTTCGGCGTATCTGAACTGCCAGCCGCAACAGGTTGCCAGCATCCTGGCCAGCAGTGGCGGCTGACCCGCACAGGCTTGCTCGGGCCAGGGTTGCAGTCGAACGGCCGGTGGTTAAAATGCCGGCCTTTCGAATCCCTGGCGTTGTCCGATGAACCCTGAAGCCCTTCACACCCTTCAAACGCATTTGCTGACGGCCCTGGCCTCCCTGCCCGACGAAACCCGGCGCCTGTTCCATGGCCGCGGACGCTGCTGGCCGGGGCTGGAACAGGTCACGGTCGACTGGCTGCAAGGGGTGGTGCTGGTTTCGTTGTTCAAGGAGCCCGAGCCGACGCAACTGGACGATCTGATGTCCATGTTGCTCGCCCTCGCTGCCTCGTCCACCTGGCAGCACAGCACCGCCCATACCCTGGCGGTCCAGCACCGCTATCTGCCCCAGAGCCTGACCCAATGGCTGGTGGGGGAACCGGTGGATGAGTGGACGCTGACCGAAGGTGGCCTGCGCTACCGCATCGACCTGGGCAAGAAGCAGAACAACGGCTTGTTCCTGGACATGCGCTATGGTCGCGACTGGGTTCGCGCCCATGCCAGCGGCAAACGCGTGCTGAACCTGTTCGCCTACACCTGTGGTTTCTCGGTGGCGGCCATCGCCGGCGGTGCCCGGCAGGTGGTGAACCTGGATATGTCGCGGGCGGCACTGAGTCGCGGACGCGACAATCATCGCCTGAACGGCCATGACCTGGGCCAGGTCAGTTTCCTGGGCCACGACCTGTTCAAATCCTGGGGCAAGGTCATCAACAGCGGCCCCTATGACCTGGTCATCATCGACCCACCGACCTTCCAGAAAGGCAGCTTCCTGTTGACCAAGGACTACCAGCGCGTCCTGCGGCGGCTGCCGGAGCTGCTGGCACCCCACGGCACGGTGCTGGCGTGCAGCAACGATCCGGCCACCGGCCCGGACTTCCTCATCGAAGGGGTCACCCGGGAAGCGCCAGGCCTGGCGTTCGTGCAGCGCCTGGACAACCCACCGGAGTTTCCCGACGCCGATATGGCCTGCGGCCTCAAGGCCCTGGTGTTCCAGGCCCCCTGAGGACAATTGCCCACTGGCGCCGCCCCGCAAAGCCGTTGCGGCGAAGGGGCTCGCCCCCCTTTCGCCACAGGATCGATCAGACGCTCGCCGTGGGCGGCGATGGCGGTCGCAATGGCCACCAGGGATCGACCAGATCAGTGGTCAGGCGGCGTGCCAATACTTCGATCTCCCGGCTCTTGACCGAACGATAGATCGCCATGGTCCTGCGCAACTGGTCCTCGGTGAGCATCACCGGCTCGCCAGCCGCCCAGTTCACATCCGCGACGCCTTCGAGCGCGACGCGTCGCCAGACCGTGCCGTTGGCTTGGGGCATCTCTTCGAGAGCGCTGGGCAGGCCAGCTTCCGGCCGGGCTAGATTATCCAGCAGTACCCGAGGCCAATGGGACGGGTCCACCGGCTCGCTGAAAGCATCCACCAGGTCCTCCTCCACCCGGTCCCATATGGCCAACCCTTCTGACCATTCGTGAGACATCAACCCCAGGTAGGGACGCCAGGTCATCTCTCCTACCCGAGGTGCCTGGTCGTTGCTGTTGAAGGTGTCCTGGGCGTCGCTGAGCCAATCGATGAACCCTTCCCGGGTGATGGCTGCGTAACGCTGGGCATCGTCCGGATAACGGCCCCTCAATACCTGGTTCCAATAGCTGTAGTGATCACTCACGAACCTGGCGAAAGGCACGCCCTGGTGTTCGAGGCGAGCCCGCTGGATCGATTCGAACGACAGGAAGTGCAGCTCCAGTTCGGCGACATCCGGTTGTTGCCTGTCCAGAATCCGCGCTTGCAGGCGGGTACGCAACTGCCCCAGTTGCAGATCGAAGTCCGGCAGCCGGGCGGCCAGATCGGCATAGAGCGCTGGTGAGCCGATATAGAACTGCAGGATGGCCGCCGCCCGCTGGCGATCGCCCAGCGACAGCCCATCGGGCGCATCGGCATCGGCATCGCGGATGGCTCCGGAGAACCAATCGATGAACCGGCGCCCTCCAGCATCGTCCCGGGCGGCTTCCAATGAGCGCTGAAGGTCGGGAAAGATATTCAGCCAGTCATCGGCGGTATAACGGAAAGCTTCGGCGTCCAAGGCACGCAGGGCCTGGATCTGCGCGCTGGGCAATGGATTGTCTTCCAGCCACAGACCGAGGGTGTTTTCCCTCGGCATGTTCGCAAGGGTCGGGATCAGGTCATCCTGGATGTTGGTGATACGGTTGCCTTTCAAGTCGACGAAAATCGGGTCGGCCGAGGGCCTCGAGAGTACGGCGAGCGCCAGGGGTGGCACCCGATCGAGCCCGGCATTGGACAGTTCCAGCTCGGTCAGGGACGCGAGTTCCGGCAGGTCTGGCAGTTCGCGGCAGTTGTTGCCACTCAAGCGCAGGTCTTGCAGGCCGTTGGCGGTACGCAGGAACGCGCTGCCCTCTTCATCCAGGCGCAGGCCACAACGCACCAGGTCCAGCCCTCGCAAACCGGGTAACGCGGTGATGGCCCGCAGTTCTTCGAGGGTGAAGCTCAGGTTGTCCGACCATACCAGCTCACGCAGCGCGGGCAACTCGGCCAGGCGGCCGATGGCTGCGACCAGGTTGGCGCTGGCCATGGCATCTCCTGCGCTGCCTATCTGCGACAGGTGCAGCTCCCGCAGGCTGACTGCACGCCCTTCGCCCAAAAGCGGGGCAAAGACATTGGCGTCCATGACCAGGGGATTGGCCCCTAACGAAAGCTCCATCAAGGACGAGAACTCGCCCACGGCCACGGGGACCGCGGTGAGTTGATTGCCGTGCAGGCGCAAGGTATCGAGATTGGGGAACAACCGCAGGAAATCCGAAGGGTCCTCATTCAGGTTCATATGGGCCAGGGTCAGTTCCTCGATATGTTCGAAACGGACGCTGATGGGAGGAAGCCGGCCGATGTCCCACCCGGACAGGCGCAATATCAGCTCGCTGTCTTCCCTGCCCGGCTCGGGCTCACGCCGCCACGCCCGCCGGATTTCATTCGCCACGCCGCGGCGCGAAAAGAGCACGTCTGCCCGCTGGTACTGGCTTTCGGCAGGATGATGGATGCCCTCGAAGCCCTCCCATTGCTGCAATCCCGTGTCCAGCGTGACCCACTCGGTGCCTAGCCGGATGACCAGGTCGTCCAGGCTGATGCCTTCGCGTTCGGCCTGTTCGGTCAGGCTCCACTGGAGTCTTTCGAGGGCCTCGCCTGCGTAAAAGGGAAACAGTTGCTCCAGACGCGCCGCCAGGCTGGCGCGCCAGCGCAGCAATGGCAAACGCCCACGGCCGCTGAGGGGATATCCCAGCCCCCCGTTCATCCATTGCGGCCGATAGGCGCCGCTGTCGAGGTGCTTGAGCGCCAGATAGGGGCGCAGGCCCTGGCGATCTTCAAGGGCAAGGTCCAGCAGTTTCCTGCGAAGCCGTGCCGCCTCCCAGATATTCAAGCCCAGCGCCGTTCGAGCCCCGTCCGGCATTGCCCTGAGCAATGCTTGCTCCAGGCTCGAGGCTCCGGCCAGCTCGGCCCCCTCCTCATCGAAAGGCCAGTATTGTCCGTTTTCCTGACGGATCACTTTCAGAGGCCCATCGCTGCCCATCACAAGCGGCTGTGCCAGTTCCCCGGACGCCAGGCTCAGGTGAAGCTTGCCCTGCAACTCAGGCATGTCGCCCAGCAGCCCCATGACGATCCGGTCCCGGTCAGCACCGCTTTCACCGCGCTCCAGGTCGCGCAGGGCCTGGGTCAGGCGCAGTTCGCTCTGGGCCTGCGCACACTGCTTGCCAAGGCTTCCCGTCACCCGCCCCTCCCGCAGTCGCATCCGCTCCTGGCCATGGGATTGACGCGCAAGTTCGTTGGCCATGGCGCGCGAAAGTCTTGCAAAGGCCCGCCCCACCGGGGCTGCCAATGGATCAAGCTCAGGGGTCGGGACCATGGCCGTACTTATCCGCCCGGCATGGCGCTCCAGATGATCGGCCCAGCGTTCAGCCAATAGGTCGCTGAGCTCGGCCGGCCGCGGGCCGATGGAGCTTTGTCCCAGCAACCTGTCCCGCTCCTCCACACTCAGGCCAACCAGGATGCACTCGGCCCAGGCGTCCTGCTCCAGGTCCAGGTTGTTCAAATCCAGTAGACGCGTCGCGCTCGCTTCGCCCGCGATGTGAACGCCCATGCCGTCGCGATAGCGCAGCGCCAGTTTTCCCGGCCAACCTGGCAAGTCCACCAGCGTGTGGACGATCTGGTAAGGCAGGTTATTCCCTGGCGCCTCGCCGCGACGCAAACGTGCGATGGCATGCTGCACCCACTGCCAGTTTCGGGCCTCGTTCAGGGCCTCGGCAAGCAGGGCCGGCATCGGCTGCCCACCCATTTGCAGATAACGCAGGTGATCCTCGCTGATGCCAGCCTGCCGCTGTACGGTCAGGATCGTATCGTCGTCCAGTTCACCCGGGGTTTCGGCAAAGTTTCGCAGCAATTGGAGATTGCCCCGCTGCAACGGATTGCGGTGCGCCCATTGCCAGCCGCGACTACGGCTCCATTCCAGAAGTGGCGTCACGCCCCGATGGTCGGCAGGCAGACGCAGGTGCAGGGCATCGCCGGTGCCCTGCACTTCGTAATAGTGGCCGTCGACCTGTACCCAGGCTTCGTCTTCGTTACGCCAGACACCCCAGGCGTCCTGCTCGGCCTCCACGGGCGGCAAGCGCCGCGCCCGATATGGCGTGACATCGCCATTCCACAGCCGCGTGCTGCCATCACGCACCGGCATGGGTTCCACCGCGCCGCCGACGAACCCCAGGTAAGCGCCCTGGGCGACTCCGAACAGCACATTGAAAATGTGTTCGATCCCCTCCTGGGCGTGCCCTTCGTTGAAAGCCTGGATACCCTCGAATACCTCATAGATCAGGCGGACCCCGCCGACCGCCGCCGCAGCCATCCCCACCGGGGCACAGAACGGGATGAAGCTCGCCGCGAGCATCAGCGAGCGCTCGGCCAGGCTTTCCCAGTATTCAAGCCGGGCCATCCAAGCCTGCCAGTCCTGGTCGCGGGTCGGCACCATCAGGGCCGAAGCGTTGCCCAGGGTGTGGGCCCGCCATTCGTGGTAACGGCCATGCCAGTGGTCTTCTCGCAGATGACCGACGTTCCAGGCCACGCGGGGCGCAGGCACCCGAATGCGACGCGTGTCCCGGTCCTCCCCAGGCTCGCCGTCGCGCCAGCCGACGATACGGGCATGGATCTCCTCGAAGAGGTTGGGGTTGTCCTTGATTTCCCACTCCACCTGATCATGCAGGGTTGCGCCAATACTGGCCTGCAACCGCACCGGGAAGTACCGCATCAGGCCCTGGCGGTAGCTGCGCTTGCGGACCCGTTCGGTCAGTTCTCTGGCCATGGCGTGGATGCTGGGAAATTGCTTGAGGGGCGCGACCTCATCGTGGGGCAAGTGCAAGACCACCGGCCGATTGCCCTTGGCGTCCCTTTCCAGGCCCCAATACACCCGGGCACCGAACAGTGGCGCGGACAGCACCTCCAACGCCTTGACCTCACAGGCCAGGGCGACGACGGTGTCCTCCAGCCGTACACCGGCATGGGTCAGCAGGCGCTCGCCGGTTTCATCGAGGCGACCATCCAGCTTCGCCTCATAGGCGTCGTAGGCAAGCAGGCTGCGGGCATAGGCGATGTACGCCTGGGCGACCGCTGGAATGCCGGTGCCGATGCGTGGCAGCCACTGTTCCAGCAAGCGCTGGTAGGCGCCCCCCACATCCACCCGTCGGCACAGGCTCGCGAAGCTGGCCGGCGTGATGGGCAACGCCGTGGTGTCCGACGCAATGCCGTCGCGGGAGAACTCGCCGCGCCGCCCCTGGATATACAGACGGCCGTGCTTGTCGAACTCGCTGCCCGGGCGGGCGTCCGCCGGCGGATAGTTGCGCATGGCTGCCTCGACCACCGACAGCGCCGGATCGGTCACGTAGGGGCCGCGCCTGACCCGTGCCCGACGTACCGCATCCGAAGCATGCCGGCTGCCATTGACCGGGCGCCACGCCCGCACCTCCGGCTGGGCCTGGAGCAAGTGGCGCGCGAAAATCTCGGGGGGCGGCAGGTCGATCAGTAGCGCATTGAGCGCATCGCTGTCGCGCTGCAGTTGCCGGACCAGCACCTTGAAGCGTTCCTGCCGGGGCCGCGAAGCGTTTTTCAGCCAGGCGGGCAGCCTGGCCTGGATAAACTCGACATGAGTATCGAGGGTAGACATGGTGGACCTCCATCCTTGGGGGCGATTGGGATATCGACATGCAACGAACCCAGGATCCTCGCGAAAATGATCGGGTATTGAAACCGTTCAACCGTTGCAAGGGGTTGCGGGTCCGTGTCCATCGTCACACCAGCAAGGTCAGCCAGGCCGACGCCAGCAACAACAGCGCCATGACCCGGTTGAACCGTCCCATCGCCACAGCGGAGCGGCAGAATCTCGCGGCCCCGCGGCCCAGGAATGCCCAGACGGTCATGCATGGGATCGAGATCGCGAAGAACGCCAGGGACAACCACAGCACCCGGGTCGTGCGATCGATCTCGGCGCCAGCAAACACGCTGACCACCGCCAGGGCCATCATCCAGGTCTTCGGGTTGACCAACTGCAAGGCAGCCGCCCCGGCCAGGCCAAGCCGAGGCCCTTCCACCGGGCGGTCGGGGTCGATGGCCTGGGCCGGCGCGCTGAAAATCTGCCAGGCCATCCAGCTCAACCAGGCGATGCCGGCCCAGGACAGCAGTGCCTGGAGGGTGGCATGGCGCGCCAGCACGTCCCCCAGGCCGGTGCCCACCAGCAGCACCAGCAGCGCCGCTGCGGCGCAGGCACCCAGGATGATGGGCGCGGTGTTGGAAAGGCCGAAGCGCGAGCTATGGCTCAACACCAGGATATTGGTGGGGCCCGGGGTGATGGAGGCAACGAAGGCGAACAGGGCAAACGGCAGCAACTGGTCCATGGGACAACGTCTCGGTGAATGATCGTGAGTCGATCATCCCCAAGGGCGCGATGTTCAGTCTGGAACGTTTGAGCAGCGCTTGCGGTAGTCCGCCGGGCTCATGCGATAGGCCCGCTGGAACCAGCGGCCCAGGTGGCTCTGGTCGGCAAACCCCAGCGAAGCCGCCACCGCCACGGCACTGTCGCCACGGGCCAGCAGGCGCCGGGCACGGGCCAGCCGCAGTTGAATCAGATAGGCGTGCGGCGCCAGGCCGAATGCCGCCTTGAAGGCACGGGTCAGGCGAAAACGATCCACGCCAGTGACCCGCGCCAGGTCATCCAGGCCGATGTCTTCACTCAAGTGGGCGTGCAGGTAGTCGCGGGCCTGCTGCGCCACCAGCGGCAACCGTGGATCGGGGTTGATCCGTGCCCGCCAATGCAGATGTCCGGTGAGTTCGGCCAGCAGGGTGTCGAGGGCGGTCTGGCGAACGATGCGGATTTCCTGCTGGTGCAGGCTCTGGAAGGCCATGGCGGTGGCATGGGCCAGTCGGGTGTCCTCGGCCAGCGTGGTGGCGAACCCCAGCTGCGCGTTGTCTGGCGCCACGTCGAACAACGAACGCAATTCACGCTCCA
Organism: Pseudomonas sp. 7SR1; assembly: GCF_900156465.1. NCBI lineage: Bacteria > Pseudomonadati > Pseudomonadota > Gammaproteobacteria > Pseudomonadales > Pseudomonadaceae > Pseudomonas > Pseudomonas sp. 7SR1. Next base: position 4,772,078 of record NZ_LT707064.1, read on the forward strand.
GCCAATGGGGCTCCAGGTACAGGGTGCGATAGGTGAAACCGTCGATGTGGGGTGCATTGCCGTCGTGCAGCTCCCCCGGTTCGAGGAGGAACACCTTGCCCGGCGTGCTGTTGTGCTGCTGGCGACGGCAATGAAACTGCTGCACGCCCTGCTCGGTCACCCCCACCAGGTAGGTGTCATGCCAGTGGGGATCGTACGCATGCCCCTCGAAATGCGCGCGCACGGTCTCGATACCGGACGTGACGTCCTGCTTGAGATCGATCCAGTTGCGCGAGGTCATGGGCTGGCCCTGTCGTGTGTATTGGCCCGGAACAGGTTAAACGCCACGGGCGACGGCGTCTGGAAGATTTGTGCAGCGATCAGGCATCCGGGGCAAGCGCCGGCAGCACCGTTTCCACCGCCAGGCGCGCCAGCTCGGCGTCCTGCTCGGCCTTGACCCCGGACACGCCAATGGCGCCGATGCACTGTCCGTCATGGCGGATGGTCACCCCGCCTTCGAGCATCCCCTGCAGATGCGGTGCGCTGAGAAAAGCCTGGCGACCGCCATTGATCATGTCTTCGTAGAACTTGCTGTCACGCCGGCCCATGGCGGCGGTGCGGGCTTTTTCGGTGGCGATGTAGGCCGACAACGCCGAAGCCTCGTCCAGGCGCAACAGCCCCAGGGGGTGGCCGCCGTCATCCACTACGCAAACCGACACTGCCCACTGGCGCTGGTGAGCCAGCTCCTTGGCGGCAACCAGCAACTGCGCAACGTCTTGCTCGGTCAGTACAGCTTTGATCTTCATGAAACACTCCGATGGCAACGCAAGGGTCCGCATCAAAGTATGTCCTGTGAGGACATTGGAGCCAACCCATTGCCGCCCACAGGTTCGATTCAGGATCCCTCCCCGCTAATGGATCCATTGATCAGAAAATTATCGCCACTCACTCAATAATCATTTGACAGAAAAACTAGTTAAGAGAGTTAATGGATCCACAACATAACAAAATCAGCCTGGAGATCCATCATGTACCCCAAGAATGCCTGGTACGTTGCGTGCACCCCCGATGAAATCGCCGACAAACCACTGGGTCGTCAGATCTGTGGCGAGAAAATGGTTTTTTACCGAGGACAGGCAGGCAAGGTCGCCGCCGTCGAAGACTTCTGCCCACACCGCGGCGCCCCGCTCTCCCTGGGCTACGTGGAGAATGGCAACCTGGTGTGCGGCTACCACGGGCTGATGATGGGAGGCGATGGCAGGACCGTCGAGATGCCCGGCCAGCGAGTACGTGGCTTCCCCTGCAGCAAGACTTTCGCAGTGCAGGAGCGCTACGGGTTCATCTGGGTCTGGCCCGGTGACCAGGCGCTGGCCGACCCGGCATCGATACACCCACTGGAATGGGCGCAGAACGCTGAATGGGCCTATGGCGGCGGCCTGTTCCACATCCAGTGCGACTATCGCCTGATGATCGACAACCTCATGGACCTGACCCACGAAACCTACGTGCACGCATCCAGCATCGGTCAGAAGGAGATCGATGAAGCGCCCCCGGTCACCACGGTCGAGGGCGATGAGGTCATCACCGCCCGGCATATGGAGAACATCATGGCCCCGCCGTTCTGGCGCATGGCCCTGCGCGGCAACAACCTGGCCGACGACGTGCCGGTGGACCGCTGGCAGATCTGCCGCTTCACGCCCCCCAGCCACGTCATGATCGAAGTCGGCGTCGCCCATGCCGGTCACGGCGGTTACCACGCGGCGCCCCAGTTCAAGGCGTCCAGCATCGTCGTGGATTTCATCACACCGGAAACCGAGACCTCCATCTGGTATTTCTGGGGCATGGCCCGGCATTTCCAGCCGCAGGACGAGGCGCTGACGGCGAGCATTCGCGAAGGCCAGGGCAAGATCTTCAGCGAAGACCTGGAAATGCTCGAACGCCAGCAACGCAACCTGCTGGACCACCCGCAACGCAACCTGCTCAAGCTCAATATCGACGCTGGCGGCGTACAGTCGCGCCGGGTGTTGGAGCGCTGGATCGCCCGAGAGCGTGAGGCCCGGACCGGACTGATCGCCAGCACTGCCCAACCCCAGCTCGCGGAGGGCCGGTCATGATCGAAGTCCTGGTCGCCGCACGGCGCGAAGAAGCCCTGGACATCTGCAGCTATGAGCTCAGGCGTGTCGATGGCCAGCCACTGCCGGCGTTCACTGCCGGTGCCCATATCGATGTGCACTTGCCCGACGGCCTCGTTCGCCAATACTCGCTGTGCAATCATCCCGAGGAGCGGCACCGCTACCTCATCGGCGTGCTCAAGGACCCGGCGTCACGCGGCGGCTCCCGCGGCCTGCACGAGCAGGTTCAGCCGGGTACGCGGTTGACCATCAGCGAACCACGCAACCTGTTCCCCCTCGCGAGCCAAGCCCGCCGTCATCTGCTGTTTGCCGGCGGCATCGGCATTACACCGATCCTGTGCATGGCCGAACACCTTGCCCAGGACGGTGCGGACTTCCAACTGCACTATTGCGCCCGGTCCCTGGATCGGGCGGCCTTTGTCGAGCGTCTGCGGCGATCGGCGTATGCCGATCGGGTGTTCCTGCACTTCGACGAAGCGCCCGAAACGGCGCTGCAGGCCGCCCAGGTGCTGGCGATGCCCGACGATGATCTGCACCTTTATGTGTGTGGCCCCGGCGGCTTCATGCAACATGTGCTGGACACGGCAAAAGCCCAGGGTTGGCAGGAACCCTGCCTGCACCGAGAATACTTTGCCGCGACGCCTGTCGATACCGGCGATGACGGCAGCTTTGCGGTGAAGCTGGCCAGCAGCGGCCAGGTGTTCGACATTCCGGCGGACCGCAGTGTGGTTCAAGTGCTGGAAAGCCATGGCATCGAGATTCCGATCTCCTGCGAACAGGGCGTCTGCGGCACCTGCCTGACCCGTGTGCTGGAAGGCGTGCCGGAACACCGGGACATGTTCCTGACCGAGGCGGAGCAAGCCTGCAACGATCAGTTCACCCCCTGCTGCTCCCGCTCGAAGACTTCCTTGCTGGTGCTGGATCTCTGACCTGCCGGACAACCCCGCGCCCCTGTGGAAGCGAGCCTGCTCGCAATGGCGTCCCATCAGTCGACGAGGCGGCTGGATGCGCCGCCTCGGTCGGCTTGTCGCCCGGTGCAAGACCCCAGGGGCTGCTTTATTCAGGACGCAGTATCACCGTCATCCGCTCATCCGCCGAGGACGAGCCGAACACTTCGGCGTAACGCAAGGTGGCATTGGCATGTTCGCGCATGATGGCCTCGGCCCGGGCCCCCTGGCCATGGATCAAGGCGTCGAACACCGAATGGTGCTGCATGTGGGCATAGTTGAAGCGCCGATACTCGCCAGCCATGTCCTGTCGGTCTACCGCCAGGGCGGTGACTGAGGCGAACGGCAAGTGGTCGTTGCGCGCCAGCGCATGGGCAATCGCCGGGTTGTGACTGCCTTCGACGATAACCCGGTGAAAGCGCATGTTGAGATCGTGATAGACCTCCAGGTCCTCCTCGGTCACATAGCCCTTGGCGAACAACGCGTCGCCTTGGGCCAGGCATTGCTCCAGGGTGGCACGGTCCTCGTCACTCAACCCCCGCTCGGCCGTCTGCCGCGCGGCCAGTCCCTCCAGCACACCACGCACTTCCACGGCCCCGGCAATGTCCTGGGCGCTGACCGAGCGCACCTGGAAGCCCCGCCCGCCAAAACGCACCAGCAGCCCTTCCTGCTCCAGGGTCCGGAACGCCATGCGCACCGGCATTCGCGAGACACCGAACAGTTGCGCAGTAGGGATCTCCATCAACCGTTCACCGGCCGCCAACTCGCCAGAAGCGATCATCTTGCGCAACGCAATCAGCACCGTTTGGCCGGGCTTACTCATCCAGGGACTTCCAGGCAATCAGACAGCCGCCATAGTAGAAGGCCCGGGACAGTGTGTCACGGCGGGACTGAACTGGATCGGAAAAACACCTGGACCGAAGGCCCATTGAAGATCCCTCTACAGGGACATTGGAGATGTCCACCTTCGCGAGCCAGCCCGTTCCTCCAGGTACGGGCATAGCCTCATGCCCGCAGGATCGCAGGGTCCTCGCCGCGATACAGCGCCTCGACCTTCGCCGCTCGCCACTGCAATACCGCCCGCTGATTGAGCGACCCCTTGTCGGTGATCTCGCCGCGGTCGATGGAGGCCGGCTCATCGAGCAATGCGATCCATTCCACGCGGCTGGCGTTGCCGCTGGCCTGGCGATTCAAGCGCTGCAGCCAGTCGGCGAACCATTGGCGCACCGGTGCGCTGGCAAGCACCTGGGCATCGCTGGCGGCCGAGCCCAGGCCCGACAGGCGCCGGCATTCGGGCAACCGCGGGAAGACCAGCGCCCCCAGGCACTCGCGATCCGGCGCGGTCACCACCAGGTCCTGGACGTACGGCGTCCCTTCCAGGACCGCGCGGTTACGCAACGGCCCCACACTGACGAAGACCCCGGAAGACAGCTTGAAGTCCTCGGCGATGCGCCCATCGAACATCAGCCCCAACTGCGGGTTGCCGGGATCGGCCAGCTTGATGGCATCTCCCGAGCAATAGAAGCCGTCCTCGTCGAACACCTCGGCGGTCTGCTGCGGCGAGCGCCAGTAGCCCGGCATGATGTGCGGCCCGCGAAAACGCCCTTCGAACTTGCCGTCCACCGGTACCAGCCGTACCTCGCAACCCGGTGCCGGCAGGCCGATGTAGCCGGCCACGGACAGCGGCCCGGTGGTGAAGGTGCAGGACGGCGACGCCTCGGTCATGCCCAGCCCCGCCATCATGCGGATCCGTTCGCCGCAATGCTGCTCGGCCACCTTGTCGAGCCGGTCCCAGGTGCTTTGGGACAATCCCGCCGCTGCAAAGAAGAACAGGCTGATGCGGTCGAAGAAACGCTCACGCAACTCGCCGTCCTGCTCCAGGGCGCTGACCAGCTCTTCCCAGCCCTTGGGCACGGTCAGGTAGGCGGTCGGGGAGATTTCCTTGAGATTGCGCAAGGTCTCGGCGAAGCCCTGGGCGGTGGGCTTGCCGTCGTCCAGGTAAAACGTACCGCCGTTGTACAGCACGATGCCGACGTTGTGACTGCCGCCGAAGGTATGGTTCCAGGGTAACCAATCCACCAGCACCGGCGGCTCCTCGCCGAACACCGGGAACGTCTGCAACAGCATCTGCTGATTGGCGCAGAGCATGCGCTGAGTGGTGATCACTGCCTTGGGCAGCTTGGTCGAACCGGAGGTAAAGAGAAACTTGGCGATGCTGTCGGGCCCGGTGGCGGCAAAGGCGCGCTCGGCCTCGACACCACCGGGTTGCGCCAGCAGGCTGGCGAAACGAGTCCGGGCGCGCCCGGGGATTTCTCCACGCGCGGTAATCAAGGGAACGCCGGCGGGTAACACTGCATTGATCGCGCGTTCGAAAGGCGCCGCGTCGCTGACGTACACCAGGCCCGGCTGCAACAGGTCGCAGACGTGCCGCAGCTTGGCGAAATCCTGGGACAGCAATGAATAAGCCGGTGACACCGGGCAATAGGGAATACCGGCATACATGGCCCCGAGGGCCATCTGCAGATGCTCGATGTCGTTGCCCGATAGCAACACCAACGGTCTCTCGGCGGACAAGCCGTAGCCCAACAGGCCTTGGGCGATGGCCCTGACGCTGTCGAGCATCTCGGCATAGCTGACTCGACGCCAGTCACCACCGGCCACGCGGGCTGCGATGAACGTCTGTTGCGGACGGACCCGGGCCCAATGCACCAGGCGGTCGAGCAGGCGCGCCGGCAAGGGCTCCAGGGCCTCCAGGGAGCGCATGTGCAGGATGCCCTGCGCCTCGCTGACCTCGACGGCGGGATGACCGATCGACACCTGGCGATAACGCCCGGCGTCGGGTCGGGAGGACGATCTGGACTCGGAACTCACGTGCATTTCCTCCACCAAGGCACGCTCGGGTCGCGCTGAGCGAGCGGAGCGTGGCAGCGTCTGGCTGCGGCCTTGTCATTATTATTGGCCTGCGTCGCGGCGGAGGTCTTCAAGCCTGTCCGCCGGCGACGCAACGGATTTCAGATCGGGTAATGCCGAGGTCCGTTCTGCAGCGTCACCCAGCGCAACTGGGTGAAGTGCTCGATGGAGACCTTGGCACCAAAGCTGCCGTAGCCGCTGGACTTGACCCCACCGAAAGGCATCTGCGCCTCGTCGTGCACAGTCGGTCCGTTGATATGGCAGATGCCGGACTCGATGCGTTGGGCCAGGGCCAGCGCCCGGCTGGTGTCGCGGCTGAAGATCGCCGCCGACAGGCCGAACTCGGAGTCATTGGCCAGGCGCAGCAATGCTTCATCGCCCTCGCCGCGCAGTACCACCGCCACCGGACCGAAGGATTCTTCACGGTACAGGCGCATGTCGGCGGTGACGTCATCGAGCAGGGTCGGTTGCAGGATGCTGCCGTCCAATTGCCCGCCTGCCAGCAGCCTCGCGCCTTTGGCCAGGGCATCGTCGATCAGACCCTTGATGCGCTGGCCGGCACTGGCGTCCACCAGGGAACCCAGCACCGAGCCGTCGGCCGCGGGATCGCCGGCACGCAACGTAGCGATCTTGGCCGTCAATCGGCTGATGAAAGCCTCGGCCACGCTCGCATCGACGATCAGCCGCTCGGTGGACATGCAGATCTGGCCCTGGTTGAAATACGCACCAAAGGCTGCCGCTTCCACCGCGGCGTCCAGGTCGGCATCGTCCAGCACCAGGAACGGGGCCTTGCCTCCCAGTTCCAGCAACGCCGGCTTGAGATGACGTGCCGACAGCTCGCCGACGATACGCCCGACGTGGGTCGAGCCAGTGAAATTGACGCGACGTACCGCCGGGTTGGCAATCAGCCGCTCGACAATGGCCGGCGCATCGGCCGGTGCGTTGCAGATGACGTTGACCACACCGTCCCCCAGGCCGGCGTCCTGCAGCACCTGGCCGATCAGCCGGTGCACCGCCGGGCTGACTTCCGAGGCCTTGAGCACCACGGTGTTGCCACAGGCCAGGGGCATGGCGATAGCGCGGGTGGCGAGGATCACCGGCGCGTTCCACGGTGCGATGCCCAGCACCACGCCACAGGGTTGACGCAAGGCCATGGCAAAACTGCCGGGCACGTCCGAGGGGATGACTTCGCCATTGATCTGCGTGGTCATGGAAGCGGCTTCGCGCAGCATATTGGCCGCCAGGTGCACATTGAAACCGTACCAGTTGGCCATGGCTCCGGTTTCGCCGGCAGCGGCGATGAACTCGGCGCTGCGGGCCTGCAACTGTTCGGCCGCGCGCAACAGTCGGGTGCGTCGCTCATTGGGCGACAACGCCGCCCAGCCCGGAAACGCAGCGTGCGCGGCAGCCACTGCGGCGTCGGCGTCTTCCAGGGTAGCGGCGGCCACGCGCGACACCACTTGGCCGGTGACCGGGTTGCAACGTTCGAAAGTCCGACCGTCACGGGCGGGGCACGACTGGCCGCCGATCAGCAGGGGCACGTCCAGCATGGTGATTCCTCTTTATTGTCTTTATCGGGAATACGTTCACAGTAGCGTCGAGGGCCCTCGGCGAACAGCCGCCGGGCCCTGCTCGTTCAGCGCTTGTAAGCCTGCAGGCCCGGCTTGATGCTCTTGTCGTCCAGGAACTGCTTCATGCCCTGCTCCCGGCCGCCCTCCTTGTCCAGCAGGCGCGACTGGTCGAGCTTGGCGTACAGGTAGTCTTCGTTCTGCTCCCAGGTCAGCTCGCGGCAGCGCTTGAAGCCATGCTTGGCCGCTCGCAGCACCACCGGGTTTTTCTCCAGCAGGTTGCGCGCCAGCTCCACGGTGACTTCCCGCAGTTGCGCCAGGGGCACGCTTTCGTTGACCAGGCCCATTTCGGCGGCTTTCTGCCCGCCGAAAGTCTTGCCGGTCATGATGTAGTACAGCGATTGGCGATGCCCGACGGTATCGGCCATGGCCTTGCTGACCAGGTTGCCAGGCGGGATGCCCCAGTTGATTTCCGAAAGGCCGAAGGTAGCTTCATCGGCGCAGATCGCCAGGTCGCAGGCCACCAACGGGCTGAAACCGCCGCCAAAGCACCAACCATTGACCATGGCGATGGTGGGCTTGGCGTACATGCGCAGCAGCTTCCACTGCCATTGGGACGCCTCGCGGCGGATTTTTTCCTGGAGGATCTCCGGACCGGCATCCACTTCGCGGAAGTATTCCTTGAGGTCCATGCCCGCGGTCCAGGAGTCCCCGGCGCCGGTCAGCACCAGTACACCGGCGGCCGGGTCCTGCTCCAGGGTTTCCAGCACGTCGACCATCTCGCGGTTGAGGGTCGGGCTCATGGCGTTGCGTTTTTCCGGGCGATTGAGAGTGACCCAGGCGATGCCCTCCTCGATCTCGACCTTGACGGTTGTCCAGCGACCTTCGTAGTTGCTCATGACACGTGCTCTCTTGTTCTGGGCTGAAGATGAGCTGAAACTAAACCGCAAATTTAGTTATGTCAATTAACTATTAATCAATTTATCAGTATGCCGTTCTCAGGATCGCTGCAGGCCGGATCAACAAATCTGTAATCCACCGTAGCCAGGGCCGCCTAACCCCGGCAAACTGGATAGCCTTGTTAATCACTCACCTTGAGGACGCTCTTTTCAATGGCCAAGTCTGCAAAACTTGCCGAAGCCGCCGAGGCCGTGACCGATGTCGCTGCCGTGCAGGCGCCGCTGGACTCCGCGCTGGACGAGCTGATCGGTTACGCCCTGCGCCGCGCTCAGTTGAAACTGTTCCAGAACCTGATCGGCCGGCTCGCCGTTCACGATCTGCGGCCTGCCCAGTTCTCGGCGCTGGCGATCATCGATCAGAATCCGGGCCTAATGCAGGCCGACCTGGCCCGGGCCCTGGCCATCGAACCACCACAGGTGGTGCCGCTGCTGAACAAGCTGGAAAGCCGGGCGCTGGCCGTGCGGGTACGCTGCAAGCCGGACAAGCGCTCCTATGGGATCTTCCTGAGCAAGACCGGCGAAACCCTGCTCAAGGAACTCAAGCAGATCGCCGCCCAGAGCGACCTGGACTCCACGGCGGCCCTCTCGGGCACGGAGCGCGAAGAACTGCTGCGGTTGCTGAAGAAGGTCTACCAGTCATGAAGAACGCACTGTGGCGAGAGGCTGAACGGTCTCGCCACAGTGGCCTGGAGCCCTACCAGATCGGCACGCTGTAGGTCACCAGAAAGCGGATCTGGTTCTCGTCGCGAAACGCCGCAGCCGCGGGAAAATCATTGCGATAGATGGACTTGCGCGCCAGCAGCCCGACGTTTTTCAGCGGGCCACTCTGGATCACATAACCCAACTCCATCTGCAATTCCCGCTCCTTGCGATCCTCGGCATTGTAGGCGGCCAGCTCGATGTGATCGCCACGCACGTAGCGCAATCGGGTCCGCAGGCCCGGCACGCCCACTGCGGCAAAATCATAATCATGGATCGCTTGCCAGGTGCGTTCACGGGCGTTGAGGAAATCCGAGCTCATGGTCATTTCACTCAGGCCCATCAACTCGGTGCCGGACACATATGGCGTGGCGGTATCACCACTGGCATGCATATAGCCCAGGCTGACGCTGTGCCCGCCCCAGCGGTAGCCGAACAGAGCCGAGACGTTGCGGTTATCCACCTTCCCGGCCTTGGCGGCGCCGTCTTCGCCACTGAAGAAGCTGCGCAGGTCGGTGGTCAGTACGCCGTCGCCAAGGGGCAGCTTATGCAATAGCGCCAGGGTCTCCTGCCGGTACAGGTCCGCCACTTCGGCGTGATAGACCCGCAGGCTGAGCGCCTTGTCGACCTGATAGTCCCCCCCGGCGTAAACCAGGTGCGAGGAGGTGGCCGCGCCATTGAAGCGCCGGTTGGGGGACGCGATGCTCATTGCCTGGTAGTCGGTGGAGTCGCGCCGGTTGATGCGATCGATATAGCCAGTATTGAGTGTCAATCCGTCGATGTCCTTGGAACTGAGCGTCGTTCCTCGGAAGGTCTGTGGCAGCAGCCGCGACGGGCTGGCGAACGCAAACGGCAGGAAGATCGACACATCGCCTGTCTTCACCGTGGTCTGGCCGAAACGCAGCTTGCCGGTCAGGGCCAGGCGCGAATACTCATCCGGTGCCCGCCTGTCGCCACTGGACACCGGCAACAGCTCGGTACCGCTGCGATCCGGCGAGGAGTCGAGCTTGATGCCCATCAATCCCCGGGCATCCAGGCCGAACCCCACCGTGCCGGGGGTGAATCCCGACTCCACGTTCATGATCACCCCTTGGGCCCACTCCCTGGCGGCGGTCTTGGCGCCGTCATCCTTGTAGTCGCGATCCATGTAGTAATTGCGCAGTGTCAGGGTGCCATGGCTGTCGTCGATCAATCCTTGGGCTGACGCGGTGACCGAAGACAGGCTCAGCCCGAAACAGGCCAGCAGATGAGCGAAACGTGTGACAGGGGCCGCTACACAAGCGCCCCGGGCAAGATTGGGCATGTTCGACGTCCATTATTGTTGTTGTTTTGTTCGCACCCCTCCGGCTGGAAGGGATGCCGGACAAGAGAATGGAAACCCCTCGGCATTCTCGTCAATCCAGAATGACCGATAATCGAACATTAATATCGTTAACTTGTTTTGCCGTTTTAGTGCCTTTTTCCCTCAAGGCCATGATTTAACGGAAAAAATATCGATTTCCAGCCCGTTTCTTCAGGCCATTCATTTTTTAGTTAGCTTTGTTAATCTAAATCCCGCTGCCTCGCCGGCTCCATCACCGGCCCCCGACAAAAACAATAAGAGGACTTGTCATGAACCATCCGGCGCGTCGTGCAACGCTGACCATTGCCTTGTGTTTCATCGTTGCGTTGATCGAAGGTTTCGACCTGCAATCGGCCGGCACCGCTGCCGCCGGTCTGCGACAGACGTTTGCCCTGGACCCGAAAATGATGGGCTGGGTATTCAGCGCCGGCATCATCGGGCTGCTGCCAGGCGCCTTCTTCGGCGGCTGGATCGCCGATCGCATCGGCCGCAAGAAAATCCTGGTGGGTGCGGTGCTGCTGTTCGGGGTCTTTTCCCTCGGCACAGCCCATGTCGAAAACGTATCCAGCCTGCTGCTGGTGCGCTTCATGACAGGCCTGGGCCTTGGCGCCGCCCTGCCCAACCTCATTGCCCTGTGTGCCGAGGCGGTGGGCGAACAGCGACGCGGCACCGCCATCAGCGTGATGTACGCAGGCGTTCCGCTGGGAGGAGCGCTGGCGGCAGTGGTCGCCATGCTGTCGGGCGAACATTGGCAGATGACGTTTTTCATCGGCGGCCTGGCGCCGCTGCTGGTGGTGCCATTGATGTTGCTGTGGCTGCCGGAATCCAGTGCCTTTCGCCAGGCACGGGCTGCTGGCCCGCAAACTCGCGGCTCCACTGGCCAGGCGCTGTTCGGTGAGGGTCGCAGCCGGACCACCCTGTCCCTCTGGATGAGTTACTTCTTCACCCTGACGGTGATGTACATGTTGCTCAACTGGCTGCCTTCGTTGCTGCTGGAACAAGGTTTCAGCAAGCCCCAGGCCGGCCTGGTACAGATGCTGTTCAACATTGGCGGTACCCTCGGGTCGTTGCTCGGTGGTTGGTTGCTGGACCGCTGCAACGGCATCAAGGTGGTGCTGTTCGTCTATGCCGGCTTGTTGAGCGCACTGGCCGGAGTGGGTTTTTCGGTCGGCATCGTGCCGATGACCATCGCCGGATTCGCCGCCGGACTGTTCGTGATGGCGGCGCAACTGGTGCTCTATGCGTTGGCGCCGCCCTCCTACCCCACCGCCGTGCGGGCGACAGGCGTCGGGGCGGCGGTGGCCATCGGGCGCCTGGGCTCGGTGGCAGGCCCCTTGGCCGCCGGGCAGATCCTGGCGGCCGGCGCAGGAACGACCGGCGTCCTGTTGGCGACGTCCCCCGGATTGGTGATCGCCGCCCTGGCGGCCATCGGTGTGATGACCCGCGCGGTGTCGGCAGGTGAGGTGCAAGCCGCGCGCTGACAAGGAGGCAGGACGAGGGCCGATGGAGTCAATCCGTGGTGCTGGCCGCCAGCACGCTCAAGGTGCGGCGCCGGGGATTCCAGATACTGAGGCACCACACGCCCCACCACTCCAGCCCATCTTCGAAGTAATTGCTCCAGGGATCACGTGCCGGATCGGGCTCGTCGCTGGCCAGCCAGTCGAGGTTGAAGTTGTCGACCCAGGTCAGCACCTCGGCCCCCTCCTCGAGCCCGAGCACATCGAGCCAGTCCTTGAACAGCGCCTGTGGGCTGTCGTCGACGAAGCGAGTGCCGTAGGGCGGCTCGCAAAATGCTTCGTACAAGGCAAAAGGCGGCGGGTCGTGCGCCGCCTTGTCGGCATGCAGGAGTTGCTCGATCTCTTGCCGGTCCAGGGGCCTGGGCCTGGCCTTGTCCAGATCCCAGCGCATATCGGGAGGCGTGGCGCCGGCAAACCGAGGATCAAGGATCAACTGGCGATGGCGCTCCAGCCACAGGTTCATGATGGACCGGAACAGCAGGTCCACCGCCTCGCGGTGGAGCGCTGGGGTGACCGCCTCACCCGGTTCGGGAGCGAGCACCAGGAAATCGAAGGCGCAGCCGGCCTTTTCCATCCGCTGGCGCAAGGCGGCGCTGGCTTGCCTTTCAACCACATTCAACATGACGGGCTTCCTCAACCTTTGACACACACCACCTGACGCAAGGTGTGCACGACCTCGACCAGCTCACGCTGGGCGTGCATGACCTGATCGATATCCTTGTACGCCATGGGGATCTCATCGATCACCGCCTCATCCTTGCGGCACTCCACATGAGCGGTGGCGCGAACCTGGTCTTCGACGCTGAAGCGTTTTTTCGCCTGGGTGCGGCTCATGACCCGGCCCGCGCCATGGCTGCAGGAGCAGAACGATTGCTCGTTGCCCAGCCCCCGGACGATAAAGCTCTTGGCCCCCATCGAACCTGGAATGATCCCCAGCTCGCCCTTGTGCGCCGACACCGCGCCCTTGCGAGTGACCAGGACGTCGCGCCCGAAATGGCGTTCCTTCTGCACGTAATTGTGATGACAATTGACCGCTTCGAGCGCCACCTCGAACGGCTTGGTGATGACCTGGCGGGTGGCGCGTATCACCGCGTCCATCATCAGCGCGCGATTCTGCCGGGCGAAATCCTGGGCCCAGCCCACCGCTTGCACATAATCGTCGAAATGCCGACTGCCCTCCTCGAAATAGGCCAGGTCGCGGTCCGGCAGGTTGGCGAGGTGTTGGCGCATGTCGGCCTGGGCCAATTGGATGAACAAGCTACCGATGGCGTTGCCCACGCCGCGCGAGCCGCTGTGCAGCATGAACCAGACCCGGTTGGCTTCGTCCAGGCATACCTCGATGAAATGATTGCCACTGCCCAGGGTGCCAAGGTGCTGGCGATTGTTGCTCCGGGCCAGCTTCGGGTACTTGTCGGTAATCGCCTTGAACCGCTCGGCCAGCGCGCCCCAGGCCTGGTCGGCCTGTGGGGGAATGCTGTTCCAGGCGCCTTTGTCCCGCCCGCCGTGACTGACCGTACGCCCGTGGGGCACGGCTTTCTCGATGGCGCTGCGCAGGCCATGGAGGTTGTCCGGCAGATCGGTCGCGGTCAGCGAGGTACGGGCGGCGATCATGCCGCAACCGATGTCCACCCCGACCGCGGCAGGAATGATCGCACCCACGGTGGGAATCACGCTGCCTATGGTGGAGCCCTTGCCCAGGTGCACGTCGGGCATCACCGCCAGGTGCTTGAAGATGAAGGGCATCTTCGCCGTGTTTATCAGTTGCTGGCGGGCCTCGGCTTGAACCGGCACGCCCTGGGTCCAGAGCTTGACGGGCTTGCCATTGGCGACTTCCAGCAGTTCGTAGGTTCTTTCTTCCATGGTCCGGCTTCTGTTCGATGGGCGAGCCGCTTTCATGGGCGGCTCACGACTTTGACAGCCAGCATGAACGCAGATTCAGGGGGATTTGTCGAAGGTCGGCGTCCCAGGGCGCTCTCAACAGCCGCCGCTGCAATCGAATACTTTATGATTGGCCGGCTAAAAACCACGGAAATGGACTTATTTGGCACAAAATCGATCCCATACGATGAGGAGTGTCCCAAGCGGTGCCGGACGGTATCGTGCCAGGGACTTCAACAGAGCGTGAAACCGTTGCCCCAGCGGGGCAAAAATTGCGCATCATAGGCGCCGTCCGCTCAAGGGAGATTTACATGCGTGCCATTTCATCCGCCATGCGTCTTGTGGTGCTGTCGCTGGGCCTGGCCTTCGCCGCCGGTGCCGCTGCCACCGAAGAGACGCAACTGGTCGAGTCCATCAATCTCTACCGCAGCCAATCCCAGAGCTGCGCCGGCCAGGCCTCGCTGGAGTTGCCGCCGCTGGCGATGGATTCGCGACTGATCCTGTCGGCCAATGGCATTGGCGATCTGCAGCAAGCGCTGGCGCGGGCGGCCTATCCGATGGTCAACGTGCAGGCCATCAGCCTGTCGGGCCCGCGGGATGCCCAAGCGGCGATGAAAGCCGTGCAGGAGAGTTTCTGCCAGGTAGTGCTCGACCCGCAGTTCGTCGACATCGGGGTCAGCCGCATGGACCGCGAATGGCGCATCGTACTGGCGCGCCCGCTGCTGTCGGCGCGCCTGGGCGACTGGCAGGCCGAAGGCCAGAAACTGCTGAAGCTGATCAATAGTGCCCGCGCACAGCCGCGCCGCTGTGGCACGCAAGCCTTCTCGGCCACCACACCGCTGTCGTGGAACGCCACCCTGGCCCTCGCTGGCGTGAGCCACGCCCGAGCCATGGCCAACAACAACTTCTTCGACCACAAGGACCGAGACGGCCGCATGCCCGGCGACCGCGCCGAACTGGCCGGCTATCTCGGCCAGCTGATCGGCGAGAACATTGCTGCCGGACAGGACACCGCCCTCAAGGTGGTGGACGGCTGGCTGGCGAGCCCAGGACACTGCGCCAACCTGATGAACCCGCAATACCGCGAGCTGGGCGCCGGGTACGCCACCGATCCGAAAAGTGATGCGGGAATCTACTGGACGGCCATGTTTGGCACGCAGTAGGGATTGGCCCGGGCGCCGTTATCGCGTACCCCGCGCAACGGCATCCCACCCCATCAAAGCGGCTCCTGCCGCAACGTCTGCCGCAAATGCTGCATGAACCGGCTCAACGACGGTGACTGGGCCACCGGCTTGTGCTGCAGCAGTCCGATGGAGCGCTTGCCGGGCTGGTCGATGGCAATCACCGAGCATTGCTCACCGATGTTGAACACCGCCGTGCAACTGGCCGGCAGCAGGGAAAATCCCAGGCCTTCGCGCACCAGTCCAGTGGCCGTGCTCATGTGGGCCACCTCCCACGCCGGTTCCGGCTCGACATTCAAATAGCGCAACGCCGCATCTGCCAGGGGACGGATGCTGGTATCGGGTGTCAGGGCGATATAGGGCTGGCGCTTCCAGCCGTCCAGGCTGTCGCGTTGATGATCCTTGTGCGCCAGCAATACCAGGTTGTCATCCAACAGGCGTACGAAGCTCAGCCCGGACAGGTCGTCCGGCAATGAGGTGATGCCTGCGTCCACCTCGCCGCGCTGAACCCAGCCCATGATTTCCCCCGCACGGCCGTCCAGCACACTCACTCGTATTCCCGGGTGCTCGCGCTGGAACGAGGCAATGACCACGGGCAGGAAGGACGCGGCAGCGGTGGGCAACGCCCCGAGGCGCAGGGTGCCGCGGCTCAGGCTGAGAGTATCGCGAGCGTCGCGCACGGCATCGTCCATGTCCCTGAGCATCCGCCTGGCCTGGGGCAGGAAGTGTTCGCCGGCCGGCGTCAACTCGACACTGCGGGTGTTACGCGCCAATAACGCCAGCCCCATGGTTTCTTCCAGCCTGCGGATGCTGTAGCTCAGGGCTGGCTGGGACAGATGCAACTGCTCGGCGGTACGGGTGAAACTGGAGGTTTCGGCAATCAGGATGAAGGCGCGAAGCTGTCTGAAGGAAACGTTCATGGGCGCACTTATAAAGATACTGGATCAATTTATCTTACCTTTAAAATTCACAGAACAATGCGTTACAGCCACCATGAGCCATCACCTCAGTGGACATGGACATGACAAAAACAATCTTCGTCGGGTGCGGCGCCGGTTTCGCCAATGACCGTCCAGATGCCGCGCTGCGCCTGGCCCAGGACCTGGCGCAACGAAGCGGCCAGCGCTACATCATGCTCGAGCTGCTGGCCGAGCGGACCCTGGCCGAGGCGCAACTGCGCAAAAGGCTCGATCCCCAGGCTGGATACGCGTCCCGGCTGTTCGACTTCCTCGAACCGATGATGCAGGTGTGCATCGAAGCCGGGATCCCCATCATCACCAACGGCGGCGCCGCCAACCCCAGGGCGGCGGCACAACGGTTGCGGGACAGCCTCGGGGACGCTACCCCGGGTTGAAAATTGCCTGCGTACTGGGCGACGACCTGCTGGAGCAAAAGCCAGCACGCTACGATCGCTGGCTGTCCCTGGCTCCGGCGGAACACGACCCGGTGTCGGTGAATGTCTATACCGGCGCCGACGGCATCGCGACGGCGCTGGCCGAAGGCGCCGGTGTCGTGCTCTGCGGTCGGGTAGCCGATCCGTCGCTGGCGGTGGGGGCGATACGACACGGGCTGGGTTGGGCCGCCGACGATTGGCAGAAGATGGCGGTTGCGACCGCGGCCGGGCACCTGCTGGAGTGTTGCACCCAAGTCACCGGCGGCTATTTTGCCCATCCAGGGATGAAAGATGTTCCGGATCCGGCCAACCTCGGCTGCCCGATCGCCGAGATCCATGAGAACGGTCGCCTGATCCTCGGCAAGACCCGCCATTGTGGTGGATGGGTCAGCGAACAGACAGTCAAGGAGCAACTGCTGTATGAAGTGCACGACCCACAGCGATACCTGACACCAGACGTCGTGCTGGACCTGGGCCAGGCACAGGTGCGGGCGTTGGGCGACGACCGGGTGGAAATCAGCGGCCTGCTCGGGCATCCGCGTCCCGATACACTCAAGGGCCTGGTGGGCGTGCGCGGCCTCTGGTTCGGCGAGGCGGAAATCTCCTATGCCGGCCCTGGCGCCGTGGCCCGTGCGGCCCTGGCCCGGGAAATCCTGTTGCAGCGCTTCGACAGGTTGGCACCCGGCGTGCAGCCCTGGATCGACTTATCCGGCATCGCCAGCCTGTTCAACGACCATGATGGCCGCTATCTGCAACAACGCCTGGCCCAGGCCCCAGCGCTCGACGATGTACGCGTGCGGGTTGGCCTGACCCATTCCCAGCGATCTCTGGTCGAAGCTCTCCTGGCCGAGGTGGAGTCGCTCTATACCAACGGACCGGCCGGTGGCGGAGGCGTTCGTCGCCACCTCAGCGAAGCCGTCACGACCCGCAGCTTCCTTCTGCCGCGAAGCGAAATCCATACGACCTTGGAGTGGCACTGATGAACATGGTCCTGCTCGCCGACTACGCCCACGCCCGCGCCGGAGACAAAGGCAACATCCTCAGTGTCGCGGTGTTTCCCCACGATCCGGCGCACTACCCATGGTTGGTACGCGAGCTGAGCGCGGCGCGCGTCGCCGCGCAATTCGCCACGCGACGGCCCTCCCGGGTCCATCGCTACGAGCTGCCGAACCTCAAGGCACTCAACTTCGTGCTCGAAGATGCACTGGAGGGGGGCGTGAACCTGAGCTGCGGCCTAGACCGCCACGGCAAGAGCCTGAGCTACCTGTTATTGGCCCTGTGCCTGCCCGAACCACCGGGCTGACCGCTCTTCCACCCGAACCGCCGACAACAATAAAAAGCGAGGTCGCAACATGATCACTCTCCTGGGATTCACGATGATGCTGGGCATCATCGGGCTGATACTGATGCGCCGGATCAGCCCCGTGGTGGCTTTCACCACCCTGCCCGTCGCCATCTGCCTGCTGGCCGGTTTCAACCTTGGACAGATCGGTGAATTCATCAAGGCCGGGCTGGCCACGGTGGCCCCGACGGCCGCGTTGTTCCTGTTCGCCATCCTGTTTTTCGGCATCATGCGCGATCGTGGATTGTTCGACCCGCTGGTCAACCTGCTGATCCGCAGCACCGGCGGCAAGCCCCTCGCCGTGGCGTGGGTCACGGTACTGGTGACCTCCGTCGTGCACCTGGACGGGGTCGGCGCCGCCACTTTCCTGCTGACCATTCCGGCGTTGCTGCCTTTGTACAAGCGGCTGAACATGAGCCCCGCCATGCTGCTGTGCCTGGTGGGTACCACGGCGGGGGTCGTGAACATGGTGCCTTGGGGCGGCACCACGGCCCGGGCCGCCGCTGTCTCCGGGTTGGATGCCACCGAGCTGTGGCTGGGGCTGCTGCCGGTGCAGATGGTGGGTCTGGCCTGCATGCTGCTGGTGGCGACAGTGCTGGGGCTGCGGGCCCAGCGCCGTCGCCCCCTGTCGTTGGGCGCGGCGGCCACATGCGACCTGGATGAACTGCAACTCCAGGGCCGTGAGTTCAGCCTCTCTCCCCGGGACCTGCGCTACTGGCTGAATGTGATCCTGACCGGCGGGATCCTGGCGTGCCTGTTCACCGGCATCTTTCCGCTCTATGCCTGTTTCATGGTCGGCCTGGGTATCGCCTTGCCATTGAACTTCCCCTCCCTGGATGCACAGGCCGAGCGTCTCAAGGCCCATGCGTTCGATGCGCTGCAAATGGTGCTGGTGATGATGGCCGCCGCCGTGCTGCTGGGCGTGCTTTCCGGCGCCAAGATGTCCGATGGCATGGCCTTGGCATTGATCGATATCCTGCCAGCCGGTTCGGCCCAGTACCTGCACGTGATCATCGGTATGTTCGGCGTCCCCCTGGGCATGATCTTCTCGCCGGACGCCTACTACTTCGCCCTGTTGCCTGTGATCAAGGACGTGGCCGCCGCTGCCGGGGTCCCCCTCGAGGCCGTGGCTCGCGCCATGCTGATCGGCGAGAACACCGGTTTCTCCATCAGCCCGGTGGTACCCAGCGTCTACCTGGCACTGGCCCTGAGCGGCGTGGAACTGCGCAAGCACATGGCGTACACCTTTTTCTGGGCCTGGGGCGTCAGCCTGGTAATGCTGGCTTTCGCCGTGGCGACCGGGGCGATCCAGGTGTGAGCCCAACCAGGCGTGCCGATTTCAATGCGTGTCGAAAATCAACGACCGGTGCACCCCCGACCCCGCCCGCACGCCATCACCGACGGCCAGCGCCACCGAGCCGAAGGGCATGGCCGCATCACCACAGACGAACACCCCCGGCACGCTGGTTTCCCGGGTCATGTCGCTCTGGATGAAGGCGCCAAGCGGGCCGTCTTCGAAATCGCAGCCCAGGGTCGCGGCCAGGGTGCCGGCGACGCGGGTGCGCGGCAAGACGAACAGGCCATCGAGGGCCACCACACGCCCATCGACCAGTACGGCGTCGGCCCGCTCGCCCTCGATGCGCCGCACCCGTTGCGATACCAGTGTCACGCCGCGCCGCTCGAGGCTCGCCCGTTGTTCGGGGTCAGGCTCGAACGCGCCGTTGAGCAGGAAGGTGGTGGGCCCCCAGTCTGGCAGCATCAAGGCATGGTGCAGCGACATTTGCGAAGTCGCCAGCACGCCTATGGGCCCTTGCTCCAGCTCGTAGCCGTGGCAGTACGGGCAATGGAAAACACTTGTGCCCCAGCGCTCGGCCAGGCCTTGCACCGCCGGCAGCTCATCGGTCACTCCCGTGGCCAGCAGCAGGCGCCGGGCGCTGTAGCATTGCCCGCCGGCGGTTTCCAGGCTGAAGCCATCCCCTTCCTTGCGGGCGCTGACTGCGCAATCGGCAAGCCATTGCACCGTTGGATAGGCCATCAACTGCCGACGGGCATCCTCGGCAATGTCTCCGGGGGCACGACCGTCCTGGCCAAGGAAGCCATGGGACGTCGCGGCGAAGCGGTTTCGACGCTGGCCGGCATCGATCACCAGCACCCTGCGCCGGGCGCGAGCCAGTTGAAGACCTGCGGACAGACCGGCATAGCTGCCGCCGGCGATGATGACGTCGTAATCCATGGTCGTTCTCCAGCGTGATTTGGAAGGCGTTGCAAAAGTCTCGACACATCGTATGTTTCTTGAAAAGCAGCTGTCAACGATCTCGTAACTTTTGCAATTACAGGCGATACTCGGCACCGCCTCGACTTCAGAACCCCAAGCGATCATGAGAAACGACACCCGCCTGTCCCGCATGCTTCACGTCCTGATCCATATGGATCGCCATCAGCAATCGGCCACCTCTGACACCATCGCGCAGATGCTGGGTACCAATCCCGTCGTGGTGCGCCGCACCATGGCCCTGCTCAAGGAGCAGGGCTACGTCACCTCGGAAAAAGGCCACCGTGGCGGCTGGACCCTGAGCAAGCCCTTGTCGGAAATGACCTTGCTGGACATCCACCAGGCCCTGGGCAACACCACGATCTTTGCCATCGGCCTGTCCACCGATCACCCGCAGTGCCTGGTGGAGCAAGCCGTCAACGCGGCGCTGACGGATGCGTTCGATGAGGCGCAAGCCTTGCTGCTCAAGCGCCTGGGAAGCATTACCCTGGCGCAGTTGGCGGAGGATTTCGACCAGCGTTTTCGGGAGGGTTGCGGGGCAGGCACCGATGGCCTTTCCCCTGTGGAACGCAACGGGCATTGAGAAGGCTGAGCGCCGCTGTCACGATCGCGCCGCCATCGCCCATAAAAAAACGCCGCTCGATGAGCGGCGTTTTTTTCCTGACCAGACAGCGTCCGGTTTACAGCGCCATGTCGGCCGCCGGATTGGCTTCACGGGCGGCAGCCGGTTTGGCCGGAACCACGGCAGCGCCTGGCTTGCCGATTGCCGGCGGCGGGTCCAGTTGCAGGACCTCGCTGGTGTACGCCCATTCCTGAGCGACGCGCTCAGGGCTTTCGTTGAGCTTGGTGCCGTAGCTCGGCACGATCTGGCGCAGTTTTTCCTGCCAGGCCGGGGTGGCGACCTTGTCCTTGAAGACTTTCTCGAGCACGGTCAGCATGATCGGCGCAGCGGTCGAAGCGCCTGGCGAGGCACCCAGCAGGCCGGCGATGCTGCCATCCTGGGACGCGACCACTTCGGTACCGAGCTTCAGGACACCGCCCTTCTCCTCGTCACGCTTGATGATCTGTACGCGCTGGCCGGCTTGCCACAGGCGCCAGTCTTCCTGCTTGGCCTCAGGGAAGTATTCCTTGAGGGCATTGAAACGATCTTCATCCGACAGCATCAGCTGGCCGGCCAGGTACTCGACCAGAGGGTACTGCTCGATACCGACCTTGGTCATCGGCCACACGTTGTGGGTGGTGGTGCTGGTCAGCAGGTCGAAGTACGAACCGTTCTTGAGGAACTTGGTGGAGAACGTCGCGAACGGGCCAAACAGGATCACACGCTTGCCATCGAGCACGCGGGTGTCCAGGTGCGGCACCGACATCGGCGGCGCGCCGACCGAAGCCTTGCCGTAGGCCTTGGCCAGGTGCAGTTGGGCGATGGTCGGGTTCTCGGTCACCAGGAACGAGCCACCTACCGGGAAACCGGCGTATTCACGGGCTTCCGGAATGTCGGACTTCTGCAGCAGGTGCAGCGCACCGCCACCGGCGCCGATGAAGACGAACTTGGCGTCGGTCTCGGTTTCGGTACCGTCCTTCAGGTTCTTGTACGAAACGCGCCAGCTGCCGTCTTCATTGCGGGTGATGTCTTCCACTTCGCTGGACAGCTTGAGGGAGAAGTTCGGCTTGGTTTGCAGGTAGGTCGCGAACTGACGGGTGATCTCGCCGAAGTTCACGTCGGTGCCCAGGGGACTCCAGGTGGCTGCCACTTTCTGGCTCGGATCACGACCTTGCATCATCAGCGGAACCCATTTGCTGATCTGCTCGGGATCTTCGGAGTACTGCATGCCGGCGAACAACGGGCTGGCCTGGAGCGCTTCGTAGCGCTTCTTCAGGAACGCGATGTTCTCCTCGCCCCACAGGAAACTCATGTGCGGCGTGGAGTTGATGAACGAGCGCGGGTTCTTCAGTACACCGTTCTTGACCTGCCAGGACCAGAACTGACGGGAGATCTGGAAGGCCTCGTTGATTTCGATGGCCTTGGAGATGTCGACCTTGCCGTTCTTGTCTTCCGGCGTGTAGTTCAATTCAGCCAGCGCAGAGTGGCCGGTACCGGCATTGTTCCAGCCGTTGGAGCTCTCTTCGGCAACACCGTCCAGGCGCTCGACCATTTCCATGGTCCAGCCCGGCTCCAGCTCATTGAGCCAGACGCCGAGAGTCGTGCTCATGATGCCCCCACCGATGAGCAAGACATCCACTTTTTTTGGCTCGGCGGCGTGCGTGGTCGCAAGACCCATCGCCATCGCCAGGCCCAGTAGCGCCGTGTGTGTTTTCTTCAACATGTGTGTATCCCTAGGATGGAACGCCATTCCGTCCTCCCGTCTGCTCAAGGATAGACCACGCCCATGGCCGGCTGCGCCAGCATGGCGGTTATCGAGAAGGACTGGAGGAAGGACCTACAGGGCCGAGCAGTGCGTCGGCCTCTCATTTATGTCTCTCCGGCGCTGACTTCTTGTAGGTCTTGGCTTCAGCTGGGTGAGGGACACTGCAAAACGGTCGTCATCGGGCCTGGCGTGGCCGTGCCCGATTGTCGCAGCGGGGGGAGTTTACATAATGAAATAACGAGACCGAAGCCCCTTTTTCATATTCCTGACAAAAGCGCTGGGTAAAATCGGGCATTTTGATGGCCCAGCGGGACTGGCATTGACGCGCAAGCCCCGCAGATCCTGGCCTTCAGAAGTATTTCAGGATCGCGATGTCACGGCGGCGCTGTTTGACACCTGCGAACCAACGCGTGGGGAAAAACAGCACGACCGCCAGCAGCACGCTCCACAGCCAGACCATCGGCAGGTGGTCGAAGCCGTAATAGGCGCCCTGGTTGGTCCCCCAGATGGCCACCGCCACCAGGTACAGCGCCTTGAGCACGTAAAGGTGCAGCAGATAGAAAAACATCGGGGCGCCGCCATAGATCGCCAGTAGCGCGATGCTGCCCCGCTGCCGGGCTTTCTCGAAAAGCGCCAGCAGTATCAAGCCCACGCCCAGGGTCGGCAGCAGGAACATCAGGGACGGCGGATACTTCGTCGCACTCAGGAAGCTCATGACGGTACGCAGCGCATCACCGGTCTGGACCCAGGGCTTGTCGCCATACACGTTCAGGTAACGGATCAAGACAAAGGCCAGCAGCAGGCCGATGCCGACCTGCAACAGCCGGCGCAGCCGCACCGCAGGCGCAGTGTCCTTGCCGAACCACGGCCCGATGGCCCAGCCCAGCAGGATCACGCCGATCCATGGCAATACCGGATAAGTAGTGCGAGCCCGGGTGAACTCGGTGATATCGATGAACGCGCGCTGGTGAAGAATCGACCAGGGCACGAAAAATGGCGAGTCAGGCCCCAGCACCACGCCATCGAGCAGGTTGTGCCCCGCGACGATGACCACCCCCAGGGCAATCAGCCAACTGCGCTTGAGGTGCAACAGAGCGGCCAGGACGATCATGCACAGGCCAATGCACCAGATCACCTGCAGCCATAAGGTCCTGGGCGGGAATTCGGCGTTCCAGGCGAAACAGACAAAGGTCAGTTCCAGGAACACCAGGAACAGGCCGCGCTTGAGCAGGAACAACGACGTCTGGCCCGCGGTGTGTTTCTGGCTGTAGAGCCACGCCGACAGGCCGGTGAGGAAAATGAACACCGGGGCGCAGAGCGTGCTGAGCAGGCGGGTGAAATACAGGTCCGGAGTGACGCTCAGTGCGTCGATGGGGTCGCTGACCTGGCGGTGCAGCAGAAAGGTCTCGCGGACATGGTCCACCAGCATCAACAGCATGACAAAACCGCGCAACGCATCGATGGCGAGCATGCGGACGTGGGTGGCGGCGGCGCTGGAGGCCAGGGTGGGCGCGCTGACGCCGGACGGACTCGTCGCGCGTGGGAATAGGCTCATGGCATTACTCGGATGCAAAGGGATCGTGGGGGTCCACGCCTGGCGAGGATGAGAATCCCTGCCAAACGAAATCGGATAACATAACATGAAATCCGCTTAACCCATCAACCCTGGGCCTTACCCGAGCATCTGGCTCAACACCGCCCGCAGCTTGCCGGGCTTGACCGGCTTGTTGAGCAGCGGTGCGTTCAGCTTGCGCAAGGCGCGACGACACTGGTCACTGCGGTCGGCGGTGATGATCACCGCCGGGATCGGCTGCTGGAAGTGCTCACGCAGGTGCTTGACCACTTCGCAGCCCACCACGTCATGATCCAGATGAAAATCCGCCAGGATCAACTCCGGTGCATGCCCTTGCAATACATCCAGGGCCCCGGCTTCGTCTGTCGCGATCAACACGTCGCAACCCCACTGCCCCAGCAACGCGGCCATGCTTTGCAGGATGCTCAGTTCATTGTCGATCACCAGCAAACGGCGGCCCGGCAACGGGTTGCCGGCCACCGCCTGTATGGGCATCTGCGACACGGGCAGCGGCTTGTCCTCGGACAGCGGCACCTCGATGCTGAACACCGAGCCGCGTCCCGGCCGGGAACGTACCTGGACCCGATGACCGAGGATATTGGCGATCCGTTCGACGATCGCCAGCCCCAGCCCTACCCCTTTGCGATCGGCGGCCCGCCCCACGTCCAGTTGGTTGAACTCGAGGAAAATCGACTCCAGGTTATCCGCCGCGATGCCGCGTCCCGTGTCCCAGACCTCCAGGCTCACCCACCCGCCCCTGCGCCGCGCCGCCAGGAGAATGCCGCCATGATCGGTGTAGCGACAGGCGTTGCTGAGCAGATTGCGCAGGATGCGCGTTATCAGCCGCAGGTCGGTCAACACCGCTTCATCGATAAAGCGCACCCGCAGCTCCAAGCCCGTGGCGCCGGCCACCGACTGGAACTCCGACACCAGCGGGGCCAGCAACTCATCCAGCCGATACGACGCCGGGTCGGGACGAACCGCCGCCTGGTCCAGCCGGGAGATGTCCAGCAAGTCGGTGAGCAGGTCTTCCGCGCCTTCCAGGGCCTGATGGGTGCGCTCCACCAGCAATTGCTCGGTGGTGGGCAACGCGCGCTCGCGCAAGGTGGCGATCAACAGGCGTGCGGCATTGAGCGGCTGCAGCAGGTCGTGGCTGGCGGCGGCGAGGTATTTGTCCTTGCTGCGATTGGCGGCCTGGGCGGCGTCCCGGGCCTGGCGCAGTTGCTGCTCCACCAGCTTGCGCTGGGCGATCTGCTGCTGCAGGTTGTGGTTGGCCTCCAGCAGTGCATCGGTGCGCTCGGCCACCCGCTGCTCCAGCTGGTCGTTGAGCTGCTGCAGGCGGTGCTTGGCCTGCTCCAGCTCCTCCAGGCGTGCCGCCAGCTCCGGATAATGGCTCTTGCGTGTCGAGTGGTTGCCCAGGCCCAGCAGCCCTGCCAGGGCTTTCTGTTGCTCGTCAGAGGGCTTCGCCATAGACGACCTCGACATCCCGCTGGCTCGACTCCCGAGGGTTGGTAAGGATGCACGGGTCATCCATCGCGTGTTGCGACAGGAACGGAATATCCGAGGTGCTCACCCCGTGCAGCCCCAGGGTTTCGTGGAAACCGATGGTACGCTTGAGAGCAATCAGGTGCTCCACCAGCCGGGTGCGGATCTGCCGGTGGTTGAGCCCCCGGCAATCGATGCCCAGTGTCTCGGCAATCACCTTGAACCGCTCCGGCGCCGAGGTGTAGTTGAATGCCACCACATGCTCCACCAGCACCGCATTGCACAGGCCATGGGGCAGGTCCAGGAAACCGCCCAGGCTGTGGGACATGGCGTGTACTGCGCCGAGGATGGCGTTGGAGAAGGCCAGTCCGGCCTGCATGCTGCCGAGCATGATCTTTTCCCGCAGCGCGATATCCGCCGGGTTGGCGATCATCTGCACCAGGTTGTTGTTGATCAGGCGCATCGCCTCCAGCGCGTGGGGGTCGGTCAGCGGTCCGTGCCCGGTGGACACGAAGGCCTCGATGGCGTGGACCAGCGCGTCGATACCGGTACAGGCCGACAGGAACGGGTCCATGCTCAGGGTGGTTTCCGGGTCGATCAGCGACACGTCCGGCACCGCCGCCTTGCTGACGATGGAGAACTTCATCCGCTCCTGCTGGTTGGAGATGATCACGAACTGCGACACGTCCGCCGAGGTGCCGGCCGTGGTGGGAATCAGGATCAGCGGTGGGCTGGGTATGTGCAGGGTGTCGACACCTTCGAACTCGAGGATGTTGCGACCATGGGCAACGACGATGCCGATGCCCTTGCCGCAATCCATGGGGCTGCCGCCACCGACCGCGACGATGACATCGCAGTGGTTCTCCCGGTACAGCTCGGCACCGAGCATCACTTCCTCGACCCGGGGATTGGGTGAAACGTCACTGTAGATGCAGTAATCGATGCCCAGGGCCTGGAGGCTGGCCTCGACGTCCCCCACCCAGCCGGCGGCGATGACGCCTGGATCGGTGACCACCAGCACCTTGCGCGCGCCGAAGGTCTTGGCGTAATTGCCGACATTGTGCCGACAGCCGGCACCGAACATGATTTCTGGGGATACGAACTTGCGCAGTGGACTGAGGCTCATCTTCACAGGTGCATGGCTCATTGGTAAGCCTGTTGTTATTGTCTTGGGATACCCTGAGCCTAAAGCATCCCACCGTGATTGCAATCAGACCATTGGGTAGCCCGGCCTGAACGCGTCAGGCCGGGCCCGCACTCATCGGTTGGCGAAGTACATCGTCACTTCGAAGCCGATACGCAGGTCGGTGTACGCGGGTTTAGTCCACATGGGTCTTTCCTCTTCTTGTACCGGGCGATTCCGGCAAGGTCATTAAGGCATCCAGCGCCCCAGGCTCGAATGCTACTTTCGAAGCGGTGGATGGGGTGCGTTGGTATGGGGTGGATGACATGCCACTACCTACCCCTTGTGGGAACGAGCTTGCCCGCGATGAAGTCGAGACATTCAACACGCAGGTTGACTGATCGGCCGCTATCGCGAGCAAGCTCGCTCCCACAGGTGCAGCTGTGCTATCGGGTTAGAAGAACCCCAGCGGATTGATGTCGTAGCTCACCAGCAGGTTCTTGGTCTGCTGGTAGTGGTCGAGCATCATCTTGTGGGTTTCACGGCCGACACCGGACTTCTTGTAGCCACCGAACGCGGCGTGGGCCGGGTACAGGTGGTAGCAGTTGGTCCAGACGCGCCCGGCCTTGATGGCCCGGCCCATGCGGTAGGCCCGGTTGATGTCGCGGGTCCACAGGCCGGCACCGAGGCCGAACTCGCTGTCGTTGGCGATCGCCAGGGCTTCGGCTTCGTCCTTGAAGGTGGTGATCCCTACCACCGGGCCGAAGATTTCTTCCTGGAACACGCGCATCTTGTTATGACCCTTGAGCAGGGTCGGCTGGATGTAGTAACCGCTCGACAGGTCGCCTTCCAGGCGCTCGGCCGCGCCGCCGGTGAGCAGCTCGGCGCCCTCTTCCCGGGCGATGTCCAGGTAGGAAAGGATCTTGTCGTATTGCTGCTGGGAGGCCTGGGCCCCCACCATGGTCTCGGTGTCCAGCGGGTTGCCGCGCTTGATCCTGGCGATTTTCTTCAAGACTTCGGCCATGAACGGCGCGTAGATCGATTCCTGCACCAGGGCCCGGGATGGGCAGGTGCAGACTTCGCCCTGGTTGAAGAACGCCAGCACCAGACCTTCGGCGGCCTTTTCGATGAAGGCCGGCTCGGCCTGCATGATGTCTTCGAAGAAGATGTTCGGTGACTTGCCGCCCAGTTCCACAGTGGACGGGATGATGTTTTCGGCGGCGCATTTCATGATGTGCGAGCCCACCGGGGTGGAACCGGTGAAGGCGATCTTGGCGATACGCTTGCTGGTGGCCAGGGCCTCGCCCGCTTCGCGGCCGAAACCGTGGACGATATTCAACACACCGGCCGGCAGCAGGTCGGCGATCAGCTCGGCAAAAACCATGATGGACAGTGGCGTCTGCTCCGCCGGCTTGAGCACGATGCAGTTACCGGCGGCCAGGGCCGGCGCCAGTTTCCAGGCCGCCATCAGCAGCGGGAAATTCCACGGAATGATCTGCCCGACCACGCCCAGCGGTTCATGGAAATGGTAAGCGGTGGTCAACTCGTTGATTTCTGCCGCCCCGCCTTCCTGGGCGCGGATGCAGCCGGCGAAATAACGGAAATGATCGGCGGCCAGTGGCACGTCGGCGTTGAGGGTTTCGCGAACGGCCTTGCCGTTGTCCCAGGTTTCGCTGACCGCGAGGATCTCCAGGTTCTGCTCGATACGATCGGCGATCTTGAGCAGCACCAGGGCGCGGTCCTGGACAGAAGTCTTGCCCCACGCGTCGGCGGCTGCATGGGCGGCATCCAGGGCCTTGTCGATGTCGGCGGCACTGGAGCGTGGGAATTCGGCGATCACTTCGCCATTGACCGGCGAGGTGTTGGTGAAATATTCGCCATGGACCGGCGCGACGAATTCGCCGCCGATGAAATTGCCATAGCGCGGTTTGAAGGAAACGACGGCGCCTGGGGTTCCGGGTTGTGCATAGATCATGATTGGGCCTCTGCCTGGTCGATGCCTGTCACGGGACAGGCGATAGGCCGATGGTAGAGAGCCCCGGAAGCCGGACGAATGCGTCGTTGGCAGGGGGGGCTCTCGTTATTTGGTCGTAGGTTTTGCTGCGATCCGAGGATGAGCGGGGCTTCTTTGTGCGAGCGAGCTTGCTTGCGATGAGGTCGGCAGCTCCAGCATGGAGGGTGGCTGATCGACCGCTATCGCGAGCAAGCTCGCTCCCACAGGTTCTGCATTTACCAAGGTTGGCTCAGCGCTTGGCCACCAGGTCCTTCGGCAGCTTGAAGGTCCAGAGCATGCCGCCCTGGTTGAAGTCCTTCACCCGCTTGGCCACTTCGCCGCCCCACAGGGGAACCGCGCCGCCCCAACCGGAAACCACGGACACGTATTGCTCGCCGTCCATCTCCCAGGTGATGGGCGAGCCCAGCACACCGGAACCGGTCTGGAATTCCCAGACCTTTTCCCCGGTCTTGGCGTTGAAGGCCTGCAGGAAACCTTCAGGCGTACCGGTGAAGACCAGGTTGCCCTTGGTGGTCAGCACCCCGCCCCACAGTGGCGCGAAGTTCTTGTGGCGCCACACTTCCTTGCCGGTCTTGGGATCGATGGCACGCAGCACTCCGATATAGTCCTCGTTCAACGGCTTGATGGTGAAACCGGCGCCGAGGAAGGCCGCGCCTTTCTTGTAGGCGATGCCTTCGTTCCAGATGTCCATGCCCCACTCGTTGGACGGTACATAGAACAGCCCGGTGTCCTGGTTGTAGGCCATGGGCATCCAGTTCTTCGCGCCGAGGAAGGCCGGAGCGACGAACACCGAGCTGCCCTTCGCTTCACTGCCCGGCGCCCCCGGACGACTGGCCTCGTTGTAGATCGGCCGCCCGTCCTTGTCCAGGCCGCTGGCCCAGGTGATCTTGTCGACAAACGGGAAGCCACGGATGAACTTGCCGTTGGTGCGGTCCAGCACGTAGAAGAAGCCGTTGCGGTCGGCGGTGGCCGCGGCCTTGATGTCCTTGCCGCCTTCCTTGTAGTTGAACGAGATCAGCTCGTTGACGCCGTCATAGTCCCAGCCATCGTGAGGCGTGCTCTGGAAGTGCCATTTGATGCTGCCATCGTCCGGGTTCAGGGCCAGGCGCGACGAGGAATAGAGGTTGTCGCCAGGGCGCAGGTGGGAGTTCCACGGGGCCGGGTTACCGGTGCCGAACAGCAACAGGTTGGTTTCCGGGTCGTAGTAGCCGCCCAGCCAGGGCGCCGCGCCACCGGTCTTCCAGAGGTCGCCCGGCCAGGTCTTGCCGGCCTCGCCACCGGAAATGCCATTCTCGACCGCCTTGCCGTTCTTGTAGACGTAGCCCATGTGGCCTTCCACGGTCGGACGGGTCCACAGCAGTTCGCCGTTCTTCGGGTCGAAGGCGCTGATCTGGCCCACCACGCCGAACTCGCCACCGGCCACGCCGGTGATCAGCTTGCCATTGACGATCAGCGGAGCGGCGCTGATGGAGTAGCCTTCCTTGTGGTCGGCCACCTTCTTGCTCCACACCACCTTGCCGGTGTCCTTGTTCAGGGCCACGAGCTTGGCATCCAGGGTGCCGAAGAACACCAGGTCACCGTACAGGGCCACGCCACGGTTGATCACATCGCAGCAAGGGCGGATGTCGTCGGGCAGGCGCGCATCGTACTGCCACAGTTTCCGGCCGGTGCGGGCGTCCACTGCGAACACCCGCGAATAGGAACCGGTGAGGTACATCACCCCATCCTTGATCATCGGCTGGGCCTGCTGGCCGCGCTGCTTTTCGCCGCCGAAGGAGAACGCCCAGACCGGACGCAGGTCCTTGACGTTGTCGACATTGAGGGTATCGAGGGGACTGTAGCGCTGACCCTGGACGCCCAGGCCGTTGGTCACGACATGCTGTGGGTTCTTGGGATCCTGGAGGATTTCCTGGTCGGTCACGGCGGCCAGGGCCGAACCGGACAGCAGCATGGCACTGAGCAGCAGGCTGATGGCGAAGGGTTGGCGACGTGCGGGATGAGTCATGACGGCTACCTCTGCGGTTATTGTTATACCCGGGAAATTTTCCCGGTCTGCCGCAGATTCTTGGGCCCGGCGGCGCCGCCAACAATTGCCCGCTGTGTTGAGTTTCCTAGTTCCTTGGTACATGTGGGGCCATTGCCTGTGCCCACAACTCCTGCGACGGGCCCCTCGCCACAGAGGGTTTGTTCAGCCGAGGGTCATCGGGCATCCACCCGCTTCATCCCCGCGCGCTCATAACGCGGATAAAGATGGCTGACACTGCGGATCAGCTCATAACGGGTCAGGCTGATCCCGGCGAATCGCTCGGGGATGGGGCTGCGGATCATCTCGGCCATGTCGTCGCCCCGGGCGGCGCCGTCGCGCATCAGTTGGTCGAGCCAGCCAAGGTAATCGCGCATCTGCGCAAAGGGCCGGAGGTCGCCTGCCACCGGACCATGGCCGGGCACCAGCAGTTTCCAGGGCAAGGCCTGCAAGGTGTCCAGGTCCTTGAGCCAGACCTCCAGCCCCGGGCTGTTGGGGGTGGTCAAGGCTCGCTCGTAGAACACCAGGTCGCCGGCGAACAATACGCCGGTGGTCTCGTCCAGGATCGCCAGGTCGGCCCCGGTGTGCCCGGCCAGTTGCAGAAGGCGCAGGGAATGATCGCCCACCACCAGCCTGCCGGGCTCCAGGACCTGGGTAGGCAATACCACCTCGGTACCGCGCATCCAGTCGCCTACCAGCCGGTACATGTTCTCGGCCATCGCGTCGCCCTGCTGGCGCAATAGCTCCCCAGTCCCCGCCAGGGCGGCGATGGGCACGTCGGTGAACGCCTGGTTGCCCAGGACATGGTCGGGATGATGATGGGTCAGCAGTACGCGAATCACCGGTTTATCCGTGGTCGCCGCGATGGCCCGGCGAAAGGCCTCGCCATAACGCCTGGACGGCCCGGTGTCGATCACCACCACCCCCGCATCGGTCACGATGAAACCGGTGTTGACGATGTTGCCGCCATTGCCCTTGGCAAAATTCTCCGTACTGCCTTCCAGCAGCCAGGTGCCCTCGGCGATCCGCCGGGGCTGGAGGGTATAGTCTGCCCCGGCCCAGGCTGGCCCGTTCAGGCAGATGAAGATCAGCAGCAGCCAACGCATGGCGCGCTCCTTGTGGTCAGGGGATCGCCGCCTCGAACGTGTTGCCGCTGTTGTCGCGCAGCGACAGGCGGGTCTGTCCGGGGCCCTGGATGTCGAAGCCCAGGTTGGGGTTTTCGCTGACCGCCGGGAACAGTTCCAGGCGCGCCAGCACCCGGCCTTCGGCGTCCAGCAGTTGGGCCTGGTCGAGAAAGAATTCCGGGATGCCACTCACCAGGCCGTTGTCCATCGGGTGGGCCACCTGCAGGCGCAGGCGGCTGGTGTCGCCCCGGGGGTAGCGCGCCCCGAGCACTTCGCCCAGGTGTTCCTCCCACCCCGGCTGGGTCCGCACCACACTGGGCGCGGTGCAGCCGCCTCCGGCCGCGTCGATCAGGGTCGAGCCGACGTGCCACAGGCCGTCGCGGGTCTGTACGGCGGCCCGCAGTGGCGTGGCCTGTTCGATACGGATGCGAATCGACAACCAGGGCAGCACCCGCTCTCCCGGTTGGAAATCGACGATCTTCGGCAACGGGTTCAGCTCGGCCCAGGCCAGTATCCGAACCACGTCTGCGGCAAAAGCCCGCGCATCGATTTCCAGCGGTACCTGGCGCGCATCTTCGGCAAAGGGCGGCGCCAGCAGCCGGACCCGGTCATCGAACACGAACGGTGCGTCACCCAGCAATTGCTTGTGATAGAAGGCCCACATCACCGAGGGCACCGGATCCTTGCCGGGCTCGACCGCCGCCTGCGCCATCAACGACAGGCCGCACCACAGCAGGCAACACCCCAAGCGATAAGCAGGCCATTTCATCCTGGTGCTCCTATTGGTACATCTCGGGCACTTCGTAACGCAGGCCGTAATGGGCGTAGACAGCCTTGAGGCTGCCGTCGCGGATCAAGCCTTCCAGTGCTTCTTCCACCGCATAGGCCAACTGGCGATTGCTTTCATGCACCGCCATGCCGATTTCCCAACGCTGCTTGCCCATGTTCGGGTAGGCATTCTCGGCGAGGGCCAGCTGCGGGTCGCGCGCCTGGTGCACTTGCCAGTCCACCTCGCCGCGCATGGCCATGACGGCATCGACCTCCCCGGCGTGCATGGCCTTGAACGCCTGGCCGACACCAGGGTAATGGCGGGTCCTGGCGCTGAGCATGCCGTTGAATACCGAAGTCAGGTAGAACGACGGCACGCTGTCGACTTCGACGCCGATAGGGTGCTGCTGGAATACCGCGACGCTGCCCACCGAGTCCAGCCGACGGCGGTCATAAGCCACCTGCCAACACTCCTGCTGATAGGGTCCGAACATCACCACCTGGGCATTTTCCAACTCACCGACATCGTTACGCCTTTGCACGTAATCGTGATCGTAGGGCACCCGCATCATCAGGTCGGCCAATTGTCGGTCGTGGAGCGGGCTGCTGCGCCAGATGTAATCGCGCAGGTCGTCGTCGAGCTTCTCGCCGGGGGGCGCCCAGATCAGTTTCAGCCGCACACCCAGCGCCTTGGCCAGGGCCTGGGCCAGTTCCACATCGACGCCCCTGGGCTGGCCGTCGTCTTCGAAGCTGTAGGGCGCGAA
The DNA here is from genome assembly GCF_900156465.1 of Pseudomonas sp. 7SR1. Classification (NCBI taxonomy): domain Bacteria; kingdom Pseudomonadati; phylum Pseudomonadota; class Gammaproteobacteria; order Pseudomonadales; family Pseudomonadaceae; genus Pseudomonas; species Pseudomonas sp. 7SR1. The sequence continues at coordinate 4,805,437 of NZ_LT707064.1, forward strand.
GTCCTTGTAGACCGCCACCTTCAACTCCCCGGCGGCAATCATCTGGTCAAAGCTGCGCACCTGGGCCTGAACCGCCTGGGCACCCAGCAACACATAGCAGATTACCCAGGCGAACCAGCGCATGGCGGTCACTCCTCGACGTGCACGCTGTCGAGGTAGGTGCGCACCGCCCAGAGCGCTTCCTGGCTCAGGTAGTCGGCCATTTTCGGCATGTAGACCCGGCCATCGCGCACCGCACCGTGGCGCACGCGCTCGACGAACCACTCGTCACCGGCTTCGGCGGCGTCCAGCATGCGCAGGTCGGGTGCGATCCCGCCGGACTTGGCTTCCAGGCCATGGCACGCGGCACAGTTCTGGTTGTACGCCGAAGCGCCGATCTCCACGGCCTTTTCACGTTCGGGAGAATTGCGATAAGGGTTCTGCGAGGCCCAGCCATCGCCGTCCAATGGCAGGTTGGTGTCCTTGATCGGGGTCAGGCCCTTGGTTTCCACTGCCTGGGGCACTACGTTGCCATGGGCCCATGCGGAGCCTGCGCCGGTCAGCCCCATCAGCAATGCGGTAGCGATGATGGCGTTGCGTTTTGTTGTCATTGTTATGCCCTCTGGATTGCACGCCGACCTCTCTGCAGAGGCCGTGCCGTCATCTTAGGAACCGTGCCGCACCAGCCGAATGCTGCTTTGGTGGCCGGGTCCTAGTTCCTTGGTATCGGGTCATCCGACGCAGGTCGCAAAGACAGCCGGTTCAGGAAGTCTTCCCGGCAAGGGCGGGACTTTTTCCGTATCGGCCGGCCCCCGGCGCGACCGAACCTAGTCAGGCCAAAACCTCCACTGGGAACCGCCACCATGACAATAAGAACGCTACCCGCCCTCTCCCCCCTGACCGTGGCCTTGCACGCCTTGCTGCTGGCCGGCAGTCTCTCGTTGAGCCCCATGGCCAGCGCCGCCACGCCGGGAGTCAGCTGGGAGGACATCGCCAACGACCACCTGACCACCCGCGACGTGCTGCAATACGGCATGGGCACCAACGCCCAACGCTGGAGCCCGCTGGCCCAGGTCAATGACAAGAACGTCTTCAAGCTCACGCCCGCCTGGTCCTATTCGTTCGGCGACGAAAAGCAGCGCGGCCAGGAATCCCAGGCCATCGTCAGCGACGGCGTGGTGTACGTCACCGGCTCGTACTCGCGGGTGTTCGCCCTCGACGCCAAGACCGGCAAGCGTCTGTGGACCTACAACCACCGGCTGCCGGACAACATTCGTCCTTGCTGCGACGTGGTCAATCGCGGCGCAGCCATCTATGGCGACAAGATCTACTTCGGTACCCTGGATGCGCGGGTGGTCGCCCTGGACAAGAACACCGGCAAGGTGGTCTGGAACAAGAAGTTCGGTGATCACTCCGCCGGCTACACCATGACCGGCGCCCCGGTGCTGATCAAGGACAAGACCAGCGGCAAGGTGCTGCTGATCCACGGCAGTTCCGGCGATGAGTTCGGCGTGGTCGGGCAATTGTTCGCTCGCGATCCGGACACCGGCGAGGAAGTCTGGATGCGGCCCTTCGTCGAAGGCCACATGGGTCGCCTCAACGGCAAGGACAGCACGCCCACCGGCGATGTGAAGGCCCCATCCTGGCCAGACGACAAGACCACCGAAACCGGCAAGGTCGAGGCCTGGAGCCACGGCGGTGGCGCCCCGTGGCAGAGCGCCAGTTTCGACCCCGAGACCAACACCATCATCGTCGGCGCGGGCAACCCCGGCCCGTGGAACACCTGGGCCCGCACGGCCAAGGACGGCAACCCCCACGACTATGACAGCCTCTACACCTCCGGCCAGGTGGGCGTCGACCCGAGCACCGGCGAAGTGAAATGGTTCTACCAGCACACGCCCAACGATGCCTGGGATTTTTCCGGCAACAACGAGCTGGTGCTGTTCGACTACAAGGACAAGGACGGCAAGGTGATCAAGGCCACCGCCCATGCCGACCGCAACGGTTTCTTCTATGTCGTGGACCGCAACAACGGCAAGCTGCAGAACGCCTTCCCCTTCGTCGACAACATCACCTGGGCCAGCCACATCGACCTCAAGACCGGCCGGCCGGTGGAGAATCCCGGCCAGCGTCCGGCCAAGCCGTTGCCCGGCGAAACCAAGGGCAAGCCGGTGGAAGTCTCGCCGCCGTTCCTGGGCGGCAAGAACTGGAACCCCATGGCCTACAGCCAGGACACAGGACTGTTCTACGTCCCCGGCAACCAGTGGAAGGAGGAATACTGGACCGAGGAAGTGAACTACAAGAAAGGCTCGGCCTACCTGGGCATGGGGTTTCGCATCAAGCGCATGTATGACGATCACGTCGGCAGCCTGCGGGCGATGAACCCCACCACGGGCAAGGTGGTCTGGGAGCACAAGGAGCCGCTGCCGCTGTGGGCCGGCGTGCTCGCCACCAAGGGCAACCTGGTGTTCACCGGCACCGGCGACGGCTTCTTCAAGGCCTTCGATGCCAAGACCGGCAAGGAGCTGTGGAAATTCCAGACCGGCAGCGGCATCGTCTCCCCGCCCATCACCTGGGAGCAGGACGGTGAGCAGTACATCGGCGTGACTGTCGGTTATGGCGGCGCGGTGCCGTTGTGGGGCGGCGACATGGCCGAGCTGACCAAGCCGGTAGCCCAGGGCGGGTCGTTCTGGGTGTTCAAGATTCCGAGTTGGGACAAGGCGACGGCGCAGAAGTAACCCGTCCCCACCTGAACTGCGATCGATATACCAACCCTCTGTGGGAGCGAGCCTGCTCGCGATAGCGCCGCGGCAGTCAACATTACTGCCAGCTCATGCTCCGCCATCGCGGGCAAGCTCGCTCCCACACCGCTCTGCGAGCTAGCCGCCATGAACTACCTGCCTCTTGTACTGCTGCTGATCGCGGCATGTACCAACGCCGACGACCTCGACACCCCGCTCACCCTCAACGGCTGCGTCATTGCCGAAGCCAGCCAATGCCCCGGCGCCAACCTGCGGGGCGCAAGACTGGCGAACCAGGACTTGCGCAAGATGAACCTCAGTGGTGCCGACCTGCGTGACGCCGACCTGCGGCACGCGCGCCTGGACCTGGCGAACCTTGAGAAAGCCCAGCTACAAGGCGCCAACCTGACCCGTGCCAGCCTGCAGCAGAGCAATCTGCGCCTGGCCGATTTCAGCGGCGCCACGCTCAAGGCGATCCAGGGATGGGGGCTGTTCGCCCAGGGTGCGCAGTTCCAGCGTGCAGACCTGACCGGCGCGTATCTTCAGTTCGCCCGCTTGTCCGGCGCTCGCCTGCACGATGCCAACCTGCAAGCCGCCGACCTGGAAATGGCCTGGCTGAGCAAGGCCGACCTCAAGGGCGCCGACCTGCGCGACGCCAATCTGCAGGAGGTCAAGCTGGGAGAAAGCAACCTGGAGCAGGCTGACCTGAGTGGGTCGCGTCAGCATTACGGGAATTTCCAGGACGCCAACATGCAGGGTTGCAAGGGATGCCCGCAATCCTGGGATCGATGAGAGCCCTTCGGCAAACACCTGTGGCAAGGGGATTTATCTCCGTTGGGCTGCGAAGCGGCCCCTGTTCGGTTAACTCGGCGAACCGACTGAAGAGGGACCGCTTCGCAGCCCAGCGGGGCGTTGCGACGTTCCGCCAAATCCCCTCACCACCGTTGACCGTCGCAGTGGAACCCGGGATTCATCCCGCCACCCGCACCACCCCCATATCAATCCCCAAGTGCACCAGCTCGGCATGCGAGCTGACCTGCAACTTGCTTTTGAGCAGCGTGAGATGGTTGGACACCGTCTTGGCGCTGATGCACAGCTGTTCGGCGATGGTGCGCGCAGGCGTGCCTTTGGCGAGCATGACGAAGATCTCCAGCTCTCGTTGGGTCATGCATTGCAGGCGCGGGTCGGCGTCATGCCGGGAGCTGGCGCAGGCCAGTTGTGTCGCCAGGGACTGTTCGATATAGGCATGGCCGGCCAATACCCGTCGCACCGCCTCCACCAGCACCTGGGGCGCCGAGTTCTTGGTCAGGTACCCCGAGGCGCCGGCATCCAGCGCCTGGCGTACCAATGGCAGTTCGTCATGCATGCTGAAAAACAGCACCCGCAGTTGCGGCAGGCGCTGACGCAGGCGCCGGGTGGTTTCCAGCCCGCTGATGCCAGGCAGGCCGAAGTCCATGATCACCAGATGCGGCACCTGCTCCTGCACCTGGCTCAACGCCTCTTCACCGGTGGTCGCTTCCCGAACCAGCAGGTCCGGCATCAAGGCTCGCAAAAGGCTGGCGTAGCCCTGCCGGACCACCGCGTGATCATCCACCAACAAAATGTTCATCGTGCCTCCAGGGGAATATTCAAGGCCAGCGCCCAGCCGGCACCGGGCTGGCAGATGACCCGCAGCTCGCCGCCCAGGCTGCGGGCCCGTTCGCACATCGAATGCAGGCCGACACCCGGTCGGGGCGGCTGCTGTGCCCCTCGGCCGTTGTCCCGCACCAGCAGGCGCAAGCGGCCGGCACGCTGGCCCAGGCGGATCCTTACCCGGGTGGCATTGGCATGGCGGGCGACATTGGTCAGCGCTTCCTGCAACAGGCGATACAGGTGGGTCTTGTCCGAGCCGGACAATGCCGGCAAGGCCCCTTCGATGCGCAAATCACAGGCAATGCCATGGGTGTCGCGGCATTGCCGTGCCAGCAATTCGACGGCTTCTTCCAGCGGCAAGTGCTGCAGCACCACCGGATACAAGTCGTGCACCAAGGCCCGGAAGCCCTGTTGCAGGTGTTCGCAATCCGCTTCGAGCTGACTGACGGTCTGCTCCAGCACCGTCGGCTGGCCGGTGACCAGGCGCAGCAGGCAGGCCCGGGCGCGGATGCCCGTCACATACTGGCCCAGGTCGTCGTGCAGCGCCTGGGCCAGATGCGTACGTTCCTGCTCCTGCACGGCCAGCAGTGCCTGGGTGAGCCGGGTGTTATCGGCCTGGGACTGGGCCAGGGCGGCGGTCATCCGATTGAAGTGCCCCGCCAGTTGCCGCGCCTCCGGTATGCCTTCGGCGGGCAAGTGCACATTCAGGTCGCCGTTGGACACCTGGCGCAACGCCCCCAGCAGTTGGTCGAGCATCGACATGACCCGGCGCACCGCCCAGCGAATCACCAACAGGCTGAGCAACAGGGCCATGGCGCAGACGCCCAGCAGTTGCACCAGTGAATCGAGGATTTCGTCGATTTCGTCCCGCGGATCGACAGCGATCCAGGCCCGCCGCCCATCACGCAGATCCACCACCTGCGGCGCCGGGCCATCGGCGAGCAGTCGATGGCCGAGCCAGGCCTGCAGCCCGCTGTCGGCACCTGCCGGAAATTCTTCCCCTGGTGCCAGCCAGCGTATCCGCACATGCCGCAGGCTGCCGGTCAGGCGTGTCTGCAGGCTGGCCGGGTCGCGCTCGGCGGTTTCCTTGAGGTAATGCACCACCGATTCGGCCGATTGCAGCTCGCGCTTCACATCGGTCATGGCCTGCTGCAGCGACAACAGGGAGCACGCCAGGGTCACCAGGGCGAAAAACACCGTGACCCAGAGATTGATGCGCCAGAGGGCCGACATGACTAGCGTTCCGCCCCGAAGTTGACACCCATACCCTGTGGGAGCGAGCTTGCTCGCGATGACGGCGGCACAGCCAATACCGAGGCCGACTGAACCACCGCTATCGCGAGCAAGCTCGCTCCCACAGGAGGGCCTGGGCGGTGACAGGCTTTGGGACGATCCACCCCGATCAGACTCAGGATCAGCAGAAACGGCAGCAGCAGGGCCTTGAAAATCCGCACGGTCTGTCCACTCCTGGTCGATGACGATTGCCTGCATCCTAAAACCCTGGCGGCGACGGCGAGCTACTACCTTGGTACTGCCCCGGCGGTACTTTCTGCATATTTCCCCATGCCCCCGGCCTTCCTATGCTGGCGCTACCCGCAATGGAGGATGTCATGCGCCGGCTCGTCAGTTACGCCCTGGTTTCACTGCTGGCAGCGGCAACCGCTCACGCGAACGATGCCGCGCCACTGCAAGTGCGCATCGGCTACCTGGGTTATCGCCCCGATCCAGGACCGTTGTTGTCCAATGTGATTACCGAGCCTGCCGACGCCGGGCTGCGCGGCGCCGAGCTGGCGATCGTCGACAGCAACAGTACCGGGCGTTTCCTCAAGCACGATTACCGCCTGCAAAGCGCCAGCGTCGACAGCCCCGAAGCGCTGGTGCAAGCCGCTCGCGCGCAACATGAACAGGGCCTGCGGCTGTTCGTGGTCAACGCCCCGGCCGACAGCCTGCGCCAGCTCAGCGCCGCCCTGCCCGACAGCCTGCTGTTCAATGCCGGCAGTCCCGACGACAGCCTGCGCACCACCGATTGCCTGGGCAACGTGCTGCACAGCCTGCCCGACCGGGCCATGCTCGCCGATGCCCTGGTGCAGTTCAGCGTCGTGCGCAAATGGCAGCGGGCTTTGCTGATCGTCGGCCAGACGCCCGACGACCAGGCCTACGCCGCCGCCCTGCGCCGGGCCATGAAACGCTTCGGCATCAAGACCGTCGCCGAAAAAGCCTGGCAGTTCGATAACGATCAGCGCCGCAGCGCCCAGGCCGATATGCCGTTGTTCACCCAGACCGCCGAATACGACGTGGTGCTGGTGGCGGACGAACGCGGGGATTTCGGCGAATACCTGCCCTACCAGACCTGGTACCCGCGGCCGGTGGCCGGCACCCAGGGGCTGGTGCCCACCGGCTGGCACAAGACCGTGGAAACCTACGGCGCGGCGCAACTGCAGAAGCGCTTCGAGGCCCTGGCCGGCCGCTGGATGAACGACCGTGACTTCGCGGCCTGGATCGCCGTGCGCAGCATCGCCAGCGCGGTGAGCAAGCTGCGCCAGGACGACCCGTCGGCAATCCGCCAACTGGCTCTGAGCGATCAATTGCCGCTGGACGGCTTCAAGGGCCGCAAGCTCAGCTACCGGCCATGGAATGGCCAACTGCGCCAACCGATTCCCCTGGTCCAGCCGCGGGCCCTGGTCAGCACCTCCCCCCAGGACGGCTTCCTGCACCCCTCCAACGAAATGGACAGCCTGGGCTATGACAAACCCGAAGTGAGCTGCCGTTACCCCTGATCGATAACAACAATAAGGAAACCGCCATGCCTCGCCCCTTGCTCCAAGCCTGCCAGGTCCTCACCCTGGGCATGGCGTTGTTCGCCGCCGGTCCCGCCGCCGCGAGCATCGCCTGGGTCTCCAACGAGAAGGACAACAGCCTGAGCCTGATCGACCTGCAGCGCCTGGAGGTCATCGAGACCCTGCCGGTGGGCCAACGTCCACGGGGCCTGTTGCTGTCCCACGACAACCGTCTCCTGTACATCTGCGCCAGCGATTCGGACCGGGTCCAGGTGATGGACGTGGCCACCCGCAAGATCGTCAAGGAGCTGCCCTCCGGCAAGGATCCGGAACAGTTCGCCCTGCATCCCAACGACCGCTGGCTCTACGTCTCCAACGAGGACGACGCCTTGGTGACGGTGATCGACACCCAGACCTCCGAAGTGCTCGGCCAGATCGGCGTGGGCGTCGAGCCGGAGGGCATGGCCGTCAGCCCCGACGGCAAGTGGGCGGTCAACACCAGCGAAACCACCAACATGCTGCACTGGATCGACACCAGCACCCAGACCCTGGCCGACAACACCCTGGTGGACCAGCGGCCGCGTTTCGTCGAGTTCAGCCGCGATGGCTCGCAACTCTGGGCGTCGGCGGAGATCGGCGGCACCCTGACCATCCTTGATGTCGCGACTCGCCAGGTGCTCAAGACCCTGACCTTCCAGATCAAGGGCGTACACCCGGACAAGGTGCAACCGGTGGGCATCAAGCTCAGTGCCGACGGCCAGCTCGCCTTCGTCGCCCTGGGCCCGGCCAACCATGTGGCGGTGATCGACGCCAAGACTTTCGAAGTGCTGGACTACCTGCTGGTGGGCCGCCGGGTCTGGCAACTGGCGTTCACCCCGGACCAACGCCAACTGCTGGCGACCAACGGCGTGAGCGGTGATGTCTCGGTGATCGATGTCCAGAGCCGCAAGGTGCTCAAGTCGGTGAAAGTCGGGCGCTATCCGTGGGGCGTGGTGGTCACGCCATGAACGCCTTGCAGGTCAGTGACCTGAGCTTCGCCTATGGCGCCCGCGAAGCCCTCAGGCAAGTCGGTTTCGCGCTGCCCGCCGGGCAGTTCGCCGCGCTGTTGGGCCCCAACGGAGCTGGCAAGTCGACGCTGATCGCCCTGCTCACGCGCCTCTACGATGTGCAGCGAGGCGAGATCCGTGTCGGCGGCCACTGCTTGCAGGCTTCGCCTCGGGCGGCCTTGCGTCAGTTGGGCGTGGTCTTCCAGCAGAGCACCCTGGACCTGGACCTGAGCGTCGAGCAGAACCTGCGTTATCACGCCGCCCTGCATGGCCTGTCGCGGCGCCAGGGAGGTTCCAGGATCGACGCCGAGCTGGCCCGCCAGGGCCTGGCTGAGCGACGCGACGAACGAGTGCGCAATCTCAATGGCGGTCACCGTCGTCGGGTGGAAATCGCCCGGGCACTGCTCCATGAACCACGCCTGTTGCTGCTGGACGAGCCCAGCGTCGGCCTGGATCCGGGCAGTCGCCAGGCCCTTGGCCTGCATGTCCGGCAACTGTGCAGCGAGCAAGGCATCAGCGTGCTCTGGACCACCCATCTGCTGGATGAAGTGCAGCCCGGCGACGCGCTGCTGATCCTGCATCAAGGCCGCCTCGTCGCCAGTGGCCGAGCCGATGCCGTGAGCCAGGCCCATGGCGGTGACCTGGGCTCGGCCTTTACTTGCCTGACCACGCCGGGAGTTTGCTCATGAATGCGTATTGGCAATGTTTCAGCGGCATCGTGATGCGCGAATGGCTGCGCTTCATGCTGCAACGCACGCGCCTGCTCAGTGCGCTGGTCCGCCCGCTGCTGTGGCTGCTGGTCTTCGCAGCCGGCTTTCGGGCGGCACTGGGCATCGCCATCATCGCCCCCTACGACACCTACATTCCCTATGAGGTGTACATCGTGCCTGGGCTGGCGTGCATGATCCTGTTGTTCAACGGCATGCAAGGCTCGTTGTCGATGGTCTACGACCGGGAGATGGGCAGCATGCGGGTGCTGCTGACCAGCCCCCTGCCCCGGGCATTCCTGCTGGCGAGCAAGCTGGTGGCGACCTCGCTTATCTCATTGCTGCAGGTCTATGCCTTCCTGGCCATTGCCTGGCTGTATGGCGTCCAGCCCCCGGTCGAGGGCCTGCTGCTGGCATTGCCGGCGCTGCTGCTGGTGGCCCTGATGCTCAGCGCCCTGGGCTTGCTGCTGTCCAACGCTATCCGGCAGCTGGAGAACTTCGCCGGGGTCATGAACTTCGTGATCTTCCCGATGTTCTTCCTGTCTTCGGCACTGTATCCGCTATGGAAAATGCTCGAGGCCAGCCCCTGGCTGTACTGGCTCTGCGCGGTGAACCCGTTCACCCACGGGGTGGAACTGGTGCGGTTTGCCTTGTACGGGCAGTTCAACCTGCTGGCAATGGTGGTGTGCCTGGTGCTGACCCTGGTGTTCGCGCTGCTGGCGGTGTGGACGTTCAATCCGCAGCATGCGGCGTTGCGCAAGGCAGGTTAACCGTGCCTGTCCCTCTGTGGGAGCGAGCCTGCTCGCGATAGCGTTGGTTCAGTCGACCTCGGTATTGGCTGTGCCGCCGTCATCGCGAGCAAGCTCGCTCCCACAAGATCCGGTGGCGATCCCCAGCCTGTGACAGGAGCATTTTTACGACTTTAGTACTGGTTTTCCTGTCTATGGTCGCATTCACAAGACCGCGACCCTGGCATGTAATGCACCCATAACAACAAGGATCAATCCCCATGCTCCGTTTGCTGGCAATCGTCTTGCCGTGCCTGTGGCTGAGCGTCGCCCAGGCCGACGACACGCTGTTCTCGCCCCAGGGTTATCGCATCGACCGGTATCGCAGCCCCACGCCCGCCGAGGTCCAAGGCGCGCAGACCATCGATACCCAGGCGTTGCAGCGACTGCTCCAGCAAGCCTCGCCTCCCGTGCTGGTGGACGTCTACCGTCGGCCCTGGGTCCAGGGCCGGTTCATCGACAACGAACCCCACGCCAACCTCCCCGGCAGCCTGTGGCTGGCCAATACCGGCGACGGCCACCTGGATCCGACCTGGCAGGACTACTTCGCTCATTACCTGCGCAAAGCCACCGCCGGGCGCATGGACCAACCGTTGGTCTTTTATTGCCGCTCCGATTGCTGGTTGAGCTGGAACGCGGTAAAACGCGCCGCTGCCATGGGCTATAAGCATCTGTACTGGTATCGCGATGGCCTCGATGCCTGGGAAGCGGCCAACCTGCCCTTGCAGGCCGCCCGACCCGAACCTTTTCCCTGATGCACAAGTGCGAGTCAAAAGCGTGCTGCAACTGCCCCACAACAATAACGAGGTGAATGGCCATGTATAAAATCCTGATAGCCGACGATCACCCACTGTTTCGCGAAGCCATCCACAACGTTATCAGCGACGGCTTCCCTGGCAGCGAAGTCATGGAAACCGCCGACCTGGACAGTGCCCTGGCACTGACCCACGAGCACGACGACCTGGACCTGATCCTGCTGGACCTGAACATGCCCGGCATGCACGGCCTCAATGGCCTGATCAACCTGCGCAACGAGGCGCCGACGATCCCCGTGGTGATCGTTTCCGCCGAACAGGACAAGCAGATCGTCCTGCAGACCATCACCTACGGTGCGGTGGGGTTCATTACCAAATCCTCGCCACGTTCGCAGATGACCGACGCCATCGAACAGATCCTCAACGGCAACGTGTACCTGCCACCGGACATCATCCGCACCCAGAAGAACCCGGTAGGCCGGCGCCTGAGCGAAACCCCGGCGTTCCCGCCCGAACTGCTCCAGGCCCTGACCCGCAAGCAGCTGCTGGTACTCGAGCGCATGACCAAGGGTGAGTCGAACAAACAGATCGCCTACACCCTGGACATCGCCGAGACCACGGTCAAGGCCCACGTCTCGGCCATCCTGCGCAAGCTCAATGTGCACAACCGGGTGCAGGCGATCCTCAGTGCCGGGGATATCGATTTCGGGGCTTATCTGCGGCGTTGACACACATCCCTGTGGCGAGGGGATTAGCGAAACGTAGCACCGCCCCGCTGGGGCGCGAAGCGGCCCTGAAAACTGACAACCGGGGTCTGCCAGGCAGACCCGGGGGGAACAATCCCCTCGCCGCAACAGCGTTCGGCTCAATGGTTGCGGGGCTGACCCAACAAATGACTCATCGCCGTCTTGAGCTTCATCGGCCGCACCGGCTTGTGCATCAAGGTGTGGCCGCGCTCACGGATCTGCTGCTTGAGCTCGTTGCTGTAGTTGGCGGTGATCAACATGGCCGGGATCGCCGAAGCCCGTTGAGCGTTGATACGGGCCACCGCGTCGACGCCGTTCTGATCGTTGTCCAGGTGATAGTCGGCGATCAACAGGTCCACCTCGGCGTGGGCGCAGTCCACCTGGCCCGCCAGGTCCTGCTCCGACAGCGCGGTCACCACCTGGCACCCCCATCCTTGCAATAGCGTGCGCATGCCGGCGCAAATGGCCGCGTCGTTGTCCAGCACCCAGATCCGCGCGCCGCGCAAGCGTTCGAGCATGGGTTCGCTCATGTCCAGGCAGGGCTGCGGCGTGGGCGCGGTGGCGCTCAGAGGCACGTCGATGGAGAACATCGAGCCCTTGCCCGGCCACGAACGCACCTGGATCCGGTGCCCGAGGATACCGGCGATCTTTTCGACGATCGCCAGCCCCAGGCCCAGGCCGCGGTCCTGGTCCGGGCGCTGCACATCGCCGCGCTTGAACTCCTGGAAGATTTCCTCCAGGCGTTCCTCGGCGATGCCGATGCCGCTGTCCCAGACCTGGATCGAGACCTGCCGTCGATGCCGTCGGCACCCCAGCACCACCCGGCCGCTGGGGGTATAGCGGATGGCATTGCTCAACAGGTTGCGCAGGATCCGCGCGAGCAACTGCATGTCGCTGCGCACCAGGACCGAACACGGTACGAAGCGCAGCCCCAGCCCTTCGCTACGGGCCACCTGGGCGTATTCGGCGGCGAGGTTGTCGAGCAGCTCGCTGAGGGCGAACGGGGCGACATCCGCCTTGATCACCCCGGCGTCCAGCTTGGAGATATCCACCAGGGTGCCCAGCAGGTTTTCCACGTCCTGCAGAGAATTGCTGACGTTGCGCACCAACTGCGCGTTCGCCACCGGCTCGCGGCGTTCGAGCAAGGCGCTGGTGAACAATCGCGCGGCATTGAGGGGCTGCAGCAAATCGTGGCTGACCGCCGCGAGGAATTTGGTTTTCGACAGGTTGGCCTGCTCGGCTTCGCGCTTGGCCTCGCGCAAGCGCACCTCCACCCGACTGCGCTCGTCGATTTCCCGCAACAGTTGGTCATTGAGGGTGGTCAGTTCGGCGGTGCGCTCCTGCACCCGTTGCTCCAGGTTCTGATAGGCCTGGTGCAGCGCCTCGGCGGTGCGCCGCCGCTCGGTGATGTCGCGGATCAGCACGAAGATCCCCACCACTTCGCCGTTGGCCAACCGGTTCGGCACGTAGGAGCGCAGCATGTAGCGCTCCTGGTTGTTGATGTTGGTCTCGGCGAATTCGAACGTTACGCTCTCCCCCGCCAAGGCCCGGGCCACATAGGCCTCCAGGCGCTGGTAATGCTGCTCGCTGTGGGCCTCGCGCAGGCTCTGGCCGAGCATCACGCCCCGGGGCCAGCAGTACCATTGCTCGTAGACCTTGTTGGTGAACTCATAGACCAGGTCGGCATTGAGGTAGGCGATCAACGCCGGGACATGGTCGGTGATCAGACGGATCCAGCGCTCGCTTTCACTCAGCGCCTCGGCATGCTGGTAACGCTCGGTGATGTCGGTGAAGGTATTGACGTAGCCGCCGGTGGGCAGCGGATGGGTACGGATCTCCAGGACCCGGCCATCGGACAGGCGTTGCTCGCACTCGTGGATCAACCGACCGTTGCCGTCGCGGCTGGCGGGGGTCAGCAGTTGCAGTTCGCTGTCGGCGATCACCTCGTTGAACGGCCTGTGGGCGGCTACCGGGGCCAGGCCGCTGAGTTCCAGGAAACGCCGGTTCCACAGTTCCAGCACGCCTTGGGCGTTGACCATCGCCACGCCCTGGGACAGGTTGTCCACCGCCCGCTGCAACAGATGGGACTTCTGCGCCACGGCCTGTTCGCGACGCACGGTTTCGCTGAGCTTGACGTCGGTGATATCGGTGAACAGTATCACCCGCCCGCCTTCCTGGGTCGGCCGTTCGCTGACCTGCAACCAGCGCCCGTTCTGCAGCCGGTAGAGCACATGCTCGTCATCCTGCCCGCGGGTTTCCTCGCTGAACAGGCCGTTGGCGGTCATCAGGCGCTTGACCTCGCCAAGACGCATCCCGGCGATGATCCTCACCCGGCTGTGGGCCCAGAACGCCTTGAAGCGGCTGTTGAACAGGACGATGCGCTGCTGTTCGTCGAACAGCACGAAGGCATCGGAAATGCTCTCGATGGCGTCGATCAGGTGCCGATGGGCCATCTCCGCGCGCAACCTTGCCTCGCCCAGCAAGTGATTACCGGCCTTGAGCTCGGCCATGGCCTGGTTCAGGGCGTCGGTGCGTTCGCGAACCTGCTCGGCCAGGACCACCGAATGCTGGAACGCCGCATACGGGTCGCTGCCTCGGGTCACACCGGACTCCACGCGCTCGATCAGGGCATCGTTGATACGCCGCAACTTGCGGTTTTCGTGCTGCAGCTTGGCGAGCTGCGCCTGCAGCTCAGCGATGGCCGGGGACGCGATGTCGGGCAATGGCAACTCCGGTGAAGGTCTGGTTGATATGCATGCCATTGAACTGTTCTCCATAGGTGTTGAAGCCCATCACCCGTTGTTCACGCAGGAACTGCCCGATCGGCTCCAGGCCGCCACGATCCTCCAGCTCCAGGCGCCGGAGGAAGCAATCGCAGCCGATGGTCAGCAAGAGGTCGCCGAGGCGCGACTTAAGGCCGTCGAACAGGTCTTGCAGGTTGTCCAGCAGAGGCCCCGGGGTCATGGCCGTCAGGACGATGCCGTTCTCCACCGCGCAGTAAAAACTCAGGCTCAGGTCCGGATGCACCTGCTGGATGGCGCGCACGTAGTACTGGTCGTTGATGCGCACCGCCAGCGGATGGGCGGCGAACACCCGGTAATCGAGGGCGCCGACCGGCACGCCGATGTGCCGGGCGTATTCCTCGGCGGCGGGTTCGGCGTTGAGCTCATAGACCCGCCGGGAAGCGCTGTCGGCGCCGGTCACCACCAGTTTCTCCTGGCGGGGCAGGATGTGATGAGTGGTGAACACTTCGAACTCCAGCCAGGTGTTGACCAGCACCACCACGGCGGCGCCGCTGTGGAACTGGCCTTCGAAGTACACGTGGGTGTGGGTGAGGTAATTGTCGTCTCCGGCCGAGCCGCCGAAATGCGGGATGTCTCCCAGGGCCGCACTCAACGCCGCCAGCACCATTTCCTCGCGGCTCGACAGGCCATCGAGCAAGGTCAGCGCGAAGCTGTGGCCCTTGATCGGCGCCAGGGCATTGCTGCGACAACCGCCAGCCAGTCGTTCGACCATCTGCTGGGCGTCGATCAGGCTGAAATGCTCCATTTCGCCGATCAACTCGGCGGCGATGGAAAAGTGCCGGTGGTCGAAGCCCACCGCTGTCACGCAGTTGCGCCCGTAGCCCAGGGACGTGATCTCCCCGGCGCTGGTGCACCCCACCAGGCGAATGCCACCGAAACTGCGCGAAAGCGCCTGGCCGAGGGCCGGCAGATCGTATTCGGCTGAACAGAAGAACAGTACGAACCCCAGATAGGGATGCAGCAACTGCCGCGCCAGCTCCTGGGCCACTTGCTGGACGTCCGTTGCCTGGGACATTGCGCTGACCACGCCTTCGTTCCGGGCCTGTGGCATCTTCGCCTCCGACGGGTGCGTGATAGGAGTCTTGAGTGTACGAAGCCGCGCCAGGGCGACGAATGCTACTTGGGTAGCGGGTGCACGCTTCCATGGGAGGAGAACGGTGGCGGTCCCGACCGCGATGCGCACGGTGGGACCGCCACGAAACTGGCTCGATGACTGATCGCTCCCACGCTCCGCGTGGGAGCGATCATGACCTCAGTGTCTCAGGCGCATCGTACAGCCCCGCGGGGTGTGCTTTTCGCCCGGCGAATCGGTGTCACCAGGTCAACACAGCGCCCACCGCAAAGGTATCGGTGTCCTCGTTCTGGGCGCTGGTGTCGTGGCCATTGATTTCGAACTGGTTGTACTCGGCCACGAGCTTGAGGTTGTCGTTGATGTCGTGGAACAAGGCGATGCCACGGGTTTCGTAATCGGCGCCGCTGCCCACCACCCCGTTGCCGTCGTCATCGGTCTTGCCATAGGACAGCGCCAGGCGATTCTTGCCCAGCTTGTACGAGCCCTGCAGCAGGTAGCCCTTGCTGTCGACATTGCGCAACGTGGCTTCGCCCGCGTTGTTGGTGAAGAACGGGTTGATGCCCTTGGCCTGGAATCCGGAGCCGGTGAGCGACAGCCCGCCCATCTTGGCCTGCACGCCATAGCCCAACCCCTTGGAAGTCACGGACTCGACGGTGGTATCGGTGTTGTCCGAGGTCTGGTAGCTGCCGTTGAGCCAGCTGTAGATCTTGGCTCCGGCGAGGTCGAACTGGTAGGTGATCTCGCTCTCGGTGCGTGGGTTTTCCTGGTAGGCCTTGCCGGTGGCGCTGTTGTCGTTGGTGTCCACCGGGTCCATGATCCCCACCGCCATGCGCAGTCCGTCCACCACCGGCGTGCGATAGGTGATCTGCGAGGTGGGGAACGGATAGGGATAGCCGCTGCCGATGTTGCCGAACGACACGCCACCACCGTCCACCAGGCCCAGGGTATCGCTGACCTGGCCGTAGCCGGCCAACAGCTCGTCCAGCAGGATGTTGGAACGGGCGAACAGGCCGAAGTCCTTGCCGATCAATACCTCGCCCCACTCCGGGTTGGCCACGGTGCCGTAGAACTGGCGCACGTCGATGGCGGTGTCGGTGCCGTTGGTTTCGCTGTCGTTGATGGTCACCCAGAACGATGCGCGGGCGCCTAGCTTGAGGTCATCGACCTGCTTGCCCATGTTGAAGCCCAGATAGTTGGGCAAGAACCCCATCTTGACCCGCGACTGACGACGGTCGAATTGCTCGCCGGCACGATCCACGTCGCTGTTGACGTAGAAAGCATTGATATAGCCGTCGGTGGAAAAAGTGGTCTGGTCCTTGTCGTACAGCATGATTTCAGCCTGGGCCCACGGCGTCAGGCCGAGGGTCGAAAGGCCGGCGATCACCGCAGGCAAAAAACGGTGGCGGGTATTGTTATTGTTGTGCATGGCGCGCTCCGCAACAGGGGACAGGATGTCGGAGGCGATTATCGAAAGGCTGCAGGCCCCGCCATACGCTGCCTTGGGGGCAATTGGCGAGTGCTTTGGAAGCGCCGGGCTGGCGCGGCATTTTGGATGTAAGACGGCGAGGCTGACGGGCGCGGCAGTTTGGGCGTAAGACTGCGTTGTCGGCGGGCGCGGTACTTTGGGTGTGGGCCACTGGATGGCCTGGGAGGGTATAAGGTGGGTGCTCAATACCACCGACCTTGTGGTGAGGAGATTTATCCCCTCACCACAAGGGCCTGCTTTCGCTGGCCTGCGCGGCAGGCCCGCCGCCGTCGCCTCAGAACCTCGGCTTGACGATTTTCCAGTCCGGCCGGTAGCGCTGCATCTGCCGCACATCGTCACGCTGACGAATGCCGCAACGCAGGTACTGTTCATGCAGCAGGCCCAACTGGTCTCGGTCCAGCTCCAGCCCGAGCCCCGGCGCCCGGGTAATTTTCACGCAGCCATCGACGATGGGCAGCTTGCCGCCCTGGATGACTTCTTCGTCCGGCTCCTGCCATGGGTAATGGGTGTCGCAGGCGTAGTCCAGGTTCGGCACCGCTGCCGCCACGTGGGCCATGGCCATGAGGCTGATGCCCAGGTGCGAATTCGAATGCATCGACACCCCAAGGCCGAAGGTGGCGCACATCTTCGCCAGCACCTGGGTGTCGCGCAGCCCGCCCCAGTAATGGTGATCGGCCAGGACGATCTGCACGCTGTCCTGGGCGATGCTGCGACGCAGCTCGTCGAAGTCGGTGACCACCATGTTGGTGGCCAGGGGCAGCCCCGTGCGCCTGTGCAGTTCGGCCATCCCCGCCAGCCCTGGCGTCGGGTCTTCGTAATATTGCAGGTCATCGCCCAGTAACTCGGCCATGCGAATGGAAGTCTCCAGCGACCAGTTGCCATTGGGGTCGATGCGCAAGGGATAACCGGGAAACGCCTGCTTCAACGCCTTGATGCACGACACTTCATGCTCCGGCTCCAGGGCACCGGCCTTGAGCTTGATGCTCTTGAAGCCGTAGTCCTGGATCATGCGCCGGGCCTGGGCGACGATCTGCCGTTCATCCAGGGCTTCACCCCAGCTGTCCGGCGGGTACGGTGAATCGATGTGCTCGGCATACTTGAAGAACAGGTAGGCACTGAACGGCACTTGATCGCGAATCGCCCCGCCCAGCAGGTCCACCAACGGTACGTTCAGGTAACGGGCCTGAAGATCCAGGCACGCCACCTCGAAGGCCGAATAGGCATTGCTCACTGCCTTGCTGGCGTGGGATCCCGGCGCCAGCTCCGCCCCCGCGACGCTCGCCGGGCGGTGGGCCGCCACGGTGGCCTGGACAATGGCCCTCAGCTGATTGAGGTTGAACGGATCCAGGCCGATCAGCTGGCTTTGCAGCTGTTGCTGGATCGCCAGAGCCGGCGCATCGCCGTAACTTTCTCCCAGGCCGATGTAGCCGTTGTCGCTCTCGATTTCGATGATCGAGCGCAGCGCGTAGGGTTCGTGGATGCCGCTGGCGTTGAGCAGCGGCGGATCACGGAAGGCGATGGGTGTGACGGTGACGCGTTTGATCTTCATACAGCGGCTCCCGATGGGCCAGGGTTCAGGGCTTGTGATTTTTCCGATGAGTCGGCGTGGGTCGCTGCTTCGGGCCGACCGGACAACGAGTCAGGCTTGTCCCGACGCGGCGCGGTGCGGGCGAAAAAGATCACCACGGCCGCCACGAGCGAGGTGATGGCCAGCCCGTACAGGCCGCCTTCGATGGAACCGGTGGTCTGTTCCAGGAAGCCGAAGGCCGTGGGCGCGACGAAACCGCCGAGGTTGCCGATGGAGTTGATGAGGGCGATCACCGCCGCTGCGATGCGCGCGTCCAGGTAGCCCTGGGGGATGGGCCAGAACAGTGCCGAGGCCGCCTTGAAACCGATGGCCGCGAAGCAGATCGCGACGAAGGCGAACACCGGACCGCCGGTGGTGGACATGAACATGCCGAAGGCAGCGATCACCAGGGTCACCGCGACCCAGGCCTGCTGGAACTTCCAGCGGCTGGCCAAGGCGGCGAAGCCATACATCGCCACGATGGAAATGATCCACGGGATGGAGTTGAGCAGGCCCACCTGGAAATCCCCCAGGCCGCCCATTTTCTTGATCATGCTCGGCAGCCAGAAGGTGGCGCCGTAGATGGTCAGGGCGATGGAAAAGTAGATGAAACAGAACAGCGCGATCTGGCGGTCGGCGAGCAACTTGAACACCGACGGCTTGATGACCTGGGCGGCTTCCCTGGCACGTTGCTCCTCGGCAATGGCGGCGATCAGCACGGTCTTCTCTTCAGCGGTCAGCCACTTGGCCTGGCTGGGGTGCGATTGCAACCAGAACCAGACAAACCCGCACAGGGCGATGGAGGCGAAACCTTCGATCAGGAACATCCATTGCCAGCCATGCAGGCCCATGCCGCTGATGTGCAGCAAGGCACCGGACACCGGTCCGGAAATCACCGAGGCGATGGCCGAGCCGCTGAGGAAGATCGCCATGGCCTTGCCGCGTTCGTTGGCGGGCAGCCATTGGGTGAAGTAGTAGATGATGCCGGGGAAGAACCCTGCTTCCGCCGCGCCGAGGATGAAACGCAAGACATAGAAACTGGTTTCGCCGCGCACGAAGGCCATGGCCATCGCCGCCGCGCCCCAGGTGAACATGATCCGGGTCAGCCAGGCCCGGGCGCCGTAACGTTGCAGCAGCATGTTGGATGGCACTTCGAACAGCGCATAGCCGACGAAGAACAGCCCGGCGCCCAGGCCATAGGCAGCGGCGCCGATGCCCAGGTCGGTTTCCAGGTGGCTGCGCACGAAGCCGATGTTGACCCGGTCGATGTAGTTGACGATGAACATCACCACCACCAGGGGCAGGACATGACGTTTGACCTTGGCGGCAGCGACCGCGAGGGTGCTGTCATGCGTGGAGTCCGACAGGTTGTTCAAGGGAGCCTCCCATTCATTGTTTTTGTGGAGAACGGCCCGATGATGGACGGCTGGTATTGTTCCCGTCTAATCTAACTTGGCACTTGATTGATACCTGGATTGAATCAATGTTTGAACTGGCCCAACTGCGCTGCTTCACCACCGTGGCGACCGAGCTCAACTTCCGTCGCGCCGCCGAACGGCTGAACATGACCCAGCCGCCCTTGAGCCGGCAGATCCAGTTGCTGGAGCACCACCTGGGGGTCGAGCTGTTCACCCGCAGCACCCGCAGCGTCGCGCTCACGGCCGCCGGCCGGGCTTTCTTCATCGAGGCGCAGAATCTCCTGGAGCAGGCGCAACAGGCCGCCGTGGCCGCCCGGCGGTTCGCCCAGGGCGATATCGGTTCGGTGACGATCAGCTTCGTCGGCAGCGCCGTGTATGAGTTCCTGCCCAGGGTCATTGCCGAGGCACGACTGAAACAGCCTCAGGTCAAGATTGTCCTGTCGGAAATGAATACCTATCAGCAGCATGAAGCACTGCGGGCCCGGCGGATCGACCTGGGCATCGTCCGCTCCCCGCTGCTGGAGACCGGCTACGCCACCGAGTGCCTGGTACGCGAACCCTTCGTCCTGGCGGTGCCTGCCGGCCACCCGCTGGCCCGCGCCGACTCCGTGAACGTCCAGGATCTCGACGGCCAACCGTTCCTCATGTACTCCCATACCGCCTACCCGCCCTTCAACGAACTGCTTACCGGCATGCTCCGCTCGGCCCGGGTCGCGCCGCAATTCGTGCAGTGGCTGGGTTCGTCGCTGACGATCCTGGCGCTGGTCAACGCCGGCATGGGCCTGGCGCTAGTGCCGCGCTGCGCCACCAGCGTGGTGTTCAAGCATGTCGTATTCCGTGAAATCGACCTGGGTGAAGGGGTGCAGAGCGAACTGCACCTGGTGTGGAGAGAGGACAACGACAACCCGGCGTTCACCATGTTGCTGGACGGCATTCGGGGAGCGGTTCGCGAGGGGCTGTGAATGCGCCGCCAGCCCAGGAAGGCCCTCGCAGTATCGTTGTCCCTCCCCGGTGTCCTCTGACCAGACCTCGCCGATTTCACAGATGGCCCGGCTGTACGACTATTCCCGTAGCCTTCGGCAAGTTGTACGATGACCGACGAGCACAATTCAAGCAAAGTGCTCGTGCATTGCCGATACCTACAACAACAAGGAAATCTTCATGAAAAAAGCGACATTGATCGTCAGCTTCTTGTGCCTGTTCAGCGGCTACGCAGCGGCAGCCACCTCATCGGCCGAACAGGAAGTGGCCCAGGCCGTCGACCACCTGACCCAGGCCATGCTGCACAAGGACATCCCGCAACTCCAGGCCCTGGCCGCCGAGAACCTGACCTATGGGCATTCCAGCGGCAACATCCAGGACAAGAAAGCCTTCATTGCCGACATCGAAACCGGCAAGAGTGCGTTCAAGACCCTGGAAATGAAGAATCAGAAAATCATCCTGTCGGGAGACACCGCCCTGGTGCGTAACCACTTTTCGGCCCAAGCGCTCAAGGGCACCGAAGTGGTCCCAACGGAAATCGAGAACTTCCAGATCTGGCAGAAGCAGAAAGACGGCAAGTGGTTGTTGATCGGTCGTCAGGCATTCCGGTTCTGATCGCTGACCGAACGCAAACCTGATCGCTTCATTGTGGCGGGGGGATTTATCCCCTCGCCACAGGTTTTTGCTTCAGGCTTCGGCCCACTGCTGCCGGTACGTCAACAGGAAGTCCACGAAAGCACGCACCCGTTGCGGCACATACCGGCCGTGAGGATAGAGCAACGTAAACGGACGGGATCGGCCACTGTAGGGTTGTAGCACCTCCACCAGGCTCCCATCCGCCAGTTCCTTTTCGACAATGAATCGATACGTCTGAAACAACCCAGCCCCATGCCTGGCCAGGCTGACCCCACCCAGCACATCATCCGAACAGCAGTAGCCGCCCTGGCCGAACACTTCGCGCTCCCGGCCGTCGACATTGAACAACCAGGAGATGCGACGACCGCTGCTGGGCAATTCGAACTGGATGCATTCGTGAACGTCCAGGTCTTCCAGGGTCTGTGGGGTCCCGGCCCGACGCAGATAGTCCGGGGAAGCGATGACCACCAGCTTCGCGTCTTCCAGCAGGCGGGCGATCATGGAGGAGTCCGGCTGGGCCCGCACCCGGACAGCCAGGTCATACCCTTCGGCCACGAAATCGATGTTGCGGTTGCTCAAGTGGACGTCCACGCTGACTTGCGGATGCAGCGCCCGAAAGGTCGGCAATAATGGCAGGATGCGGTGGTGACCATACGTGGTGGGCAAGCTGATGCGCAGTTGCCCGGACGGTACCGACTGCGCCCCCATCATTTCCTGCTGCGCCTCCACCAGTTGCGTCAACGCCTGGCGGCATTGCTCGAAGTAGGTCCTGCCGGCTTCGGTCAGGCGGATGCTGCGGGTGGTACGCACGAAAAGCCGGGAGCCCAGGCGCTCTTCCAGGCGAAAGACCGAACGGCTCACCGCCGCGGGGGTTACCCCTGCCAGTTGCGCCGCAGCGGTGAAACTGCCCGCCTCTGCCGCCAGGCAAAACAGTTCTATGCTGCCCAACTGCAGGTCTTCGAAATGACGTTTCATGATTGATTACACCGCGTATCAACTGAATATGCCGAGGCCCTGTTTATCAGCCTGTGGCGTATAAATACAGTGAGTTCGTTGACGTGGGAATTTCTCCTGCGTCTTTTTGATCAGCAGGAGTGCGACATGCCTTTCGTCAATGTGCGAATTACCCGAGACGGCGTTACCCGCGAACAAAAAGCCCAGGTGATCGCCGAAATCACCGATACCCTTCAGCGCGTACTGGGCAAGGATCCACACCTGACCCATATCGTGATCGAGGAAGTCGATACGGATAACTGGGGGTACGCGGGAATGGCGACGACCCACTATCGAAGTCTTCCCAAGGAATGACAGATCCCTTCCGAGCCCGGTCCATTGACCGGGCTTTTTTCTGCCTGCCAGTCTGACAAATCCATGGGAACGAGCTTGCGTTGCCCTTGCCACTCATTACATGAGGTATCAACTCAAGTACCAGAACCCATATTTATCAAGCATCGATGCAGCAATACCCTGACCACAACCACCGCCCACACGGGCGCCCGGTTCCATTCAATGTGATCAGGAGTCAATCATGAGCATCAACAAAACCGTCATCGTCACCGGCGCGTCCAGCGGGATCGGCCTGGGTCTGGTCAAGGCATTCCTGGACCGGGGTTATAACGTGGTGGGTAATGCGCGCTCCGGGGCCGGCCTGGACAATGCCGCCGCCCTGCTCGGTCATCCGGCCGCCTTCATCGGCGTGGTGGGCGATATCGCCGATCCTTCGACCGCAACGGCACTGGTCGAAAGAGCCATCGAGGCGTTCGGCGCCGTCGACGGATTGGTCAACAACGCCGGCTTCTTCCTGCCCAAGCCCTTTGTCGAATACAGCCCCCAGGACCTGGACGCGTTGCTGGACACCAACCTCAAAGGGCTCGTCTTCACCAGCCAGGCCGCGGCCGCCCATATGATCAGCCGTCAGCAAGGTTTCATCATCAACATCTCGGCCGCCGTGGCCCTGCAGCCCAACATCCAGGTACCGGCGGCGTTGCCGGTGCTGATCAAGGGCGGCGTCAACCAGATGACCCGCGCCCTGGCCCTCGAGCTGTCGCCCTACAACATCAAGGTCAACGCCGTGGCCCCCGGGATCGTCGACACACCGATGCATGATCCGGCACACCGCGAGTTCCTCAACGGCCTGGCCCCGGCCGGACGCGTAGGCACCATCGAAGAGATCGCCCAAGCCGTGCTGTACCTGGCCAGCGCAGATTTCACCACCGGCGCGATACTGCCAGTGGACGGCGGCATGAGCACGGGCAAGTGGTAATAAAGAAAAACCCCGGAGGCAGGACCTCCGGGGTTTTCATGACGCACTGGATTCAGAGCGTGTAGGAGATGCCGGCCTGCACGGTCCGCGGAGCGCCCGGGTAGGCGTAGACGCCACCGAATGCTCCCTCTTCGTAGTCGGCATCAAACAGGTTCTTCAGATCCAGGTTGAGGCGGATCCGCTCGTTGACCTTGTAGAAACCGAGTAGGTCCACGACGCTGTAGCTGTCCATGCTAAAGGTGCTGGCCGCGGTATTGCCGGCCCGCTCGTCGACGTACCGGGCACCGACACCAAGGCCTAGGCCCTTGAGGCCACCGTCCTGGAACTCGTAGACGTTCAACAGGCTGAAGGAGTTCCTGGGCACGTTGAGCAAGCGGGTGCCGGACGGGATGCTGGTGTCCTTGGTCACTTCGGCATCCACATAGGCGTAGCCACCGATCATTCGCCATTGTGGTGTCAGGTTGCCCGCCACATTCAAGTCGAAACCGCGGCTGCGCACTTCGCCGGCCGCCACTTTGAAGTCCTGGTCCAAGGGATCGGGGGTCAGTACGTTACGCTTTTCGATCTGGTACACCGCCGCATCGACACTCAACTGGCGGTCCAGCGCTTCCCACTTGACGCCCATTTCGTAGGACTTGCCCTCCTCCGGCTTGAACCCACCGCCTGCACGGCTACGGCCAGTGTTAGGTTTGAACGAACGGGCGGTATTGGCATACACCGCCACGGTGTCGGTCAGGTCGTAGATCACGCCCAGTCGTGGAGTGGTCGCGTTATGGCTGGCATCCCAATCCCCATTGCGGGTGGTGAAATTCTCGTACCGATGCTCGAACCGCTCGATGCGCGCGCCGGCCAACACCTTCAAGCGCTCGGTCAGCGCCACCTGGTCCTGGATGAATACGCCCAGGGTCTTGAGGTTTTCCTGGTCATTGGTCGGCGTGCGTGTCAACGCCGGACGTGGCTGGCCGTACACCGGATCGAAGATGTCGATCGGGTAGGCACCGGCGGCGCCGGAGGAACGCTGGATGATGGACTGATAGTCGTAGTCTTCGTACTCGATACCGGTCAACAGTGTGTGTTCGAACCCTGCGGTGGAGAAATGCCCGGTGAGGTTGAGCTGGGTGTCACGATCGGTCCACTCCAGCTTGCGGTAGTTGAAGTTGCGGCCCAGGGTGCGCCCGTCGGCAGCGATCCCGTTGCCCTCCACCGCGTTGCCCTGCAAGGTGCCGTCGAGCCACTGGGTTCCGCCAGCGAGGGTCCAGTCGTCGTTGAGCATGTGCTCGAAGCGTACCTGCAGCATGTTGTTGTCGTTGTGCAGCTTGCCGGCGTCCTTTTCGCCGAAAAACGTATCCCGCGACGCAGTGCCGCGCTGGCCGGCGTAATGGGTCAGGCCACGGTCCAGCGGCGCATTGTTGCGCATGAAATCGCCTTCGAAGGTCAGGCGCGTGGTGTCGTTGACCTGCCAGGTGACCACGGGCGCAATGCCATAGCGCTCGGTCTCGACGTGATCGCGGAAGGTATCGCCGCCCTCGCCGATCACGTTCAACCGGTAAGCCAGGCGGCCCTCTTCGTCCAGCGGTCCGGAGGCATCCAGGGTGCCACGACGCATGCCCTGGTCATTGACCTGGCTGCCCAGGGTCACCGTGCGCTCGGCCAACGGCTGCTTGGACACCACGTTGAAGGTACCGCCCGGATCGCCACGACCGTAAAGCATGGTGGCCGGGCCACGCAGGACCTCCAGCCGCTCGATGGTGTTGGCGTCGGGCATGTTCGGGTAGCCACGGTTGATGGGGAAACCGTTGCGGTAGAACTCCCCCGTGGTAAAGCCGCGCACGGTAAACGTGGTCAGGCCCTGGCCACCGAAGTTGTTGGCCCGGCCTACGCCGCCGGCGTAATCGAGGGCATCCTGCAGGCGCGTGGCACTGAGGTCTTGGACCACGTCGCGGGATACCACGGAAATGGACTGTGGCGTTTCATGAATCGCGGTGTCGGTACGGGTGGCACTGGCCGAACGGGTGGCATGATAGCCCTTTACCGGTCCCTGTGCCGATTCATAGTCGGCGCTACCGACGATATCCGTGGCTTGCAACTCAAGGGAAGCCGGCTTGGCAGGGACTGGCTGTTCAGCCCAGGTGGAAACGGAATAAGCCTGGAGCACACACAGTGAAACGAGAATCCGACGCATCGATGCACAATCCTAATGGAAAAAAGCCTCCGCATCGGGAGGCTGACAAGAATGTGTCGCGAAAGATACAGCAACTCATTCCTGTTCGATATCTATTCCCATTAACGAAAATATTTTTTGTGACCGGTCAGTCCGCCATCGCGAGCAAGCTCGCTCCCACAGGGATCTTCGGTGCCCCCCGGCTCTGCTCCGTGGGAGCGAGCTTGCTCGCGATGGCGCCAGAACAGTCTCCCCATGCTCTACTGGCCCGCCACAATCGATTCCTGCTCCACCCTCTGGAAGAACACCTGCGCACGATGATCCTGGGTATGGGCCACATTCAACCGCAACCAGTCGCACGCCTCCCCTTGGGGCAGGAACGTCGAACCCTGGGACAACTGGATCTGCAATTGCCGGGCGATCTGCTGCACCCGTTGTGCCGTCAGGTACCGAGGCCTGGCCCAGACGAACATCCCCCCCATCGGCTCGGCAAACACTTCCCAGTGGGCCGGGTCCAGGTGGCGCAGCGTACTTGCCATCTGCTTGTTCAGTCGCTGGCGCAAGCGCTGGATCAGCTTGCGATAGGCACCGTTGGCCAGCAATGTCGCTACCACGTTTTCCGCCAGCAGTGAGCAACCGATGCCGGTAATCATCTTGACTTCGGCCAGGCGCCGGATGATGTCGGGCTGGGCGACCACATAACCGATGCGCAGCGAACTGGACAAGGTCTTGGAAAAACTCGCCAGGTAAATCACCCGGTCCAGTGCATCCAGGGAGGCCAGGCGGGACGTCGGGCCATTCTGGAAATCGGCGTAGATGTCGTCTTCGATGAGGCGAAAGTCATGGGCCGTCGCCAGTTGCAACAGACGATAGGCCACGCTCGGCGCCAGGCTGGTGCCGGTGGGGTTCTGGTACATGCTGTTGATGAAGAAATATGAGGGTTTGTGATCGCCGAGAAGCTGTTCCAGGCGGGCGATGTCCGGGCCTTGGGCGGTTCTCGGCACCGCCACGGTCCTGACCCCCTGCAACTTCAGCAGATTGAACAGGTTGTAGTAGCCGGGACTTTCCACCAGTACCAGGTCGCCGGGCTTGAGCAGGGTTCGCACCAACAGGTCGAGGCCCTGGCTGGCGCCTTGGGTGGTGATGATCTGTGCCGGGTCGACGTGAATGTCGATCAGGCCCAGGCGTTTTTGCAGTTGCAGGCGCAGATGAGGCGAGCCCAACGGGCTGCTGTAGTTGAACAATGCGTGGTTGTCGCTGCGCACCACCTGGCGGATCGCCTGGCCCAGGTCGGTATCGTCGCGCCAGGCGTCGGGCAGCCAGCCGCAACCGAGCTTGAGCTGCGTCGACGCGTTGTCGAACAGCGACCACCGCCCATCCCCCGGATCTGTGTCCGGCTCGGCGGCGCGGGCCGCCTGTTGCGCCACGAAGAATCCCGAGCCGTGGCGGGACTCCAGCACCCCACTGGCGACCATCTGGTCGTAGGCCTTGATCACGCAAGACAGGCTCACGCCGTTTTCCCGGGCCAGGGAACGAATGGAGGGCATCCGCGCGCCAGGACGGATGTGCTGGGCGTGTATCCACTCCCCGAGGTGTGTCACCAGTTGCCGGATCACTGGGGTCCCGGCGTTGCGATCGATGTTCAAGTCCATGGCGCGTGCCCTTGGCGTTCTCTTGGCTCAAGTGTTTCCATAATTCGAGGGAACAGTTAAACACAAAAGGCACCGTTGTGTTCCTTGTCCGTCTGCGGCCCGGACTTGATAGTCCCTCACACGTGCAGACCATCAGGACATACGCTTGAACACACCGGATCGACACTCATGGGGACTGGCCTTCGGCCTTTGCCTGATCACCCTGGCGGTCAACCTCCAGGCGCCGCTGTACACCACCTATGCGCAAGCCTCCGGCCACGGTGCCGGGGCCACGGCGGTGGCATTCTCCTGTTATGTGCTGGGGGTGCTGCCGGTCCTGCTCGCCCTTGGCGGCTTGCCCGACCGGGTCGGGCGCAAGCCGCTGATCCTGGTCGCCCTGGGCCTGTCGATGGTGGCCACCGTGATGACCTCGCTCTGGCCGAACCTGATCGCCCTGGGACTGGCGCGCCTGATGATGGGACTGGGTACCGGATTGGCCTCGGCGACTTCCACCGCCTATATGAGCGAACTGCTGGCGAACGGCGACCCGCGCGCCTGCGCCAATCGGGTCACGGCCAGTACGTCCCTTGGGTTCGGCCTGGGTGCCGCCCTGACCAGCCTGTTCCTGTTGGTATATCCCAGCGTGGTCCCCGGCAGTTTCTGGTTGCAGCTGGCCATGGCCACCGTGGCGATCGTGGTGGTATGGCGACTGCCGGACCCTGCCGCAAGGAACCGCCATGCGCCAATGCTACGCCTGCCCCTGTTCCCGGCCGGCAGCCTGCCCTACAGCTTCTCCATGCTGCTGGCCTGGGCCACCTCGGGCCTGGTCATCGCCATCCTGCCGTCGGTGCTGGCAACCCATGATCTGCAGCGCTGGTCGGGCCTGTCGACATTCACCGTGATCAGTTGCGGCCTGCTTTTCCAGCCCTGGGTACGCCGCCTGCAACCGGCCAGGGCCACGAGCCTGGGCCTGTTGATCCTGCCTGGGAGCTACGCGTTGCTGGCCTGGGGCGCGAGCGTCGGCTCCCTGCTCGCCGTGTTGGTGGGAGCATTGGGTGCCAGCAGTGCTTGTTACGGTTTCCTGTACCTGGGCGGGTTATCAGCCGTCACCGCCATGGCCGGCATGGAAAAGGCGCGTGTCAGCGCGGGGTTCTTCCTGTTCGCCTATGTTGGCTTCAGCATCCCGGTCGTGGTGACCGGGCTGTTGGCGGATGGCTTCGGCGCCAATGTGGCGTTGATACTGTTTGGCATAGCGTTGAGCGTCGGAGCGTGCGTCACCGGGCTGGTCGTCGTTCGGACGCAGGCCAGCGTGGCCAGTTTCTCCCATGGATAACGCAGAAACCCTGTGTCCAGGGGATTGATCCCCGCGCCACACAGTGGGGTCGGCTTGACGGCTGATAGTCCCAACGACCGTCTCGGTAAAGTCGTATACCATATCCCCATCTCAGCCATCCGACCGCCGCCGTGACTTTATCCAAGTTCAACCTGCCCGACCTGGGCAATACCCCCTCCACTTCGGAAATCATCACCCGCCACCTGCGCGACGCCATCGTGGCCGGGCATTTCGCCGAGGACGAACCGATCCGCCAGGACGACATCGCCCGGCAGTTCAACGTCAGCAAGATTCCCGTGCGCGAAGCCCTCAAGCGACTGGAGGCCGAAGGGCTGGTGATGTTCCAGCGTAATCGCGGGGCAATGGTGACGCGCATTTCCGAGGCAGAACTGGCACAGATGTTCGAGGTGCGGATGCTGCTCGAAGACAAGGTGCTGCGCCTGGCGATTCCCAACATGACCGAAGAGACCTTCGCTCGGGCCGAGGGCATCTGTCGCGAATTCATCGGCGAAGACGACGTGGGGCGTTGGGCCGAACTCAACTGGCAATTGCATGCCTGCCTGTACGAGCCGGCGCAGCGGCCGTTCATGGTCAGCCTGATCCGCTCGGTGCACGACAAGCTGGAGCGCTACCTGCGCATGCAGATGAGCCTGTCGGCCGGCAAGGAACGCGCCGACCACGAACACCGGGAGATCGTCGACGCCTGCCGGGCCGGGGATGTAGAGCGGGCCGTGAAACTGCTGGACGAACACATCGCCGGTGTCTGCAAGACCCTTTTCGAGTTCCTGCCGTCCAGTCATTGAGGGACCGGCGCTGTGCCAATTTCGTCATCGGCGGCGGATAAAAGCATCAAGCCGCCGGCCCCCGGCACGGGCGACGCTTGCGTTCACTCATCTGAATGGACGTGGCCCACCCATGAAGCGCATCACCGTGATCGACTCCCATACCGGCGGCGAACCGACCCGACTGGTCATCGACGGGTTTCCCGACCTGGGCCAGGGCAGCATGGCCGAACGCAAGCAGCGCCTGGCGAGCCTGCACGACGCCTGGCGCACGGCCTGCGTGCTGGAGCCGCGCGGCAGCGACGTGCTGGTGGGCGCGCTGCTCTGTGAGCCGCAGGACCCCAGCGCCTGTGCCGGAGTGATCTTCTTCAACAACAGCGGCTACCTGGGCATGTGCGGCCACGGCACCATCGGCCTGGTGGCGTCGCTGGCCCACCTGGGACGGATCAGGCCCGGCGTGCACGCCATCGAAACCCCGGTGGGCACCGTGCAGGCGACCTTGCACGAGGACCGCTCGGTCAGCGTGCGCAACGTGCCCGCCTATCGCTACCGCAAGGCGCTGACCCTGGAGGTTCCCGGAATCGGCCCGGTGACGGGTGACGTGGCCTGGGGGGGCAACTGGTTTTTCCTGATCGCCGACCACGGCCAACAGGTGGCGGG
The DNA here is from genome assembly GCF_900156465.1 of Pseudomonas sp. 7SR1. Classification (NCBI taxonomy): domain Bacteria; kingdom Pseudomonadati; phylum Pseudomonadota; class Gammaproteobacteria; order Pseudomonadales; family Pseudomonadaceae; genus Pseudomonas; species Pseudomonas sp. 7SR1. The sequence goes on from NZ_LT707064.1 coordinate 4,835,402, forward strand.
CGATAACCTCGACGGGCTGACCGCCTACACCTATGCCGTGCAGCAAGCCTTGGAACAGCAAGGCTTTCGTGGCGAAGACGGCGGCCTGATCGATCATGTCGAGCTGTTTGCCGATGACCCTGACGCTGACAGCCGCAACTTCGTGCTCTGCCCCGGCAAGGCCTATGACCGCTCCCCTTGCGGCACCGGTACCAGCGCCAAGCTGGCGTGCCTGGCCGCGGACGGAAAGCTGCAAGCGGGCCAGACCTGGCGCCAGGCGAGCGTCATCGGCAGCCAGTTCGAAGGTTGCTACGAAACGGCGGGCGAACGCATCGTACCGACCATTCGCGGCCGGGCATTCATCAGCGCCGAAGCCTCGCTGATCATCGAGCCGGACGACCCGTTCGCCTGGGGCATCCGTCCGTGAGCGAGGGCGCCGTTGCCGACGTGATTGTCATCGGTGCCGGCATCATCGGCGCCGCCTGTGCCCGGGCGCTGGCCCAACGAGGCGTGCGGGCCCTGGTGCTGGACGCCGGTTGGCACGGCGCCACTGCCGCCGGCATGGGCCATTTGCTGGTGCTGGACGACAACCCGGCGGAACTGGCCCTGAGCCAATATTCGCTCGGCCGCTGGCGCGAGCTGGCCGATGCCCTGCCCCCAGGCTGCGCCTGGCGCAACAACGGCACCCTGTGGCTGGCGGCCAATCCCGAGGAAATGGCGGTGGCCCACAGCAAATACCTGAACCTGCTGGCCCATGGCGAAGCCTGCGAGTTGATCGGCCAGGCCAGCCTGCAGCAGCGCGAACCTGGGCTGCGCAAAGGCCTCGAGGGTGGCTTGCTGATCAACGGCGACGCCATCCTCTACGCTCCGGCGGCCGCCCGCTGGATGCTGGACAATCCGCTCATCGATCAGCAGCGCGCTCAGGTCGTCGAAGTGGATGGCCAGCGGGTACGCCTGGACGACGGTCGCTGGCTGCGCGCCGACGCGGTGATTCTCGCCAACGGCATCCAGGCCACCGACCTCTGCCCGGAACTGCCGATCGAGCCGAAGAAAGGTCACCTGCTGATCACCGATCGTTACCCCGCCACCGTTACCCACACCTTGGTTGAACTGGGTTACGTCACCAGCGCCCACAACGCCAGCGGCCCTTCCGTGGCGTGCAATATCCAGCCCCGACCGACCGGCCAGTTGTTCATCGGTGCGTCGCGGCAGTTCGGTACCGTCGACCCGCAGGTAGAAGGCTGGATGCTGGCCAGGATGCTCAAGCGCGCCGTCGACTACCTGCCGGGGCTGGCGCAACTCAACGGCATCCGCGCCTGGACCGGTTTTCGCGCCGCCAGCCCGGACGGCCTGCCACTGGTGGGGCAACACCCACAGCGCAAGGGCTTGTGGCTGGCGGTGGGCCATGAAGGGCTGGGGGTCACCACCGCACCGGCCACGGCCGACCTGCTGGTGGCTCAACTGTTCAACGAAACGTCACCGCTGGCGGCACGCCCCTACCTGCCGCAGCGTTTCCTGGGAGAACCGGCCCATGCCTGAATTATTCCTCGATGACCGGCCGCTGTCGGTCGCCACTGGGACCAGCGTCGCGGCCGCCCTCGCCCTGGGCGCGGACGGCTGCAGCCGGACCTCGGTCAGCGGACAACGCCGCGCGCCGTTGTGCGGCATGGGCATCTGCCAGGAATGCCGGGTGCTGATCGACGGCCAGCGGCGCCTGGCCTGCCAGACGCTGTGCCGCGATGGCATGCAGGTGCGAACCCGACCATGAACCAAACCACCGACCTGCTGATCATCGGCGCCGGCCCCGCCGGCATGGCCGCAGCCCTGGCCGCCGCCGGCAGCGGCGCACGGATCGTGCTGCTGGACGACAACCCGTCACCGGGCGGACAGATCTGGCGCGACGGGCCCCAGGCCAACCTGCCGCCCGCGGCGCGACGCCTGCGCGCCCGACTGCAGGCCTGCGCCAACGTGCACTGCCATGCCGGCACCCGGGTGATCGCGGAGGTTGGCGACAAGACCTTGCTGCTTGAAGATGCCGAACGTGGCTGGCAGATCACCTATGAGCGCCTGGTCCTCTGCACCGGTGCACGCGAACTGCTGCTGCCCTTCCCCGGCTGGACGCTGCCCGGGGTGACCGGTGCCGGCGGCTTGCAGGCATTGATCAAGGCTGGCTTGCCGGTACGCGGCGAACGGCTGGTGATCGCCGGCAGCGGGCCGCTGCTGCTGGCCAGCGCCGCCACAGCCAGGCACCAGGGCGCGCAGCTCGTACGGATTGCCGAGCAAGCCAAGCGCAGCGCCGTGGCCGGTTTTGCCGCACGACTGCCGCGCTGGCCGGGCAAGTGCCTGCAAGCTGTCGCTCTGTTCGATCGGCACTACCGCACCGACAGCCATGTGCTGCAAGCCTATGGTCATGATCGGCTCGAAGGCGTGCGTCTGCTGCAACAGGGCAAGACGACAGAGCTGGCCTGTGATCGCCTGGCCTGTGGTTTCGGACTCATCCCCAACACCCAGCTCGGCCAGGCCCTGGGCTGCGAGCTGGCTGGCAATGCCCTCGCGGTGGACGCCTGGCAAGCCACCAGCCGCCCCGAACACTACGCCGCCGGCGAATGCACCGGTTTCGGCGGCAGCGAGCTGGCGCTTGTGGAAGGCAGCATCGCCGGGCATGCGGCGGTGGGCGATACCGCCTCGGCCCAGGCGCTGTGGACCCGTCGCCGCTACTGGCAAGGTTTTGCCACGACCCTGAACAAGGCGTTCGCCCTGGATGACAGGCTCAAGTCATTGGCCCAAGCAGACACCCTGGTCTGCCGCTGCGAGGATGTGCCCTTTGGCGAGCTGACGGGCCATCGGAACTGGCGCGAGGCGAAACTCGCCAGTCGCTGCGGGATGGGCGCCTGCCAGGGCCAGGTCTGCGGTGCCGCCCTGGAACACCTGCTTGGCTGGACCCCGCCGGTGCCGCGTCCGCCTTTCAGCCCGGCGCGAATCGAAACACTGCTGGACCTGGGGGCCTCTGCAAGCGACTGAGCCTGCCTGCGATTGCGGCGTGACAGCCACCCGATTTTCGAACGACACTGCGCTATCGCGAGCACCCTCGCGCCCACTCCAAGACGATGCCGGCCATGTACCCCTCGTTCACTTCTTTCCCGCCCTGCGACCTGGACACCCTGCTGCACAGCCTGCAACCCATCGCACCGTTGCTCGATACCCTTTCGGACGTGGTGTTCTTCATCAAGGACAGGCAGGCACGTTATGCCTTCGTCAACCAGACCCTGGCCAGACGCTGCGGCTTCAAGCACAGCGGCGATCTGCTGGGGCTCACCGCCGAACAAGTCTTCCCCGAACGATTCGGGCCGCTGTACACCGAACAGGATCGGCGGGTGCTGGCAAGCGGCCGAGAGCTGGCGGACCAACTCGAACTCCACCTGTACTACGGCAACCAACCGGTATGGTGCTTGACCCACAAGCTTGCCCTGCGCGATGCCGATGCACGGATCGTAGGCCTGGCGGGCATTTCCCGGGACCTGCAATTGCCCCAGTCCAGCCACCCGGCGTTCCAGAAACTGGCGGCGGTGGATGCCCATATCAAGCAGCACTTCGCCCGCGCCGTCAGCCTGGCGGAACTGACCGCAATCGCCGGCTTGTCGGTGGCGCAACTGGAGCGTCACTGCAAACGCATCTTCCAGCTCACGCCCCGGCAGATGATTCACAAGGCGCGCCTGGAAGAAGCCTCGCGGCTGTTGCTGGACAAGGACCTGCCCATCACCGAAATCGCCCTGCGCTGTGGCTATACCGACCACAGCGCCTTCAGCCGTCAGTTCCGCGCCTTGACCAGCCTTTCGCCCAGCCAGTATCGGGAGAACCAGCGCTGAATTGTTCCCTCTCGGGGCACGAGCGCGCCGCGCTGCTCCTATCTGTAACACCCTGGACCAGGTTCGCCCACGGCCTTGTAGGGCGCCTGTTTGAGCGAAAGCCCTCTAGATCAACCCTCTGACGCGTCGCCAGGCGACCCAACCTGAACAGGCATGGGGATTGCTTATTTAATATCGTATACGAAATCCTCAATACGATATTTCAACGCACCCATTCGACAGCGAGGCATCTATGAAGAACCCTGCATTGGCCGTAGCGTTAAGCGTTGTACTGACCCCTCTCCTTGTTTCCCCGGCCCAGGCCGACAAGCTCGACGACATCATCGGTTCGGGCAAGCTGCGTTGCGCCGTGACCCTGGACTTCCCGCCCATGGGCTCGCGCGATGAAAGCAACAAACCGGTAGGCTTTGACGTGGACTATTGCCACGACCTGGCGAAAGTCCTGGGCGTGGAAGCCGAAGTGGTGGAGACGCCCTTTCCGGACCGCATCCCGGCGCTGATTTCCGGCCGCGCCGATGTCATCGTCGCATCCACCTCCGACACCCTTGAGCGGGCCAAGACCGTTGGCCTCACCGTGCCTTACTTCGCGTTCCAGATGGTGGTCCTGACCCGGGACAACACCGGCATCAACAGCTACGCCGACCTCAAGGGCAAGGCCCTGGGCAATACCAGCGGTACCTACGAGGCCATTGCCCTGGAAAAGGACCAGAAGAGTTGGGGCAGCGGCAGTTTCCGCGCCTACCAGTCGCAGAACGACACGCTGCTGGCCGTTGCCCAGGGGCACATCGATGCCACCGTGGTGACCAACACCGTGGCGGCCGCCACCATCAAGTCGGGTAAATACAAGAACCTGAAGATCGCTGGCGACGCACCTTATGTCATCGACTACGTCTCCCTCGGTGCCAAGCGCAACGAGTATGGCCTGATCAACTACCTCAACCTGTTCATCAACCAGCAAGTGCGCACCGGGCGGTACAAGGAGCTGTTCACCAAATGGGTCGGCACTGACATCCCGCCCACCGACCTGACCGTTCCCCAGGTCTATTACTAAGGAGCGGCGCATGCCAAGCACGCCTGTGCGCATCGAAGGACGTTGCCTGGTGGAGGGAGCCGCTCAGGGCACCCTGCTCTTCGCCGACGTGGGCCTGAGTTTCTGGGGCGGTGTCGACCCGGCCAGCGGCGAGGTCATCGACCGCCATCATCCGCTGAGCGGCGAGCGCCTGGCCGGGCGCGTGCTGGCGATTCCCGGCGGACGCGGCTCCTGCACCGGCAGCAGCGTGTTGATGGAACTGATCAGCAACGGTCATGCCCCCGCCGCCCTGGTGCTTGCCGAGGTGGACGAGATCCTGGCCTTGGGCGTGCTGGTGGCGCAGGTGATCTTCCAGCGTTCATTGCCGGTGGTCTGCGTTGGACGCGAAGCGTTCGAGCGCTTGCGGGGCCAGGGTTTCGTGCGTGTCGAAGACAACCGCCTGACCCTGTCCGGCCGTCGTCCCGACGATGGCTGGCAAGGCCGCGAGGGATTTACGCCGTCCTGCACACCGACGCACATCCAGCTCACCGAACGGGACCGGGCCTTGCTCGATGGCACCCACGGCAAGGCCGCCCAGGTGGCGATGCAGATCGTGCTGCACATGGCCGGGATCCAGGCTGCCACACAACTGCTGGACGTGACCCAGGCCCACATCGACGGTTGCATCTACACAGGCCCGGCGAGCCTGCGCTTCGCCGAGCAACTGGTGCAGTGGGGGGCAAAGGTCTGCATCCCCACCACCCTCAATGCCATTTCCGTGGACCAGCGCCGCTGGCGAGAACTGGGGGTCGATCCGGCGCTGGGCGAGCCGGCCAGCGCCCTGGGGGATGCCTACATGGCAATGGGCGCGCAATTGAGCTTCACCTGCGCACCCTACCTGCTGGACACCGCTCCCAAGGTCGGCGAGCAGATCGTCTGGGCCGAGTCCAACGCAGTGGTCTACGCCAACAGCGTGCTGGGCGCCCGCACTCAGAAGTACCCGGATTTCCTAGACATCTGCATCGCCCTGTGCGGCCGCGCGCCGTTGTCCGGCTGTCATCTCGACGCCCAGCGCGAGGCTCAACTGATCATCGACGTGCCGGCCATGGAGGTCGCCGACGACAGCTTCTATCCGCTTTTGGGCTATCACATCGGCCACCTGGCGGGCCGGCGAATCCCGTTGATTCGTGGCCTGCAAAATGCCGCTCCGACACTGGACGACCTCAAGGCCTTCGGCGCCGCGTTCGCCACCACCAGCGCCGCGCCGCTGTTCCATATCGCCGGGGTGACCCCGCAAGCCTTGGACCCCGACGCATGGGACCAGGCCTTGCCGCTGGAAACCGTGGCCATCGCCGGCCTGCTTGCCAGTTGGCGCGAGCTGAACAACGCCCGGGACAACCACGTGGATGTGGTGTCCCTGGGCAACCCGCATTTTTCCCTCAGTGAGTTCGCCGCACTGGCGGCGCTGTGCGCGGGACGCCGCAAACATCCGCACGTGGTGCTGGCGATCACCTGCGGCCGCACCGTGCTGGAACAGGCCCGGGCCGCGGGGCATATCGAGCCCCTGGAGGCCTTTGGCGCAACGCTGGTCACCGATACCTGCTGGTGCATGCTGGGCGAACCCGTCATCCCGCCACGGGCCACCACGTTGATGACCAATTCCGGCAAATACGCCCATTACGCGCCAGGCCTGGTGGGACGCGGCGTGCACTTCGCCAGCCTGGCCGAATGCGTCGAGGCAGCCTGCACCGCCGCCACCGGCGGACAGCCGCCGCGCTGGCTGCAACCTGCCACTGGCCGAGGATCCCGCCCCCATGTTTGACTACAGCTTCCAATGGCGCCCCGCCCTGCGGGCCCTGCCCGACATGCTCGCCGGCGCCTGGGTGACGTTCGAGACCGCCGCCCTGTCGATGATCTTCGGCGTGCTGATCGCCCTGGTCCTGACCGTGATGCGCCAGGCGCGCAACCCTCTGCTGCGGGGCGTGGGCAATGGCTGGGTGTCCATCGCCCGCAACACGCCCTCGCTGTTCCAGATCTACATCCTCTACTTCGGCCTCGGCTCCCTCGGCCTGCATGTCAGCTCATGGCTGGCGCTGCTGGCCGGGATCACCTTCAACAACGCCGGCTACCTGGCGGAAAACCTGCGCGGCGGCCTCAAGGCGGTACCCGATACGCAGATGCGCGCGGCCCGCTCCCTGGGCATGAGCGCGTCCCAGGCCTACCGGATGATCATCGTCCCGCAGTTGTTGCGCATCGTGTTCTATCCGCTTACCAACCAGATGGTCTGGGCGGTGCTGATGACCTCCCTGGGCGTGGTCGTCGGCTTGAACAACGACCTCACCGGCGTGACCCAGGAATACAACGTCAAGACGTTCCGGACCTTCGAGTACTTCGCCCTTGCGGCGCTGCTGTATTACCTGATCGCCAAGGCGATCGTCGGATTGGCCCGGCTGCTGTCCTGGCGTCTGTTCCGTTATTGAGGGTTCGTCATGTTCGCCACCAGCCTCACGCTCAACGACCTGCTGTTCCTGCTCGACGGCGCCTGGGTCACAGTGCAGTTGACCGCTTGGTCGATCCTGCTGGGCACCCTGGCCGGGCTGCTGTTCGGCCTGCTGCGCGCGCTGATGCCCCGAGCCAGCCTGCCGCTGGCCTGGGTGCTGGACGTGTTTCGCAGCGTGCCGTTGCTGATCCAGTTCGTGCTGTTCAACTCCCTCAAGAGCATCGCCGGCCTGGACCTCAGCGCGTTCGCAGTCGGCTGCATCGTGCTCGGGATCTACGCCGCGGCGTACTTCACCGAAATCGTGCGCGGCGGCGTGCTGGCGGTGCCCCTCAGCACTCGGCGGGCCAGCCGTTCACTGGGCCTGAGCTACCTGCAGGACCTGCGCTTCATCGTCCTGCCCATCGCCACGCGGGTCGCGTTTCCCGGCTGGCTGAACCTGGTGCTCGGGGTCATGAAAGACACCGCCCTGGTGATGTGGATCGGCATCGTCGAACTGCTGCGGGCCTCCCAGACCATCGTCACGCGCATTCAGGAACCCCTGCTGGTGCTGTGCATCGCGGGCCTCATCTACTACGTCATGAGCCTGGTGGTCGCCCGCCTTGGCGCACGCCTGGAAAGAAGGTGGCAGGAAAATGATTGAGATCGAAAACGTACACAAATCCTTCGGCCACCTGGAAGTGGTCAAGGGGGTGAGCCTGACGGTGGACAAAGGCGAAGTGGTGTCGATCATCGGCGGCTCGGGCTCCGGCAAGTCGACCTTGCTGATGTGCATCAACGGCCTGGAACCGATCCAGAAAGGCAGCATCCGCGTGGACGGCGTCGAGGTCCATGCCCCGTCCACCGACCTCAACCGCCTGCGGCGCAAGATCGGCATCGTCTTCCAGCAATGGAACGCATTCCCCCACCTGACCGTGCTGGAAAACGTCATGCTGGCCCCGCGCAAGGTACTGGGCAAGAGCAGGCAGGACGCCGAGGCCCTGGCGGTTCGCCAACTCGAACACGTGGGCCTGGGGGACAAGCTCAAGACGTTTCCGGGCAAGCTTTCCGGCGGTCAGCAACAGCGCATGGCCATCGCCCGGGCCCTGGCCATGTCGCCGGACTACATGCTTTTCGACGAAGCCACCTCGGCCCTGGACCCGCAGCTGGTGGGTGAAGTGCTGGACACCATGCGCATGCTCGCCGAAGACGGCATGACCATGGTGCTGGTGACCCACGAAATCCGTTTTGCCCGGGACGTGTCCGACCGGGTGGCGTTCTTCTGCAACGGCCGGGTCCATGAAATCGGACCGCCGGACCAGGTGATCGGCAATCCGGTGCAGCCGGAGACGGCGGCGTTTCTCAAGTCGGTGAAATAGCGGATGGCCCTGTCGCGAGCGAGCTCGCTCCCACACTGTTTTGTGTACACGACAGCCCCCCTTTTGGGAGCGAGCTTGCTCGCGATGAAACCCAGCCAGACAACACAAGGATTTGATCCATGCGCTCATCGAAAATCATCCATGTAGTCAGTTGCCACGCCGAAGGCGAAGTCGGCGATGTCATCGTCGGCGGCGTCGCCCCACCACCCGGTGCCACGGTGTGGGAGCAGTCACGCTGGATCGCCCGGGACCAGACCCTGCGCAACTTCGTCCTCAACGAGCCCCGTGGCGGTGTGTTCCGCCACGTCAACTTGCTGGTGCCGGCCAAGGACCCGCGGGCGCAGATGGCCTGGATCATCATGGAGCCGGCCGACACCCCGCCGATGTCCGGCTCCAACTCGCTGTGCGTCGCCACCGTGTTGCTGGACAGCGGCATCCTGCCCATGACCGAGCCCCGGACCCGCCTGGTACTGGAGGCCCCTGGCGGCCTGATCGAAGCGGTGGCCGACTGCCGCGACGGCAAGGTGCAACGGGTCGAGATCAAGAACGTGCCCTCCTTCGCCGACCGCCTCGATGCCTGGATCGAAGTCGAAGGCCTGGGCTCCCTGCAAGTGGACACCGCTTATGGCGGCGACAGCTTCGTCATCGTCGACGCCCAACGCCTGGGCTTTGCCATTCGCCCCGAGGAAGCCGCCGAGCTGGTGGCCGTGGGCTTGAAGATCACCCGCGCCGCCAACGAACAACTGGGCTTCGTGCACCCGTTGAATCCTGACTGGTCACACATCTCGTTCTGCCAGATCGCCGCGCCCATCGTCCAGGAGAACGGCATTGCCACCGGCGCCAACGCCGTGGTGATCCAGCCCGGCAAGATCGACCGCTCCCCCACCGGCACCGGCTGCTCGGCACGCATGGCGGTGCTGCACGCCAAGGGCTTGATGCAGGTGGGCGAGCGATTTATCGGCCGCTCGATCATCGGCTCCGAATTCCACTGCCGCATCGACTCACTGACCGACGTGGCCGGACGCCCGGCGATTTACCCGTGCATCGCCGGACGGGCATGGATCACCGGGACCCATCAGCTGTTGCTCGACCCGGCCGATCCGTGGCCACAAGGCTATCGGCTTTCAGATACCTGGCCTGGCGCATGATTTTCCGATTGTGCAAGTCCTCTTGCCACATACCGCTAACCACCGGAGACAACCCATGAGCAAACGCATCAACTGGAGCGGCGTATTCCCCGCTGTCACCACTCAATTCAACGAAGACTTTTCCATCAACCTGGAAAAGACCCACCAAGTGATTTCCAATGTTATCCGCGACGGCGTATCCGGCCTGGTGGTCTGCGGCTCGGTGGGCGAGAACACCTCCCTGAGCGCCGAGGAGAAGATCGCCGTGACCGAAGTGGCGGTGGACGCCTCCCGTGGCCGGGTCCCGGTGATCTGCGGCGTAGCCGAGTTCACCAGCGTGCAGGCGGCCAAGGTCGCCAACGCGGTGCGCAAGGTCGGGGTCGACGGGGTGATGCTGATGCCGGCGCTGGTCTACGGCTCCAAGCCGTTCGAAACCGCCGAACACTTCCGCTATGTGGCCCGGCATGCCGACGTACCGCTGATGGTCTATAACAACCCGCCGATCTATAAGAACGACGTGACGCCGGACATCCTGATCTCCCTGGCCGACTGCGACAACGTGGTGTGCTTCAAGGATTCCTCCGGCGACACCCGGCGCTTCATCGATGTGCGCAATGAGGTGGGAGACCGCTTCGTGCTGTTCGCCGGCCTTGACGACGTGGTGCTGGAAAGCCTCGCCGTGGGGGCCGAAGGCTGGGTCTCGGGGATGTCCAATGTGTTCCCGAAGGAAGGCGAGACCATCTTCCGGCTGGCCCGCGCCGGACGCTTTGCCGAAGCGATGCCGATCTACGAGTGGCTGATGCCGATCCTGCACCTGGACGCCCGCGCCGACCTGGTGCAGTGCATCAAGCTGTGCGAAGCCATCGCCGGTCGCGGCAGCGCCCTCACCCGCCCACCGCGCCTGGCCTTGCCGGAAGAGGACCGGGTGTATGTGGAACAGATCATGGCCAAGGCCATGGCCAATCGGCCGGCGTTACCGGATGTAGGGCTTTGACCCCGGGGCATGGCGCCAACTGGCGGTGACTGGGACGCCGCCATCGCGAGCAGGCTCGCTCCCACAGGGTTCTATGGTGAATACACGATAGTGGGCGCATGGGACTCAAACTGTGGGGGCGAGCTTGCTCGCGATAGCGGTCGGCCTGAACCGGCTATGCTGGATATGCCGCCTTCATCGCGAGCAAGCTCGCTCCCACGATGTCTGTGGCGGACACCACAGGGAGACCGCCCATGAACTATTTCCTGGCCCAGGCCCTGAACAACCAATGGGCCAATCACCGGCTGCTCAGCACCTGCGCGCAGTTGAGCGAGGCTGACTATGCCGCGCCGCGCACGGGATTCTTCCCGTCCATCCAAGCCACGCTTTGCCACATCCTGGAAGTGGACCGCTATTACCTCACCGCCCTGGAAGGCGACCGGGACGGCCAGATAAAGGATTTCTCCGAGACCCTGGCCTTTGTGCCTCTGGTGCATCAGCAGACCCAGACCGACCAGCGGCTGGTGGCGTTCTGCGAAACCCTGCGGCAAACAGACCTCGCCCGCTGCGTCGACCTGGTCCGGGTCGACGGTGTCGTGCGCGAACGAATCGACCGGCTGCTGTTGCACCTGTTCGAACATCAGATCCATCATCGTGGGCAGGTCCACTCCATGCTCAGCGCCACCCATGTCGAGCCGCCACAACTCGATGAGTTCTTTCTCGATTGCGACCGCCCCTTGCGCAAGGACGAGGAACAGCGGCTTCAGCTCGATGAACGGCGGGTCTGGCGCGATTACTTGCCGGGTTGAACCGCCCCCAACAGGAGACCTTGCCATGAACGTTATCCTTCGTTGCATCGGTTTGGCGTCGATGCTGATGGCCACGGCAGCACTCGCTCACCACGGCTGGAGCGAATATGACGCCAGCACCCCCTTGGAACTCGACGGCACCATCAAGGAATCCGGTTACTCCCATCCCCACGGCTACGTGCGCCTGCAAACCACCGACAAAACCTGGACCGTCGTGCTGGCCCCGCCGTCGCGCATGGAGAATCGGGGCCTGACCAAAGACAGGCTCAAAGCGGGTAACCGGGCCACCGTGGTCGGCTATGCAAACCGCAACAAACCCGACGAATTGCGCGCCGAACGCATCACCATCGACGGCAAGACCACCGAGTTGCGCTGATGCAGGCCTCCCCGGCGGGTGCGACCCAAGGCTGGATGGACCAACTGGCGGATTCATCCCTGGCGGTGGCCATGCGCGGCGAGCTGTGGCTCTACCCGCTGGTGGAAGTCGTGCACATCATCGGCTTTTCGGTGCTGGTGGGCGCGGTGGTGATGTTCGACCTGCGCATCCTGGGGTTGTCCAAGGGCATCGCCGTGACCGCCCTGGCCCGTCATCTGCTGACCTGGGCCCTTGCGGCCCTGCTGCTCATCGTGCCTGCCGGGCTGATGATGTTCAGCGCGCACCCCCATGACTTTGCCGGCAACGACGTCTTCGTCCTCAAACTCTGCCTGATCGCGACGGCGGGCCTCAACGCCCTGGTGTTCCACGTTGGAACCTACCGCGGCGTCCAGCAATGGAATATCGGCCACAAGGCACCCGGCCTGGCCAGAATCCAGGCACTGCTGTCCATGGCGCTATGGTTCGCGGTGATCTGCTGTGGCCGGCTGCTGGCCTATACCTGAAAAAAGGCGATGGCCACTCCGACCATCGCCAAATCGCCCCACCTCAGGCGCCCTCAGATCCGTGCGGGTGACACGATGATCTTCACGTTGTGCTCCTTGTTGTTGACCAGTTCCTCGAAGCCCTGCCCAACGATCTGCTCCAGCTGGATACGTCCGGTCACCAGGGGCGAGATGTCCAGGCGTCCGTCGGCGATAAAGGCGATCACGTCGGCGAACTCGCCGTTGTAGGCCAGCGCCCCGAGCACCTGCTTCTCGGTGGAGACCAGTTCAAAGAAGTTGAATGAACTCGGCTCCTCGAAGATCCCCACCAGCACACATTTGCCGGCCTTGCGGATCAGGTCGATGGCCAGCTTGGCGGTGTGCTTGTTGCCGATGCACTCGAAGCTGACGTCGGCCCCCAGGCCGCCGGTCAACCGTCGCACTTCGGCCAGGGCGTCGCATTCGTTGGGATCGATCACGTGGCTGGCCCCGACTTCCAGGGCCTTGGCCTTGCGGGCGCTGGACATTTCCAGGGCGATCACCTGGGCCGCGCCGGCAGCCTTGGCACACATGATGGTGCACAAGCCGATGGTTCCGGCGCCGACCACCACCACGTTCTGCCCCAACAGGCTGCCAGCCTTTTTCACCGCGTGCATGCCCACCGCCAGCGGTTCGATCAGCGCACCGGCCTCGGCCGGGAATCCGGCGGGCAGCTTGTACAGCAGGTTGGCGGGAACATTGACCAGCTCGGCGAATGCGCCGTTGTTCATCAACCCGGTGAAGGCCAGGTTTTCACAGATGTTGTAGAGCCCATGGGTGCAGTAATAGCAGGTGCCGCAATGCTGGCAGGCATCGGCCGCCACCGGTTCGCCGACACTGAAACCCTCCACACCGGCACCCAGTTCGACAATTTCGCCGCAGAACTCGTGGCCAAGGATGCACTGGCCCTTGATACCGGTCAGCGGATGCGGTGCATCCACCGGGATGAACACCGGCCCGGCCACGTATTCGTGCAGGTCGGAGCCACAGATACCGCACCACTGCACCCGAATCTGCACCCAGCCGGCGGGCGGCGAAACCGGCAACGGTACGTCCTCGACGCGGATATCGTTGCGACCGTGCCAGACGGCGGCGCGCATGCTGCGGGCAGGCGTGATTGAAACATTCATGATAGTGCCTCCAAGGCTTGGGGCGACGACCCGGTCGGCGCCCGCTTGATCAGTTCTGTTGAACGAATTCGAGAATCAGCCGGTTGACCTGCTCGGCCGCTTCCATCTGCACCATGTGGCCCTGCCCGGCGAGCACCTCGACCCGCGCCGCCAGCCCTTCACTGTGGGCCGCCGGAATGATTGCGTCGTCGCTACCCCAGATCACCAGGGTCGGTACATGGCCGGCCTGCACCACTTCGCGCAGGTCCACCTGCTGGCGGCCGTCGGCGAACAGCGTCGCCGACAGTTGCCGCAGGGCGGCGTCCACGCCTTCCAGGCGCTTGTACTTGAGCATGTCGTCGAGCATCTGCCGCGTGACCAGCTCGGCATTGGAGAACAGTTGCACCAGTGACGGCTTGAGGGCGTTGCGGTTGGCCGCCTCGACGAAGCCCTGCAGGTAGCTGCCATTGATCTGCGTGCCCAGCCCGGCGCTGCCGATCAAGGTCAAGGACCGTATCCGCTGGGGCATCAGGCGCGCGACATTCAACGACACCGCCCCGCCCATGGAATGACCCACCAGATGCACAGCATTGATATCCAGGTGATCGAGCAAGGCCAGCACCACGCCGCTCAGCTCGTCCAGGTCGCCACGTTGCAGGGATTTCGACGATTCGCCATGGCCCGGCAGGTCCAGGGCAATGACCCGACGCCCGACGGCCAGTGCTTCATGGTTGAACAGCCAGTTATTCAAGTCGCCGCCAAAACCATGCACCAGCACCAACGGCACACCGCCCTCGCCGCGTTCGAAATAGCGAATCACCCGGCCGTCCAATTCGACTTTCTGAGGTGCCGGGCCGCTGTCTTCATCGGCTGCGTCACCGGGCACGAAGCTGGATTGGAACTGCTCGATGACCGCGTCGATCTCGGCGTCGCTGGCCTCGCCTTCCACGACGATGCCGAGCAAGGCGCCCACCGGCAGGGTTTCGTCCTGGCGGGCGACTTGCCGGCGCAACACACCGCCAAACGGGGCCTCGACACTGCTGGAGATCTTGTCGGTCTCCACATCCAGCACCTCGTCGCCCTTGGTGATGGCCTGGCCCTCTTCCTTGAGCCAGGCATCGACCCGGCCCTCGGTCATCGACAGCCCCCACTTGGGCATGGTCAGGGTATGAATCTGGCTCATCAGCGCTTGCTCCACTCGATCACATTGAGCACGGCGCTCTCGATCTTCGCCGCATCGGGGATGTACAGGTCTTCCAGGGCATCGGAGAACGGCACCGGAGTGTGGGGCGCGGTGACCATTTCAATCGGCGCCTTGAGCGCCCCGAAGGCTTTTTGCGCCACCAGTGCCGAGATATCGGTGGCCATGGAGCATCGCGGGTTGGCCTCGTCGATGACCACCAGCCGCCCGGTCTTTTCCACGCTTTCCAGGATGCTGTCCTCGTCCATCGGGCTGGTGGTGCGCAGGTCGATGACTTCGCAGTCGATACCCCGCCCCGCCAGGCTGCGGGCCGCATCCATGGCGATATTCACCGTGCGGCCATAGGAGACCAGGGTCACGTCCTTGCCATCGCGCAGGAAATTGGCTTCGCCAAAGGGAATGGTATAGAGCTCTTGCGGCACCTCGCCCTGCATGCCGTACAGCAATTTGTGCTCGCAGAAGATCACCGGGTCGTTGTCGCGAATCGCCTGGATCAGCAGCCCCTTGGCGTCGTAGGGTGATGACGGGCAGACCACCTTCAGCCCCGGGATATGCGTCCACAGCGAGGTGAGCATCTGCGAGTGCTGGGCCGCGGCGCGCAGGCCGGCACCCACCATGGTGCGGATCACCAGGGGCGTGGAGGCCTTGCCGCCGAACATGTAGCGAAACTTCGCCGCCTGGTTGAGGATCTGGTCCAGGCAGCAACCGGCGAAGTCGACGAACATCAGTTCGCACACCGGCCGCACGCCGCAGGTGGCGGCACCGACGGCGGCGCCGACATAGCCGATTTCCGACAGCGGGGTATCCAGCACCCGTCCGGGAAACTGGTCGTAAAGCCCCTTGGTGACGCCGAGCACTCCGCCCCAGGCGTCGTTTTCACCGGGCGCACCGGCGCCGCCGGCCACGTCCTCGCCCATGATGAAGACACTGGCGTCGCGACGCATTTCCTGGGCCAGGGCCTCGTTGATTGCCTGCTGGTAGCTGATTTTTCTCGCCATGATGGGATTCTCTATTCTTGTTTTGAGGAAGGCGTTCAGGGATAGGAGACGTACACGTCGGTGAGCAGGTCCGCGGCCGTGGGCTTGGGATCGGACTTGGCCTTGTACACCGCGTTCTCGATCAGCAGCTCCACTTCCTTGTCGATCTGGTCCAACTGCTCTGCCGACAGCAAGCCGGCCCGGGTGGTGCGCTCGCGGAACTGCATCAGGCAGTCCTGGTTTTCGCGAAAATGCTTGACCTCATCGGGTGCCCGATAAGTCTGGGCATCGCCCTCGAAGTGCCCGTAGTAACGGGTCAGCTTGACCTCGATCAGCGACGGTCCTTCCCCGGCCCGGGCCCGCTCGATGGCGGCCCCGGCGGCTTCGTGCACGGCAAAGAAGTCAAAGCCGTCCACGGTCACGCCCGGCATCCCGAACCCGGCCGCGCGGTCGGCGATGTGATCGCAGGCCACCGACCAGTTGGACGCGGTGGCTTCGGCATAGCCGTTGTTTTCCGCGATGAACAGACACGGCAGGTTCCACACCGACGCCATGTTCATGGCTTCGAACACCGCGCCCTCGTTGGAGCCGCCATCGCCGAAGAACACCACGGCGACGCTGTCGGTGCCCTTGAGCCGGGCCGCCAGCGCCGCGCCCACCACCAGGGGCGCGCCGGCACCGACGATGCCATTGGCGCCGAGCATGCCTTTCTCGAAATCAGCGATGTGCATCGAGCCGCCCTTGCCTTGGCAGACGCCGGTTTTCTTGCCGTAGATCTCGGCCATCATCCCGTAGACGTCCACGCCCTTGGCGATGCAATGGCCATGGCCACGGTGATTGGAGGCGATGCAATCGTCATCGCCCAGGTGGGCCATGACCCCGGCGGCCGAGGCTTCTTCGCCGGCATACAGGTGGACGAACCCAGGGATCTCGCCCGTGGCGAATTCCACGTGCAGGCGCTCTTCGAAGGCGCGGATGGTGCGCATGACCTGGTAGGCGTGCAGCAATTGATCGTGGGTGAGGGTTGTCGACATTTTTATTCTCCAGGGGTGTCTTGAAGGTTTTGGGGGTGTTGCGGGTGTTCGCGGCCGATGGCCAGCAGACGGTGCTGCGCGGCGTAGGCCAGCACCGCATTGACATCGATACTCAGCGGGCCACCGGCATCGAGGGTGACCGTGGGCCGGTCGTTGACGTTGAATTCGATTTCCCGTTCGCCATCCAGGGCCAGGGTGCCGCTGGACAGCGACAGCCCGTGGGCAATGCCAGGCTCCAGCGGGCCGGCGGCCAGTACGCCGCAGCCCTGCAGCAGACCGGGAGCCAGCGGTACCAGCAGCGCCTCGGGCGATTGCGGGTCCAGGCGCATCCAGGCCCCTCCCGGCGCCTGGCGCGACACCGGGAACCACAGCCCGCACAGCGCCGACAAGCCCACGGACTGCGGCTCGGCAAAGGTCACGAAGACCTCGGCCAGGTCCGCCGCCCGGCTGATGGCCCGGGCGCCGACAAACCGCAGCGGCGACACAGCCACATCCACCAGGGCGACTTCCCGCAGGCCACGCTGGGCCTCGCAGACCAGAAGCCGCTTGTTGCGGCGCAAGCCGATCTGCGCGGGGATCCGGCCGCTGGCGTACAGGCCGCCGGCCAACCCGGCGGTGGTCGCCTCGCGCAGTTCGGGGAATGCATTGTTGGTACCGGTGGACAGGGTCAGCAGGGGGATGTCTCCCACGTGCGCCGCCACCGCCTTGTGGGTGCCGTCGCCGCCGAGTACGGCGATCAACGCCACTCCCCGCTCGGCCATCAGGCGCGCGGCATTGCGCGTATCTTCGACCGTCTGGCGCAGGGTCAGGTCGAGGAACTCCAGGGCCGGCCAGTGGCTGCCACGGGCCTGCCGGCCATGACTGTTCTTCAGTACGGCGGCGGCGATGCCGGTCATGTCGGTGGGCATCAGCACCTGCTGGATGCCGGTGGCACCGAAGGCCGCCAGCAGGCGCTGGATCACCGAGACCTTGTCGGTGCTGGAAAACAACCCGGCATTGGCGGTCAGGCGACGCACGTCCCGACCCGAAGCGGGATTGGCGATGATGCCTACGGTCAGGGGCGGCCGGTTCATGGCGCCACCCCGTTGCGGGCAGGAAAAGAACCTGAGCGATAACCCATGCGAACCTCGTTTTTATTATTGGAAGACCCGTCGGGCGGGTTGAAGGGGATAGAGCAAGGGCGGTGCCAGAACCGCGCAGAAGCGGCGAGACAGGCGAGCCAGAGCGGCCGGCTTCGGATCAGCCCGGCCACGGATCCGGTCTGGGTGAGACGTGGCATGTCAGCCTGCACGAGCCAGTCGTGAGACTGTGAGACGTGGCGTCTCACAGCGGGCCTGTCGTCCGTCGTGCTTGTCTGCGCCAGGGGAACGGCGCTTAATGAGCACACAACGATAAGAAGCTGAACCGGAGGCCCGTATGCTTTCCACTCACTCCCGGGCGCATGTGGATTGCGTCAGCCGCGTGGTGAAGAACGCGGACCAGTTGCCCCAACGTCCCGTCCCCGACCTGATCCTCGATTCCTGGCGCCGCTCCATGGAGCAACACCACCTGGACCCTGGCTCGCTGCAGGGTCCGCGCATCCTGTCCGAAGACGTGCTCCGGCAGTGTCGCGAGCGCTCGGAGCTGTTTCTCAACATCGCCAGTGAAGAAGTGACCCGCCTCCACGGCCGGGTGCGCGATGCCGACTACTGCGTGCTGCTGACCGATGCCCAGGGCCAGACCATCGACTACCGGGTGGAAACCACGATCCGCAACGACTGCCGCAAGGCCGGGTTGTACCTGGGGACCTGCTGGTCGGAAGGCGAAGAAGGCACCTGCGGCGTAGCGGCGGTGCTCACCGCCCGGGCCCCGGTGACCGTGCACAAGCGCGACCATTTCCGAGCCGCATTCATTGGCCTGACCTGTTCCGCCGCGCCGGTATTCGATCCCCAGGGAGAACTGCTCGGGGTGCTGGATGTGTCGGCGGTGCGCTCACCGGATGATCGCCGTTCCCAACACCTGATCCGCCAGATGGTGGTGCAGAGCGCCCGGGAAATCGAACAGGCGTTTTTCATGAGCAGCGCCCAGGGCTACTGGGTGTTGCGGGCTCATCACAACGCCGGCTATGTCGACAGCCAGCCCGATTTCCTGTTCGCCTGGGACGACGACGGTTGCCTGCAGGCCCTCAACCCCGCCGCCCGCCAGTATCTGCTGCAACACTACGGCCAACTGCCGCAGAACATCAGCCAGGTCTTCGATCAGCAGCAATTGCACCGCGCCCGTGACGAAAGCCTTTACCCACTCGATCATGCCCTGCATGGCCGCCTGAGTGCGCCCCGCCATCGGGCGGTTCCGCGACCCAGGGTGGCGATGGCTCCTTCCGAGCTGGATCCGCGCCTGGCCGACAGCCTGCGCCTGGCGGTGCGCGTCAAGGATCGCAACCTGCCGGTGTTGATCCAGGGTGAAACCGGTTCCGGCAAGGAGGTCTTCGCCCGTCAGTTGCACCAGGCCAGCCAGCGCCGAGAGCGCCCCTTCGTGGCATTGAACTGCGCGGCGATCCCTGAAAGCCTGATCGAAAGCGAACTGTTCGGGTATGTCGCCGGGGCGTTCACCGGCGCCTCGGCCAAGGGCATGCAGGGCCTGCTGGAACAGGCCGATGGCGGCACGCTGTTCCTTGACGAAATCGGTGACATGCCCCTGGCCTTGCAGACCCGCATGCTGCGGGTGCTGGCCGAAGGTGAAGTGGCGCCCCTGGGGGCCTCGCGGCGCAGGGCCGTGGACATCCAGGTGATCTGCGCCACCCACCGCGACCTGGAAACCCTGGTGGCTGCCGGCGAGTTTCGCGAAGACTTGTATTTCCGCCTGGGAGGCGCCCGCTTCCAGCTTCCGCCGTTACGCGAACGCACCGACCGGCTGGCGCTGATCAATCGCATTCTCGAAGAAGAATCGATGCGCTGCTCAGGCTTGCTGCAGCAGTTGAGCGGCCCGGTCCTGGAATGCCTGCTCGGCTATCACTGGCCGGGCAACATCCGCCAGTTGCGCCATGTGCTGCGCTACGCCTGCGCGGTATGCGAGGCCAGCGTGATTTTGCTCAGCCACCTGCCCGAGTCGTTGCAGGGCCCGGGCGCTAGGGTCGATACGCCGGAACCGGTGGCCTGTGCGCAGCGCCAGGCCTTGCTCGACGCGCTGGTGCGTCATCGCTGGAAGCCCACCGCCGCGGCCCGTGCCCTGGGCATTTCCCGGGCCACCCTCTATCGACGGGTGCACCAGCATGGCATCGAGATGCCCGGCAGAAGCCCGGCATGAATTCATTCGCGACACCGCCTAGCGTTGCGCCAGTTCATGGCGCACGCATTGCTCGTAATAGGTCTGCTTGACCGCGGCCGGCTTGAGGCGCGAAGCGCTGTTGTAGGTCTGCTCGGTAATGCCCAGGGCCGTCATGCGCATCCACGGCCGGGGAAACTTGCGCACCTGCAGTTTTTTCCGGGCGCCGTAAAGGGTGATCCCGGACAGCTTCGAGGCCTGGGCCCCGGCCGCGATATCCGAACCCCAGCGGCACACCGACAGCTGGTTTTTCGTCAACGCCCTGGCCTGGGCTTCGAGCGAGACGATCGCCAGGAGAAATGTCGCCACGACCCACATATAAATGCGCATAGATTTGTCGCCCAACGTTCTGAAATAGAAGAAGTTTGACGACCTTGCCATGAGCAAGGGGCCAGTATTCGGCCGAAGCGGTTCATGATGACTGCACGCCTGCGGGGCTGCCAAACCAGCCGTTTCTGCTGCCTGGCGCCTGAGCGCGACACATCACCCAAACAACTGTAGATTAGATCTATAACTTATTGAAAATAATGGAAATTTATTAAAAAAGACGACCCTCTCAGAGGCCGTCTTTTTTCTATAAATAACTTTATGTTTTAAAAACAAGATATTGAAATATAACGACTTTACATAGAAAGGCCTCAAGCCTGACGCCCCATGGCAAGGGAGCACGCTCCCTCGCCACGGCTCACTGGCCTGCCTTCGCCTCTTGCAACAGTTGCTGGATCACCTGCTCCTGCTCACCATAACGCCCTTCGCCAAAATGGCTGTAACGCACCTGGCCCTTGGCATCGATGAAATAGTGGGCGGGCCAGTACTGGTTGTTGAAGGCGCGCCAGATCGCATACTGGTTGTCGATAGCCACCGGGTACTGGATATCCAGCTTGCGCACCTGCTGGCGCACGTTGTCGATGATTTTCTCGTAACCATATTCCGGTGTGTGGACGCCGATCACCACCAATCCGTCCTTCTCATACTTTTTCGCCCAGCCGTTCACATAAGGCAGCGTGTGCTGACAGTTGATGCAGTCATAGGTCCAGAAATCCACCAGCACTACCTTGCCGCGCAAGGACTCGCTGCTCAGCGCAGGCGAGTTCAGCCACTGCACCGCGCCGTCCAGCGAAGGCATGGCCCCCTGGGATTGAAGGTTCGGCATGGGTGCGGCGTTGGCCTTGCTGACCACGTAGTCGATCGCCTTGGGCACGTTCTCCAAAAGGCCTTTCTCCAGAGTGGCCGCGCCCTGGGAGGACGTATTGGCCAGCAGACGATCATCGACACCCGTGCCAATCGCCACGGCAGCCAGCAACACCACGGCTCCGGTGCCGCGGCGCAACCAGGTCGTCACCGGGAGGGAGAGCTTGAGGCGTCCCACCAGCCCGCGTCCGGCGAGGATCAGCACACCCAGGGACAAGGCGCTGCCCAGGCCGTAAGCCAGCAATAACAGGCTGGTCTGCGCATTGGCGCCTTGCAGCATGGCCCCGGTCAGGATCACGCCGAGTACCGGACCGGCGCACGGCGCCCAGAGCAATCCGGTGGCCACCCCGATGAACACGGACGCCAGCGGCCCGGCCACCTGCCCGGCACCGGCATCGATGCGATTGCCCAGGTTCACCAACGGCCGCGCCAACCAGGTGCCGACCCGGCTGAACATCAGCGACAAGGCGAACAGCACCATCACCCCGAGGGCCACTTGGCGGCCGACGCTGCTGGCGCGCAGTACCCACTCACTGCTGACCACCGCCAGGCTCGACACCAAGGCGAAGGTCAACACCATGCCGCCCAGGGTCAGCAATACCGAACTGCGGGACCGGTCGGCACGGGCGAACAGAAACGGGACGACCGGAAGAATACAGGGGCTGAGGATCGTCAGGATCCCGCCAAGAAAAGCGATCAGAAGCATGGCATCACCTAATAATGGATGAATGGATAAGCAGCCAGGTCGGATCAATCAACCGGACATGATGTGGCTTGCGGGGCTGCGCAACAGCCCTGGAGAGGCCTGAAACAGCGTTGCGCAGCACCATGGCCCGTGGCGATCCAGTGACATGAATCCAGTTGCAACAAACGGTTGGAGAGCATTCCTGATCTTTTTCATCAGTTTTCGTTATTGCAGTTTTCGGAAATTTTGCGGTAGTCCAATGCCTGCTTGTGGCCCGCTGAGTCCAGGTAGGTCATCCGGGCGTTCACCACACCGCAGGTCGGGTTGGCGTCTTCGGTGAGCGACAGCACCTTCTGGATATCCAGGTGGGAGCCGTAGGCGTAGGTTTGCGCCGGAACATTGCTTTCGGCTCGGGCCGACAAGGTGCAGATGTTCAGTGCGGCGAAAAGACAGGCGGCGTAGATGGCTTTGGTGTTCATGGTGCATTCCTCGATTCGTTCAATGGGCTGACTTGTGTCGAGGCTCGTGGTGTCGCCTCGTTGGAAGCCATTGAATGCCACCGAGGTATCGCGCCTGTATCGAGCCAGGCGGCTTTTTGCATCGCTGTGTATCCGTCGCGCGCCAGATACACTGCAATACAAACCGTCGCGAGCCAGGCCGGTCGGTGTCTGTAGACTGACCACCAACGAAACGCCATAAGGGGCTGTACACCATGGATCATGTCGACCATGTGTTGATCGTGGATGACGATCGCGAGATCAGAGAGCTGGTGGGCAACTACCTGAAGAAGAACGGCCTGCGTACCACCGTTGTCGCCGACGGCCGGCAGATGCGCACCTTTCTGGAAACCACCCCGGTGGACCTGATCGTGCTGGATATCATGATGCCGGGCGACGACGGGCTGGTGCTGTGCCGGGAGCTGCGTGCCGGCAAGCACAAGGCCACGCCGGTGCTGATGCTCACCGCGCGCAACGACGAGACCGACCGCATCATCGGCCTGGAAATGGGGGCCGACGATTACCTGGTCAAACCCTTCGCCGCCCGGGAGTTGCTGGCCCGCATCAACGCGGTGCTGCGCCGCACCCGCATGCTGCCCCCCAACCTGGTGGTGACCGAAAGCGGGCGCCTGCTGGCGTTCGGTCGTTGGCGCCTGGACACCACGGCCCGCCATCTGCTCGATACCGACGGCACCATGGTCGCCCTGAGCGGCGCCGAATACCGGTTGTTGCGGGTGTTCCTCGACCATCCGCAGCGAGTGCTCAACCGTGACCAGTTGCTCAACCTGACCCAGGGCCGGGATGCCGACCTGTTCGATCGCTCCATCGACCTGCTGGTCAGCCGGCTGCGCCAGCGCCTGCTGGACGATGCCCGCGAGCCGGCCTACATCAAGACCGTGCGCAGCGAAGGCTATGTGTTTTCGCTGCCGGTCGAGATCCTCGAGGTTTCGGCATGAACCTGTCATTGCGCTGGCCGCGGACCCTCGCGTCGAGGCTGTCGCTGATCTTCCTGATCGGCCTGATCCTGGCCCAGGGCCTGTCTTTCGGTGTCCAGTACTACGAACGCTACCAGAGCGCCAAGACCACCATGCTCGGCAACCTGGAAACCGACGTTTCGACCTCGGTCGCCATCCTCGATCGCCTGCCCGCTTCCGAGCGTCCGGCCTGGCTGCCCCGCCTCACCCGGCGCAACTACAACTACCTGCTCGATGAAGGCCTGCCCGGCCAGCCCATGGTCCCGGAAGACGCGCCGATATCGGTCAGCTCGATCCAGGACGCCATCGGCCAGGCCTATGCGCTGACCTTCACCGACATTCCCGGCCCGCAAAAGCACTACCAGGCCCATCTGCGCCTGGGCGACGGCAGCCCGCTGACCATCGACGTCCGCCCGGCCATGACGCCCCTGTCTCCCTGGCTGCCGGTGGTGTTGCTGGGGCAGCTGGCATTGTTGATCGGCTGCACCTGGCTGGCCGTGCGCATTGCCGTCAGGCCCTTGACCCGCCTGTCCCAGGCCGTGGAAACCCTTGACCCCAACGCCCACGGCGCGCGCCTGGACGAAAAAGGCCCGACCGAAGTGGTCCATGCCGCCAAGGCGTTCAATGCCATGCAGGAGCGCATCGCCGCTTACCTGAAAGAGCGCATGCAACTGCTGGCGGCGATTTCCCACGACTTGCAGACGCCCATCACCCGCATGAAGCTGCGCGCGGAGTTCATGGACGATGGCATCGAAAAGGACAAGCTGTGGAGCGACCTGGGCGAAATGGAACACCTGGTGCGCGAAGGCGTCGCCTACGCCCGCAGCATCCATGGCGCTACAGAAGCCAGTTGCCGCATCAACCTGGATGCGTTCCTCGACAGCCTGGTGTTCGACTACCAGGACACCGGCAAGGACGTTCAATTGTCGGGCAAGAACGCCGCCGTCATCGACACCCGCCCCCACGCCCTGCGCCGGGTGTTGGTCAACCTGGTGGACAACGCACTGAAATTCGGCGGCTCGGCGCAGATCCACGTGCAATTGACCGGCAATGGCCAACTGGCGATCCAGGTCCTGGACCGTGGCCCCGGCATCAGCGAGCACGAACTGACCGAGGTGCTCAAGCCGTTCTACCGCGTGGAAAGCTCGCGCAACCGGGAAACCGGCGGAACGGGCCTGGGATTGGCCATTGCCCAGCAACTGGCGATCGCCATGGGCGGTTCGCTGACCTTGAGCAATCGCGAGGGCGGCGGCTTGTGCGCCGAGCTGCGCTTGAGCCGCGAAACCGCTCCTGCCAGCTGAACGTCCACAAGGCCTGGCATCCGGGTTTGTATGCCAATGTGTCTGCCGTCGCCGGGCACACACGAACTTGCAATCCCCCGCGTTCCCGACACACCCCGCTTACACCCGCTTGAAAGACTCCCCGAGCCCCGGCCACTGAAAGGGTCGGGAACCACACCTCAAGGAGTCTTGCCATGCCTGCCACCACCACGCCATCCACCCTGCGTTTCCAGGGTCGCTTCCCGATCTTTGCCTGCTCTGACTTCAAGGGCGTCCCCACGAGCGACGGGTACGTACTGCCGTTTGGCCTGACCTGCGCCACCACCATCATCCGCCTGGTCGGCACGCCGGGCCGGGCCAACACGCGTGCCCAACCTCTGCAACACGCAGCGTAATCGGGGAGATCGTCATGTATCCAAGCATCCTTAAAGCCCTGCCCACTCGTCTCGATCACGCCGGAGCATGGCTTGCGCCACTGGGCCTGCGCCTGTTCCTGGCTTGGGAGTTCTTCGAATCCGGCCTGGAAAAATGGAACGGTACGAACTGGTTCAGCGAAATCCAGTCCGCCTTCCCATTTCCCTTCGACCAGTTGCCCGCCAGCTGGAACTGGGAGCTGTCGATGTGGGCCGAACTGCTCTGCGCCATCGCCCTGCTGATCGGCCTGGGCACCCGTCTATCGGCGCTGGTACTGATTATCGTCACCGTGGTGGCCACCGCCGCCGTGCATTGGCCCGCAGACTGGTCAAGCCTCAGCGAGCTGGCCCAGGGCTATGCGATCACCAATAAAGGCCATGGCAACTTCAAGCTCCCATTGATCTACCTGGTGGCGTTGATGCCGCTGCTGTTGCAGGGGGCGGGGAAACTGAGCGTGGATGCGCTGCTACAGACTGCCCTGAACCGTCGAAACGACGCCTGAAAACAAACCTTGTGGGAACGAGCTTGCTCGCGATGGCGGCGTATCGGTCACGGTTGATGGCGACCCGCTGGCATCGCGAGCAAGCTCACTTCTTACAGGGTTTGCGTTTCAATCGGCGGCGAGTGTCTTGCGCCCACCACACCTTCCTCTCGCATGCGCTTGAGCAGCGCCAAGGCGCTGTCCATGAATTCGAAGGCATTCGCCCCCGCTTCTTCGGCCAATCCCAGCAATTGCGCCCGTGCCTTCAGTTCCGGAAATTGCTCGATACGCTGCAACAACCGCCAGGCCAAGGGGCTGAGTTCAGAAAAGCGCACGTCGAGCCCAGGGGTACGCCTGACCAACAGCAAGGTTGGCTGGGATGGCGGTGTCGACGGCTGGTAATCCGGCGCCAGGCGATGCACCGGCCATTCATACGCCAACGGCCAGGCCAGGGGCGAAAGCTGCAAGGGCCGGTCGAGGCACAACGTTTCGTCATCGTTGGGCAAGGCTTGGGCCGGCGATTGCAACAGTGCCATTTCGACCCACTCGTAATGCGCCAGGTCAGCCATGAACGGCGGCTCCTCGGACACCGGCCGGGCCGACAGATAGTCCACGAACTCCCTGGCGATCTCTGCGAACCTGGGCGTGACGCAGCGATGCTCGCGCAGGAAGCGGCGTACACAGGCACGCCAGCGGTCCTGCCCCAGCACGCTTACCAGCACCGCAAAGGTGCCACTGAGTAACGAGCGCATGTTCTCGAAGATCAGGTCGCGATAGACCTGGGCCCGCTCCACGTCCATGCCGGACGGGACCGGACACCGCTCCGGATCGCGCAGGTAGCCGGTCAATGCCTGCTGCTGTTGGTGCAGGGTCTGCCGGAGTTCAGCCATGGATCACCGCCTGCCGGTCGGCGGTTTGCCGCTGCAACTGGCGGATGATCTGCAATTCGGCTACCAGCGCGGCGTAGGGTGGGAAGTTGAAATCCCGTTCCAGCAAGGTCGGCTGGATGCCGAAACGCGCATAGGCCCTGGCCAGCAGCGTCCAGACCACCGGCTTGACCGGCGCGCCGTGGCTGTCGATTTTCAGTGTGTCGGATTCGTCGTAATGCCCGGCCACATGCATCGCCACCACCCGCCCGGGATCCAGGCCGTCCAGGAATGCGCAGGGGTCGAAACCGTGATTGACCGAATTGACATAGACGTTGTTGACGTCGAGCAACAGGTAGCAATCCGCCTCGTGCAGCACTGCCTGGGTGAATTCCAGCTCGCTCATGTCCTGGTGGGGGGCGGCGTAGTAAGACACGTTTTCCACCGCCAGGCGTCTCCCCAGGACATCCTGGGCCTGTCTTATGCGGGCCGCGACGTGATGCACCGCCTCCTCGGTGAAGGGCAGCGGCAGCAGGTCATACAGATGCCCGTCATCGCCGCAGTAGCTCAGGTGCTCGCTGTACAGCGGCACATCGAAGCGCTCCAGGAAACCGCGCACCTGGGCGAGAAACGCCAGGTCCAGCGGAGCCGGCCCGCCCAGGGACAGCGACAGGCCATGGCAGGACAGTGGAAAACGCTCGGCCAACCCATGCAAAGCGGCGCCATGGGCGCCGCCGATGCCGATCCAGTTTTCCGGCGCGACCTCCAGGAAGTCGAAATCACCGGCAGGCGCCTCGCGCAGTTCATCGAGCAAGGCCCGGCGCAAGCCCAGGCCGACAGAGGTCTGGGGGAATGAAGCACCAGCGGCAGGACGGTTGAAGCTATGGCAAAACTCTTGGGACATGGCACATCTCCTTGACAAACAAGAGAGGGAGAGCCACGACGGATGGGGGCACGTCGCCACCGACCTGTGGCGAGGAGCGTCAACCCCTCGCCACACAAACACGCCTGCCCCATTCATGTACCAGTCGGGGCTCCCCAAAGGCGGAGGATCAGGACTCGATTGCCGCCCCGCACTTGCCCTCGCCGCATTTGCCTTCGGCGGTCTTGGCCTGGGCCGACAGGTATTGCTTGGCTTCCGGCAGGGATATGCCGCCGTCGTGGTTGGCGTCGATCTTGTCGAACTCGGCCGCACGCTCCGGTGCGGCGGCGATGAACTCGTCCCGCGAGACCTTGCCATCGTGGTTGGTATCGGTCTTGGCGAACTTGTCTTCGCCGCACTTGCCTTCGGCAGGTTTCTTCACCGTATCGGCCGCTGCCAGGGTATAGCCCTGGGCCAGGTCGTTCATGGTCAGAGCAGAAGCCGCCGAGGACAGGCCAAGGCCACCGACCAGGGCCAGGCCGAGTGCCAGGGACGAATTGCGCGAGAAGTTGAGCATGGGGTATTTCCTCCAGGGATTCGATCGCCAGTCACCGGCACCGCGTATGGGTCCCGGCTGGCTGGCGTAGTTAATCGTCGGTGTGTATCCGGCCTGTGTCCCGGACCCGCCCCTTCGTCAAGCAGATGTATCCGCCCTGCCCCGGTACACACTGAGATACACGCCCGGCCCTGGCACCCGCCCCGGAAAAAATCTAAACCTTGCGCGGCCTGTGTCGGTCAAGTCTGTAAGCACGCCAACCGCTGCACGCCGCTCCAAGCGGCTCGCGGCCTGAAACGAGGGACAGACATGAGCATGACCGTCGGTGATTTTCTGGTGGAACGTCTTTACGAATGGGGGGTTCGCCGGATCTACGGCTATCCGGGCGATGGCATCAACGGCGTCTTTGGCGCGTTGAACCGCGCCAACGGGAAAATCCGTTTCATCCAGGCCCGACACGAAGAAATGGCAGCCTTCATGGCCTGTGCCCACGCCAAGTTCACCGGCGAGCTGGGGGTATGCATCGCCACCTCGGGGCCTGGCGCGTCCCACCTGGTGACCGGACTCTACGACGCCCGAATGGATCACATGCCGGTGCTCGCCATTTGCGGCCAGCAGGCCCGCGCCGCCCTGGGCGGGCATTACCAGCAGGAACTGGACCTGGTCAGCCTGTTCAAGGATGTCGCCGGGGCGTTCGTGCAGCAAGCCAGCGCACCCGCCCAGGTCCGCCATCTGGTGGACCGCGCCGTGCGCACGGCCGTGGGCGAGCGCCGGGTCACGGCGTTGATCCTGCCCAACGACCTCCAGGAGATGCCCTACGCGGCGCCAGCCCACAAGCATGGCACCGTGCATTCCGGCGTCGGCTATCGCAAACCCAGGGTCGTGCCCTACGAAGAAGACCTGCGCAAGGCCGCCGATGTGCTGAACGCCGGCAAGAAAGTCGCCATCCTGGTGGGCGCCGGAGCGCTGCAGGCCACCGATGAAGTGATCGCCATCGCCGAGAAACTCGGTGCCGGGGTGGCCAAGGCCCTGCTGGGCAAGGCGGCGGTGCCGGACGACCTGCCCTGGGTCACCGGCTCCATCGGCCTGCTCGGGACCGAGCCCAGCGACAACCTGATGGCCGGTTGCGACACATTGCTGATGATCGGCTCCGGCTTTCCCTACGCCGAGTTCCTGCCGCCCGAGGGCCAGGCCCGGGGCGTGCAGATCGACATTCAGGCGGACATGCTCAGCCTGCGCTACCCCATGGAAGTCAACCTGCACGGCGACAGCGCCGATACCCTGCGGGCCCTGCTGCCACTGATCGAAGAGAAGACCGACCGCAGCTGGCGCGAGAAAATCGAGCACTGGCGCCAGCGCTGGGACCAGACCCTGGAGAAGCGCGCCCTGGTCAGCGCCAAGCCGATCAATCCGCAGCGGGTCACATTCGAACTGTCGCCCCGGCTGCCGGATCGCGCCATTGTCACCTGCGACTCAGGCTCCTGCGCCAACTGGTATGCCCGGGACCTCCATATCCGTCGCGACATGATGTGCTCGTTGTCCGGCGGCCTGGCGTCCATGGGCGCCGCCGTGCCTTATGCCATCGCCGCGAAATTCTGCCATCCGGACCGACCGGTGATCGCCCTGGTGGGAGACGGCGCGATGCAGATGAACAACATGGCGGAACTGATCACCGTGGCCAAGTACTGGCGGACCTGGGGCAATGGCGCCTGGGTCTGTGCGGTGTTCAACAACCGGGACCTGAACCAGGTGACCTGGGAACAGCGGGTCATGGAGGGCGACCCCAAGTTCGAAGCCTCCCAGGACATTCCCGACGTGCCCTACCACCTGTTCGCCGAATCCATTGGCCTCAAAGGCATCCTGGTACTGCATGAGGATGATGTGGCCGGCGCCTGGGAAGCCGCACTGGCGGCGGATCGCCCGGTACTGATCGAATTTCGCACCGACCCCGACGTCCCGCCGCTGCCTCCCCATATCAAGCTGGAACAGGCGAAGAAATTCGCCAGCACCCTGCTCCAGGGCGATCCGAACGAGGCAGGCATCCTGGCGCAGACGGCCAAGCAGGTGCTGAGCGGGCTCCTGCCGGGGCACCGCAAGGACAAGCAATAGCGCCAAGCGCTCGCGCAGCGCGCAATCCGCAGCTGTACATCGGCTGTCGGGCAATTAAGTTAATTGTCCGACAGCCGATACAAAGTCGTGCGGGATATTTCGCGTTTTGCCGATGGCTTGTTTATGACTGAAGATGCTGGTGACCATTCCACCGACCTGTCCCCGGGGCTGCCGACCCGTAGCTTCACCCGACGCACCTTCCCGGCCATCATGCTCCTGCTGTTTGTCATGTCCGCCCTGGCGATCGGCGTGCTGCTCAACATCACTCAGAACCAGGATGAGCGCGCCCGGGAACAGAGCCTTTTCTTCGCCCAGCGGGCCATCGAGGGGATCCGCACCGCAATTGCACGTGACTTGAGTGACTACTCCAAGTGGAGCGACGCCTACCGGCACCTGCATGTGACGGTGGATAAGGAGTGGGCCTACGACCAGGAGAACGTTGGTAGCAGCGTTTATTCGCTTTACGGCTACCAGGCGGTATTCGTCGTGTCCGCGAGCGGGAAAACCGTGTATTCGGTGATCGACGGGAAAATGGACGAGGTCGATGCCGATACCTGGCTGGCCGGTGACCTGCGAGGGCTCGCGAAACTTGCCAGGGCCCCGGAAAACCACGATGAGGTCGTGGTCAAGTTGTTGCATCACAACAATGCGCCGGCATTCGTCGCCGCCTCGGCCATCACCATCGGCACCGACAACAGCGTGCCCGAAATACCAGGGCCGCCCAGCCTGCTGTTATTCGTGAAAGTCCTGGACGCTGCTTCCCTACAGGCCCTGGCCCGGGATTTTGCCTTGCCCGATGCATTCATCACCGCAACCCAGGGGCCGCAGGGCACCGCCCAGCTAGCCCTTGATGACCAGGCCCTTGACGGCCAAGGCCAGGAAGCCCTCGCCTGGCGACCGGCCACTCCCGGACACGACCTGCGCAAGGTCTTGCTGCCGCTGCTGATCGTGGCGTTGCTGATCCTGGGGATCCTGGCGCTCGCCGTGTTGCGGCATGCGCTGATGATGCTCCGTGCCCAGCAGCGCCAGTACGACAGCCTGCTGGCCCACCGCAAGGCCCTGGAGCGCAGCGAAGAACGCTTCCGGGACATTGCCGAAGTGTCGTCCGACTGGCTATGGGAGGTAGACGCCAAAGGGACATTGACCTACCTCTCGGAACGCTTCGAACAGGTGACCGGTTTCAGTCCCGGCGAATGGCTGGGTAAACCCTTGCACAGGCTGCTGCATCCACACGGCGGCAGCATTTCCATCGCCCAATGGTTACTGGGCGGCGCCAGCAGTGGTTCGTCCTCCCCGCTGCTGTGCGAGTACACCGCGCGCAACCAGCGCATGCGTACCTGCAAGCTCTCGGTGCGGGCCATCGAAGCCGGCGCCCTGGGATTTCGCGGCACCGCCACCGATATCACCGATGAGCTGCGGGCACTGGCCCAGATCAAGCATCTGTCGCTGCACGACCCGCTGACCGGGCTCGCCAACCGCAACCGGTTGTTCGACTGCCTCAACGAACACCTGGATCCGGCCAGCGGCGTCCCGCTGGCCGTGTTGAACCTGGACATGGACCGATTCAAGCCGGTCAACGACTCCCTGGGGCATGCCGTGGGCGACAAGGTGCTCAGGGAAGTGGCGCATCTGCTTGTGCAAAACGTGCGCGGCACCGACCTGGTGGCTCGCCTGGGGGGCGATGAATTTGTCATCGTCATGCCTGAGCCGGGCGATTCGCAGGACCTGGAGCAACTGTGCGCGCGCCTGATCGACTGCATGCAGCGCCCCATGCACCTGGACGGCAATACCCTGTACCTGGGGGTGAGCATCGGCGTTGCCTGGGCACAACCCGGTGAAACCCGCGCCGACGAGCTGCTGCGACAGGCCGACATCGCCCTGTATGCGGCCAAGGCTGCCGGCCGCAACACCTGGCGCGTGTACGTGGAAGCGATGGGCAACGTGGCCCGGGACCGCCGCCGCTATGAGCAGCAATTGCGCGATGCCATGCACCACGGCCAGCTGGAGTTGCGCTACCTGCCCCGCTTCGATGTGAATGCCGAGCAGTTGCATGGGTTCGAAGCCCAGATGTTCTGGCACCATCCCGAAAAAGGTGAACTGAGCGGCAGCGACTTCATACCCGTCGCCGAAACGTCAGGCCAGTTGGAAGAGCTGGGGACGTGGATGCTGACCAATCTCTGTGAGGAAGCGGCAAGCTGGCCGACGCCGGTCAACGTGTCGCTGGCGGTTTCGCCCAAATGGTTCAGCAGCGGTTTCCTGCTCAACCAGGTGCAAACGGCCCTGGATGCAAGCGGCCTGGCACCCCATCGCCTGACCCTGGAAGTGGCCGAAGGCATCCTGCTGGTGGACCACAAGACTGTCGCCACGACCTTGCATGCCCTCAAGGATGTCGGTGTGCTGATCAACATCGACAAGTTCGGCACCAACATCGCCTCCCTGCGCGAAGTGCTGAACCAGCCGTTCGATGGCATCCGTTTCGATCGCAACATCCTCGCCCAGCTGGGCCTGGAGCACGACGAGGCCGGAGTCCTGGCGATGATCCGCCTCAGTCGCAGCGTCGGCCTGATGGTCACTGCCGAAGGCATCGAAAATGCCCGGCAATTCAGGCAACTATGCAGTGTGGCCTGCGACCACGTCCAAGGCCCCTATTTCGGCTCCGCCCTGGCTCGCTCGGAAATGGCCTCGTTCTTCACCACACCGCGCTGGCTGTAACCCTCCCACCGCTATCGCGAGCCAGCTCGCTCCCACAATGGGCACTGTGGTGCATGCAAAAGCCCCCCCGGTTCCCTGTGGGAGCGAGCTTGCCCGCAATGACGCCAGCACAGCCCACCTCACTGCAAGCTCAGCCCCCTACAAACTCAACCGCCCCCGCTCTTCCTCGGTCAGACGCTGCCTTGACTGCTCGTCCAGGGGGCCGGCGCCCAGTACCTGCACCGGGCTGGCCGGGTCGTAGGCCCTTGGGGTTTCGCGGCTGGCGCCGTCCCGGGACGGCGCCAGTTGTTCGTTACCGAAGCTCACCACCTGCACGGTGAACACCGATGCCTGGTTCTGCCGCGCCGCATTCTGTTGCTGGCGGGCCACATCTTCAGCCGCCTGGGTGGCCGAGGACGCCGCCGAGCTGGCCGAGGTGATCGCCCCGGTGTTCACCGAGGCCGCCAGCGGCACCCCGGTGGACTTGCCCTGGGTCTGGATGTTGGCCGCGTTCACTACGGTCAGCGCCGCGATGTTGACGTTGCCCGATACCCGGATTCCGGCCTCGCCCGCATCGATGGTGCCCAGCGGCGCGATCAGGTCGATATCCCCCGGCGCCACCTCGGGAATCGGGTTGAGGGTGGCGATACCGGCACCCGTGCTCGGCACTGACGGCGACAAGGACACATTGCCCCAGGTGTCGTACAAGCGCTTGGGCGGCGTATAGACCACGGTGGTTTTCGAACCCCGGCCGGCGTTGATGTCGCCCTGGGCCGACCAACCGAGGATCGAGCCGCCGAAGGTCGTCATGATCCGGCTCTGGCCCAGCAGGATGCTGTTGCGGGCGTACAACTGGATATCCCCCTCACCCTGGGTGATGACCCCGGCGGTGGACGGCGGTGCGTTGCCCTCGATGCCGAATGTCTGCCCGCCACCCGGTGTGAGCATCTGGATACTGCCACCGAAGTCGGTGTGCACGCCTGCCCCGCCGAACAGGGTGATGTCGCCCTTGTAGGTGATCGGATTGCCCGCCACGTCCTTGGTCGGGAACAGCCATTCGATCGCTTCCCGTCCCCGCAGGTAGCTGCCTTGGCGCACACCGCCGGCTTCGTTGTACTCACGGCCTGCGGCCTTGAGCTCGGCGAAGTACACATTGCGGGCAAACACCCGCTGCTGCTCGGCTGGCAGCGCCGCAAAATAGGCGCGGGCCTGCTCGCTGTCGCCGCTGAAGCCGAAGCGCTGCTCCAGCCAATCCACCAATTCAGCTTCATAGGTCTTGGCGACCTTGCCGTCCTGGTTCGCCAGGGGCACGCCGGCCAGGGCCTGGTTTGCCGGGTCCAGGTACGCCTTGAAGAAGCGCTGGTAGTCCGCCCCGTCGAGACCCGTGCCGGCTTGCAGCACCAGGCTCGCCCCAGGGCGCGAATCACCCGGTACCACGGCGCCGAGGCTGGTGATGCTGACCTTGTCTTCCATCAGGATATTGCGCCCGGCGGTGATCTCCAGCAGGCCGGGGCCGGCGACGTTGAAGTTGCTGTAGAGGATGTCGCGCCCGGCCGAGACGATGGAGATGTCGGTGGGGTTGTTGTGGATCAACAGATTGCCGGTACTGGTGTAGTTCCCCAGGAAGAAGTCGCTGTTCAGCGAGCCGCCCAGCGGTATACCACTGCTTACAATGTCTCGTCCGGCCCTCATCCAGACAGCCCCCATGCCTTCATAGGCAATCTGCCCGAATCGGCTATCGTTCTCGGAGGTGTACCTCATCGTTCGTCCGCTCGCGACGGCCAGCAAATCGCCGGTGAGTGCATAGAAGCGAGCAGGATCCGTGTTGCCGGCCCACTCGCTGGAAGCGCTGCTGGTATCGAACGCAAGCAACGGCAGGATATTCGCGCTGGGACGCGCACGATTGGCATCGGCGGAGAGATTGCTGAGCGCCACACTACCATTGACGAGCCCGGCAAAAGCCGGTCGCAACGGTGTGGCCAGGGCCTCGGAGGCAGCACCGGAACGACTGACCGACATGTCGCCACCGTAGATGGAATCGCCGGCCATGAACTGCAGCTCACTGTTGATGCCGGGAGCGAGCAGCAGCGCTGGGCGGTCGTTGCCGTTGTAGCCATTATCATAGAGCGCTGAGGACTTCCCGTAATAAAGGCTGCCGCTGGCTGCCACAGCCCTCAGGATGGACGGATATACCACCGCCAGGTCGGTTGCGATGCTGGATGTCAAAGGTGTCAGGTTGCCTCCCGACGACCACAAATCGACCGCAGTATTGGCCGTCCACAACGTGAACCAGCTCAGGCCTGATCCGTCAGTCGCAGCGTTTTTGAAGGGCGACCCACTCATCATCGGCGCCCGGCCCGGATCGGCGACGTCCATCACGACAAGGTCGCCCGAAGTTGCCAGATCAAAGGTAGCGTCCCCCGGCATGAGGGTCAGTCCACCGGTGGCAAAGCCTCGTGTGGATTTGAAGGAGTCGTAGGCTCGGGTTTCTCCAGGTGACTGTGCCGAGACGGCGTCGCCGTATTGAAGGTCGATTCGACCGATGGCGCCGCTGTCGACCTGCACGTGGCCCCGCAGGTTGATCACCGCACCGTTCAGATGCCCGTTGGCGATCAGGCTCTCGGGGTTCAAAGCCCCCCCCACGCGCAGATTGAGATCGCCACCGCCTGTCAGTTGCAGCCTGCCATCGGCGCCTACACGCCCGGTACTGCCCACGGCAAGGACCAGCCCTTGACTGCGGCTGTTGCTGCGCGGTTCGAGAAGACTCCCCGTCAGTCGATCGAGTATCCCGGCATCGCCTGCCACTTGAACATTCAGGTCGCCGCCGCCAAGCGTACCGAAACCGGTAAAACCGACCATCAGATCGGCCATGCTGGGGTCCTGCGCAGCGGTGTAGCTGCCAAAATTGATCCACCAGGCGGACGGTTGTGCCCCGGCACCCGTGGCAACTGAGCCGTTGCCTTGGCGCCACAGCCAGTTACCAACGTTGACCGTGTCGTAACCGGTATCGAATGAGTTGGGCCGCCCATAACTGCTGCTGGAAACATCCATGGCGTTGCCGGTCATGTCACCACCGACCTTCAGGGTCAGGTTACCGCCAGAGTCAGGGTACCAGGCGCGATAGACACTGTTGACGCCGCCGTCCACGAATTGCTCGTTTTCGCCTGTCTCGTCATTGAGCACCGTACCTCCTGCCCCCAACGCCTTGGGCTGGTTGTACGGATCGCCGGCGTAGGTTGCGCTGGCCGAGCTGCCGGCGGTGTAGACCCCGTAAAGAGAATCCATCCTCAAGTCACCTGCCGACAGCAACTCAAGGTCTGCCGTGCCGGTGCGAATGACGCTCCAGCGCTGACTGCCCGGCTTATACCCCGGAGGACCTCCCACTTCACAGCGAGACGGATCGTCGATGCACAGGTTCGGATCGCCGAACCCTGCGAAGTCCACGGGTTGCCCCACCATGCTGGTGTCACCAAAAAACTCCAGCGATCCTGCTTCGGTCCACACCATATTCGGCACGCCAAACACGCCGTAATGACTGTCGGCCAGATGCAGATCGCCTCTGGCCGACACGGGCTTCACGACCCGACTGTCAGCCGCCTGTGTATCGGCCCCCGCCACGAGGCGCAACGACCAGGATTGCGAACCCTCGGCCAGCATCGGGGCGATGGCCCAGTTGCTCCCCGCCACTTCCGGACGCAACTGCACCGACTCCACACCGGCCGGCAGCTTGATGTCGGTACCTGAAGGGATTTTCGAGCCCACGCTCAGTGCCAGGGCGCCATTGAGACGCTGCACATTGGTCAAACTGTTGCTCGCGTCCGCAATGCCTGGCAATGCAACGCCTTTAGGCCAGATCAGGCTGCCTATGGTTGCGCTGGTGCCCAGCAGGCTGCCAGCCCCCAGGACTGTTCCTGCCTCGAGGGTCTGAGCCGAAGCCAACAAGGTGCCGGCTGCGAACAACAGGTTACCCGAGGCGTCATGCACCGCCGCGGCCAGCACCGTACCGGCCGGCAGCTCCAGTGGTTGATCAAGCGTCGCGGCGACCGGCAGGCGTGTTCCCGCCGCCAGGGTGGCACCCTTGAGTGGCACGTCGAAGTTGAGCACCGAGCCTGCCGGAAACGCCGTGTCGTCCGCCAAGGTCACACCGGTACCGGGCACGACGATATCGCCCGCGGCGAAATCGATGCCCGGCAACAGCACCCAGCCCTTGTCATCGTTGGTGGCGGGCGGCCGGGCGAAACCGTCGGTGATGCTGCCATAGATGTTCAGGTCCCCCCCGGCGCGCAGGGTCAGTGCACCCGACTCACCGGAGCCGTACACGGCGGTTTTACGAGCGCGCGGATTCACACTGGCGTAGCGATAACCGGACAGGTCCAGGTCACCCCGCACCACCAGGTCACCGTCGGCCGTCGCGCTGACGATCTCCACACCGGGCCGCAGGTGGAACGCATCGGCATATCGAGCGTTGTTCAGACCGGCGAGCTTGCGTTGCATCAAATCGCCGTTGGCCAGGGCCGCGTTGATGAAAGCGATACTGTCCTGGTGCTTGCCATCCAGGTACGCCTGGTCGATGACCTGATAAGGCCGACCGCTGGCCGCCGGATCGCTGCCGTAGGCTGCGTCGTTGTACTGCCAGGTACCGTTGACGGCAATCGAACGAGCGCCCTGGATATCCAGGCCATCGCGGGCGTCAATGGCGATGTCGCCCTGGGTCGGAGCCGAGCCGGCACGTCGCGCATTGAGTTCCAGCGTGCCACGGGCACGGCCGTCGTGCTGCCCGGCGGGCGCCGCAGTGCCATGCCGCAGATCGATACGTGCACCCTCGGCCAGGGTCAGCACACCGCCGCGGGAAGTCAGGTCGACGATGGCACGGTTCGGTGAATCGATGATCTTGCCGTAGCTGTCCACCCGCAGACGGGCGCCGTGGGCATCGAGCAACGCGTTGCTGCCCAGGGTCAGGGAACGCCCGGCCGCGAGCCGGATGCTGCCGACCCGCTCGCCACTGGCGTCGACCTTGCCGTTGACCAGCAGGCTGCCATTATCCAGCGACACGCTGATGGCCGAGGCCCTGAGTTCGTTGCCGATCACCAGGTCGCCTTGCTTGAGCTGGAAACCACGGGAACCGAATACCTGTCCTTCGTTCAACCGTTGGTTCAACGCAGCGAACTGCTCACTCAGGCTACCGCCCCCGCCCAGGCGCTGGGCCTGGATTTCCACACCGCCGGCCAGGTACGGCATGGCGATGCCTGCAGCGTCATATTCGCCTGTGCTGCCACCCAGAATCCGCCCCTGCAAATCAACGATCCCGGCGGCCTCGTCCAGGGCCACCGCGCTGAGCCGGCCAGCCTGGTTGTTGCGAGCCGAGAAATCGATGCTGGCCCCATCAGCCTGGCGGATATTGCCGTTCTGGCTTTGCAGGATCACCTCGCCACCAGCGCTGTAGCGTGTCACGTCGTTGAAAGTGACTGCGCGACCAGCCACGTCGATCAGCGACTTATCGGCCAGGGTCAGGTCATCCGTCGCGCTGAGGGTAAGCTTGCCGCCAGGCAGCACCACGGCACTGGCCAAATTGAGGCTCGCGCCTTTGATGGACAACTCGCCCCCAAGCCCGGAGACAGTGCCCGGCCTGGCGGTCGTGCCGGTCACGTTGACCGCCCCGCCCGCCGTGATGCGGTTGACCGAACCGGCTTCACCGGTGAGCAACGGGGTGAGGATATTCAAATTGCCGCCGCTATAGGCGTAGCCTGTTTTGGCGTCATAACTTCCCTGGCTTCGATACACCGCCAGGCTGCCCTTGTGGTTGGCGGTCAGACGCTCGCTGGCGCTGAGGTTGACGTTGGCGAATCCCAGCGCCAGGCGATCCAGGGTAGTGACCGAGCTGGGCTGGGCAAAGTCGCCGTAGCCCAATTCGATGCGCTGGGCCTGGATGTCCAGGCGACCGGCACCGGTACCGGCCCCACCGGCGATCACCGAACCCGGCGCGCCGACAGCACCGTTCCAGATCAGGTTCGCGGTGCGGATGGTCGCCACGTCGTCGACACTGCCGGCGCCATAGATGGCCGGGGTGCTGAGCATCAGGTTGCTCAGGCGTGACTTGCCGGTTGTCAGGTCATAGGTATCCAGGCTGACGGTGCCGTAGAAATTCAGCGCCTGACTGGCCGACAGTTCGAGGGTTTCCAGGGACGGAGCGCCATACTGGGTGTCGCCACGCAACAGGCGATCGAGCACCGTCTGGCTCAGGGTCAGGCCGGCAGGCAATACGTTGCGTCCCGCCGCATCGCTCAATGCCTGGGCGGTGCCGACATTGATGTTACTCAGGGCCAGGGTCAGGTGACGGGTGCCGTAACGCACCTGGTCGTCCAGTTCCAGGCTGCTGCCGGAGGCTGCAACGATGCTGCCTTCGGAGTGAATCCGGGTCACGCCGCTGCACGGTGTCAGGCTGCACCCGCCGATGTTGACCGAGCCCATGGAGCCTGACTGCGGAGCCAACACGTTGAGCAAGCCGTTGGAGGCCGCCAGCATGTTGTAATTCTGGTTCCTCACATTGAGGTTATAGATAAAGCCATCACGGGCATCGTATGCCGCCTTGCCCTGCCCGATAGTGTTGATGGCGGCGCCTTGCTCCACCAACAGGTCGCCGCCGTCGGCCAACAGGAAAACCTCGGGCGCTGCCAGCGTCGCACCTTCACGCAAGGTCACGCTGCGCGATACCCGCTGTGGCGTGATGTAATTGCCACCTTGGCCATATAGTACTGAAAACTGGCCGCCAATCACCTGCCGTGACGCATCCAGCGCATTGAGACTCTCGGCTTCGAGGGTCACACCCTCGAAGCCGGTCGTGGCCCCCCGCCCTTCGGCGACCACCTCCAGTGCGGTACCGTTGCTGGCAACCACCGCGACGGTGCCGCCGAATCCCCCGGCCTGAGGCGCGAACCTGCCGACGCCCTTGAAGGTGAAGGCCTGGTCTCCAGCGCCCGTCGCCAGGTTCAACTTCAAGGTCTTGGCATCGACCGGCAACAGGGCCCTGGGGACGCCCAAGCGCGTGGCGTCGGCCACGGCAAACTGGGCGTAGCTGGTTTCGTTGTATTGCGAGTAGCGACGCAGCACATCGCCCGACGTCAGGATGAGCTGGCTGGACAGACTGTCACGCTGCCCGGTATTGGCCACCGATAACACACCAGCGGTAGTCCAGGAGCCGTTGCGCATCTGCTGCGCGCCCATTGTGACGCCTTGCCCCGCCAAGCCATTGACCTCGACCCGGAACGCCCCCGGCAGCAAGGCATAGGTGGACGGCATCAGGGTATACGTACCCGCCGGCAACCCAGGAACGCCGGCGCCGATGGTGATCTGCTGCCCTACCCTCGGATCCACGGCGCCGCCCTCCGGAGCGACCGGCGCGTACTGGCTCTGGTTGCCTGGCACGATGGCGTAGACCGGGTTGCTGGACAGGCCAGGCAAGGTGAATCCGCCGTTGGCACCCATTTGCACCAGCGGATTGAAACGCGCATCGGTCGAGCCACCGCGGCCGGAAATGAAACCGGCGCCAAGCAAATCACCTCCACCCGAAAGATCCAGTTCCGAGCCCGCCTCGGCCGCCACCGACCTGCCACCGAGAATCACGCCGATTTCGAGATCACCGTTGGCGGAAGGAACCCCTCCTTGCCCCAGCAACACGACTTTCTTGCCGGCGTACTGGTAATTTTGACCATCGACGGTGCCACCATACGGCAGCACCAATCCCTTGCCACTGACCGACGTCAGGCTGCCTGGCAACAACTCCACCCGATCGGATACCCCTTCCGAGCTGTTCGTGCCGATTTCCAGCAACCCCAGAGGTGCCCGGACGACACCACCTTGTTCGATCTTCGCACTGCCCAATTGCAAGCGGCCAAATACCGAATAAGGCACTTGGGGTGCGATCCGGGTCGTACGGCCGATGACCAGGCTGCGCGCCGGATCATAGAGTTTGGTGCCACTTCCGGACTCAGCGCCCCAGCCATATCCCGCCAACACCCGTGCGCCAACCCCGGTCGCCGGATACAGTTGCGCGGCCCGCAGGATCATGTCCGAGGGGGTCAATAACTGAGTGGTGAAGCCCTGAGGCAAATCGTCGCCGGAGAACCCGGCCAGCAACCGCATATCGCCCCGACTGTTCAACTGCACCCGGTCAAAACCGCCGCGCTCCATCTCGACGGAGCTGCCATCGGCCTGCAGCACAGTGCCTTTGCTGCTGAACATCACGTTGCCCTGCACATCCAGCAGGTCGGCATTGACTGCAAAGACCGATTTGTTCGCCAACAGCGATACACCGCCCTCGATCACCGGTCGGCTGTAGTTGTCCTTGTTCGGTTGACGTCCCGCCAGACCCGATAGCAGCACGTGCGAGGCGTTGAGCCGGACTTGGCTATGGGTTGGTGCAGTTGCACCCAACCCGAAGCTGCGGGCATACAGACTCAGGCTCTGCCCCAGAGACAGCGAAACGTCACCGTCGACACTCAACAGCCCATTGCTCAGCAGGGCCAGGCTGTCGAAACCGCCCGACCGGACCTGGTCCACACCCAACCGCCCATGACCATAGACCAATGAATCCGCCACGGTCTGGGCACTGCCACCCGGCAAACTTGCCTGAGCGGACTGCCCCAGCACCAACTCACGCACCTTCAGCACTCGATCATTGACGGCATTCTTCACGTAGTAGGGCGTTTCCAGCGCCACCGACAGTTTGCCACCCGCCGCCCCCGCCCCACCCGAACGGGCGCTGAAGGCGCCATCCAGGTACAACCCGTTGGCCGATGCCAGGGAAATACTGCCGCCATTGCTCGCCACCGTCGTGCGGCCCTGGCCGGGAATATCCAGCACGGCCTGGCTGCCATCCGCCTGCAGGCGCGCGCCCTCGCGCACCACCACGAACAATTCGGACGCCGAGGCCGATCCTTTCGCGACATCGATCTGGCCACCGATGACAATCTGCCCGCCATCGCGTACCAGGCCGTAGGTCTGGCCACGCATATCGCGGGCGGTCACGGCCCGACTGGAGACGTCGATGAGCGCCTGCTCGCCAAGCCAGATGGAACGGCCATGCCCCTGGGCATTGACCGGGTCGCTGACCGTTTCATTGACGCCCAACCCGGTAAGGCTGACCCGCCCACCCCAGGCATTGAGCGTGCCATTGGCGGTCAATTGCCCGATGCTTCGCACATCGATGCCCTGGCCGGGATCGACGCTGATCACGCTGCCTGTGCCAAGGTTCAATACGGTATCGGCCATGTCGGCGGCACTGGCATTCGCGGTACCGGCATTGAGGCTCAGGCTCGCGCCGCGACGCTGGGTCAGCACCCCCTTGATCGCGTCTTCCTGGTACAACTCAGGCGTCCAGCGCTGCAAGGCACCGGCCGGGTCTGCACCGCTGCCGGTGCTCAACGCCTGCTCGTCAAAACGGTACACTGGCATCGTCACATCGACCCGGGTCCCGTCTGCCACGGTCAGGCCCTGGTTGCCGGTGATGTCATAGGCTGAAAAGCCCTTATCGAAGAAATCGCCGTCCAGTTGCAAAGTGCCGGGTTCAAGGGACGAACCGCTGTTGCCGATCAGCACCTTGTTGGCCGCCAGTTTCAAGGTCCCGCCACCGCTCACCCCGGTGCCACGCAACTCACCGTCCAGGTTCAGATCGCCGTTGCCGGACGACGCCCCCGTAGCCGCCATCAGGGTCAAGTCACCGCCCTTGCCGCCCCGGGTCTTGCCATCGGCCATGATCGCAGCGCCGGAACTGACGTCGATCAGGCTGCCCCGGCGCACATCGATATCACCACTGCTACGCACGGACACGCTGCCGCCGTTAATGAACGGCAGGCCTTGGCGGTCGTGGCCGTCGAGCAGCAGATTGCTCCAGCGTCCGGCGGTGTCCAGCTTGACGCCTTCGCCCAATGTGACCGTCGCCCGCTGTCCTGTAACGGGTGAAAGCGTGACGTTTCCCATCTGGAAGTTGTCGGTCCTGACCTGCTTGAGGATGTTACCCAATACAATGCGACCACTGCGGGCCGTCAGGTCGGCGTTCACTTCCACCTGCGGCGCATAAAGCGTGATATCCCCGCCGTCGGCTACCTTGAGTGCGCCGTCGATCTTGATGCCTTCAGCCGCCGCTACCTTGACTGCGCCGAGCTGGAAGCCATTGAGCAGTGCGTTATCCAGCATCAACTTGCCTTGCCGGTCGCTGCCGACCGCCGAGGTCAGGTCCAAGCCTGCGGCAATCTTGTCGGTCACCTTGCCGACGGTGACCTGATCGAAGGTGGGGTTCAAGCCACTGTTGATCACGCCACTGGCCTTGTCATAGATCGGCATGTAGCTGCCCACCCACAACTGGGCCCGACGGGCCACGGCGTTTTGCGATTGCTGGTAGCCGTCGAGGTTGAGGTTCGGCGCCTGGGTCTGGCGCTCGCCCTGGTAGACCTCGCCGACGATCTGGCCTTCCAGCACCGCGTTGCGGGTCGACACCACCAGCTTGCCGGCGTCGCGGCCGACGGTGTAACCGGCCTCGAAGCGCTCGCGGGGGGCGATCAGCGGGTTGTAGTAGTAATCGGTCTGGCCCCAGCGTTGACTGTGGTCTTCGTAGCCCTTGTAGATGCCGGTGTAGAGGATGTCACCCGGCGCCCTGGACAACTCATACAAACGCCCGTCAGCGCCCTTGAGCCAGGACTGGCGCAGGTAGCCGCTCTGTACGTCCAGGGTACCGCCGGACAGGTTCAACTGGGCCGCCTGCTGGGTCACGACATCGTTGCCGGTAAACGTCAGGGTACCGCCCTGGGCCGCCCATTCGCCGACACTGTGCCCTCGGGTGCCCAGGTAGCCGCCGACTTCCAACAGACCACCCGCTGTGTACCAGCGGTCAGTGGCGTAACCGTTGGTGCCCGCCGGCACGTAGACCAGGTCACGCACGTCGACCCAGACATCGTTGTTGGTCAACTTGCCGCCGTCGCGGTTCACCGGTGCGTCGCGCTGCTCGTTGCCCTGTACATTGACCTTGATGGAATTGGACTCCATCGCCACCTTGACGCCGATGGCACCGGACACGTCGATCACCGCACCATCGCGCACCAGGCTGCGCCCGGCGGCGCTGACGGCCACCTGGCCGCCGGTGGCCAGGGTGATGGAGCCGTTCTGGAAGTCGACACTGGCGCCACTGACGATCTCGACCCGGGACTGGTCGCTGCGGTCCACTACGCTGCTGAGGTTGTTGAATTGACCGGTGATCAGGTTGTTCGGCGTGCCATCGAGGCCTGCCGGTCCGGCATTGCGCTGGCTGTCCAGGGCGCTGCCGCCCGCAGCATCGAGCAGCACCGCCGTGGCGCTGCCCTGCCCCAGCGTCACGCTGCCGGTGCTGTCGTTGAAGGCGTTGAGCAAGTGCACGGTGCCGCGGGTGTCCATCGAACTCGTCGCGATGGCCACGCCGTTCTGCTCAACCCGGTGTCCGGTGAGGGTGATATCGCCAGTACTGGCCTGGATCAGTCCGCTGTTGATCACCGTGCCGGCGCTGCTGCCGGGCTTGAGGGACGTCGCCACCTCGTTGCCACGGGTAGTGGAACGCAGGTTGCCGCTGGTGCCCTGGCCCCGGCGGATATAAAAACTGTCGCCCGCCGCCAGGGTGGTCTGGCCCTTGGCGGTGATGATGGAACCGGCGTTTTCCACCTCGGAGCCCAGCAACAAGGCATAACCACCACCGGCCGTGGAGGTAGCGGCGCGGTGGGTTTCGATCAGCGCGCCCTGCTGCACTTCGACCTTGCCCGCCGCGTCGGTGAAGGTCGGTTGGCTGCCGGTGGCATCGACGTACAACCCACGCTTGCTGAATTGCTCATCGCTGATATTGGCCGCCACGGCCGCCAGGTTGCGCACGTTGACCTGGCTGCTGCCGCTGAAAATGATGCCGTTGCGGTTGACCAGCATCACCGTGCCGTCGCCCTTGATCTGGCCCTGGATCTGGCTGGGTCGCGCTTGAGGGTCGTTGACCCGGTTGAGCACGGCCCAGTCCGCATGCTGCTGGAAATCCACCGTGGTGTTGCGCCCGACGTTGAAGGTTTCCCAGTTGAGAATCGCCTTGTCGGCGGTCTGCTCGATCGTCACCGTGGTCTTGCCGCCGGCCTGGGTCTGCTTGGGCCCCTTGGCGTTGAGCCAGCCCTGGGTCAGGCTGTTATCGACCTTGAGG
Organism: Pseudomonas sp. 7SR1; assembly: GCF_900156465.1. Lineage (NCBI taxonomy): Bacteria > Pseudomonadati > Pseudomonadota > Gammaproteobacteria > Pseudomonadales > Pseudomonadaceae > Pseudomonas > Pseudomonas sp. 7SR1. The sequence goes on from NZ_LT707064.1 coordinate 4,880,343, forward strand.
CCGCCCTCGCCCAATCCATCCGGCACAGTCTGCACCTGCCCGAACGCCGCTTGCCGCCCCGCCGCTTGCGCCGCCTGCTGGGCCGCGATGGCGGCCACGGTGTTGTTGAGGTTGGTCAACGAACGCTGCAACTGCGCATTGGCCCGTTGCTGTTGCGCCAAAGGCGGCGGCATGCCTGGCTGCGCCGTAGCGGGCCGCCCCGCGCCACCGGCCTGGGAGGCGCCCTTGGCGGCAAACCAGGCCGAACTGAACGCCGTCGCCGCCTGGGCATTGCCGGCCACCATCAGCAGCGCAATGGCCTGGGCCAGCGGCTTGAGTCGCAACATCGACAATTCGCCATCGCGACGTGGAGCCTTCAGGTTCGTCTGGGGTTTGCAGCGCAGCATCCTACTCATCCTTTCGGGTTCGCTCTAAGGGGTCGCAAGGCATTGCCATCAAGCTGCCAGCGTTGGTTATAGGGGTTAGGCGGTTACAGCCGCTCGGGACCGAACGGTTGTCATGAAAATTTCATGTGGCTGTGTTGGTCGGGGCCTGACGCAAAAGATCAGCAACGGCTTGCGCCGTTGCTGATCGTGTTGCATGGAGCTAGCGCGATTCGTTACAGCGGACGACCGATGCCGTTGCAGACGTTCGCATTGCCGATGCTCAGGGCATTGGTTGCGGTTACGAAGCTGCTGCGAATGGCGGTTTTCCAAGTCGCTGGAAGCGGTACAAAGCGATTGGCGGTGATGGCGGCGTCGTTGCTGCTGGCTGCCGTGGCGTTGTAGTGACGGGTGAAGAAATCACGCACCTGGGTGGTCTGGGTTGCATCGGCGTAGCACTGACTGAAGATCAGGTTGGTGAAGCCCAGGATCGGATAGCCGGAGGATGGGTAAGCCACTACGCTTGGGTCGTTCGGGTTGGTGGTTGCGGCGAACACGGGCACCCAGGCGTTCGGATTGGCGCGGTTGGCAGCGGCAGGAACTGAAACAGCAGCGATGGCAGTCGAAACGTTGGCTGGGGCTGGGGACACACCGGCAACGCGAGCGACCTTGGTGGCGTCATCCAGACCGGCCAGGGAGGTAGCGGCGTAATCCGGGCTCATGTAAGTGATGCGACCTTGGGCAGCGTTCAACGCAGTCATCACAGCCTGGCTGCCGGTGGCAGACACGGCGCCGGTTGGCAGACCGCCGCTGTAGCTGGAAGCGAAGTTGGTGGTGACGGCGAAGGTGCCGGTTTCAGCGCACTTGGCGTTCAGGAAGCGGGTGAACAGCTCGGTGGTGCCGCTGCTCTCGGCACGGTAGACCACGGTGATCGCACCGGTACGACCCGAGCCGGTGATCTGGCTCCAGTCGGTCAGGCGGCCGGAGAACACGCCGCACAGCTGGTTGACGCTCAGGTTGACGTTGGCGGTGCCGGTCTTGTTGAACGGAATGGCGACCGAGGTAGCCACCGAAGGCACCTGGATCAATGGACCCCAGGCGGCGCCGTGGGCAGTGACGTAGTTGCTCAGCTCAGTGGTGCTGAGCTTGGAGTCGCTGCCAGCCCAGTGCACGTTCTTGCTGGTGTTGCCCGCTACGAACTTGGTGTAGTCGTTGTTCAGGAAAGCAGCCTTGCCAGCACCGCTGCCCACGCCGATGTAGGGAGCGAAACCAGCGGTCAGTACGCCGGAAGTCTGGTACAGGGGCTGAGGCAAGGTCGCACCACCGCCGTTGACATCAGCCATGGCGGCCTGGGCGGCGCAGAGGCCGGCGAGGGTCAGGGATACCGCGAGAACGTTGCGCTTAAACATGAAGAATCTCCTTTCATCGTGTTCGTACGTAGGTTGATTGACGCGTGCTTGCCGTCATGGCGCTCGGTCCTGTGCCAGTGGCGATGGGGTGAGGCCATGGGTTAGAAATTCGCAGTTTCCGGTGACAGATAAAGGAAAAAACCTCGGGAGCCGAGGGCTGTTTTTCGAGTTTTTTCCTCGGGTGTTCGGGGGCTCTGCGCCGTGGGTTCTGGCGGTTTTTCCAGGGGGGACGGCAAGGGTTGGCCGTGGAGTGGCGGCGAATGGTTGCCGAACGGCGGAAGATGACAGAACGAGGAACCCGAGTTTGGCGAAAGCGAGGCTCGGGAGGTGTCGACGGCGTCTGTGTCTATTTTGCTCGGTGTGCTTTTCTGGCGAGGGGATTTATCTCCCCGTTGGGGTGCGAAGCGCCCTTCACAACTGCGCCCGGGTGTGTCAGGCGGATTGGCGCGGTGACATGGGGCTGCTGCGCAGCCCTGCGGTGAAAGATCCCCGGAGCAGCGGTGCTTGCCACAAGGTCTGTGTCAACCAGACGAGGACGGTTTATTGAACCAGTTGGTTGATCTCGATAATCGGCAGCAGCACCGCCATGACGATCACCAGCACCACCCCGCCCATGACCACGATCATCAGGGGCTCCAGCAACGCGGTCATGCCCATGGCCCGACGTTCGATGTCCCGGGACAGGGTCTGCGCGGCGCGTTCGAGCATCGGGGGCAGGCAACCGGTCTTTTCGCCGCTGGCGATCAGGTGGATCAGCAACGGCGGAAAGACCTTTTCCACCCGCAGGGCGGCCGCCAGGTTGACCCCTTCGCGGACCTTCGCCGTGGCATCGCTGACACTCAGGCTCAGGCGGTCGTTGGACAGTGTCTGTCGCGCCGCTTCCAGCGCCCGCAGCAGCGGCACCCCGGCGGCGCCGAGAATCGCCAGGGTGGAGGCGAAACGTGCCGTATTGAGCCCCAGCACGAAACGCCCGATCAACGGCAGGCGCAACACACGCGCGTGCCAGTTCAATCGTGCCCGAGGGTTGCGCAGGTATATCCGCCAGCTCCAGAACCCGCCCGCCAGCACACCGAAACACAGCCACCCCCAGGCGCGGATGAAGTCGCTTGCGGTGAGCATGGCCAGGGTCAGGCCGGGCAGGTCCTGGCGCGCCTGGGAAAACGCGCTGACCACCTGGGGCACCACATAGCTGAGGAGGAAGATCACGATGCCGATGGACACCAGCCCCACCACCCCCGGGTAGATGAACGCCGTCAGGATCTTGCCCCGCAGGTTGTTGCGCTCCTCGATGTAGTCGGCCAGCCGCTCCATGACCTGGGCCAGGTCACCGGACTCCTCGCCGGCGGCGATCAGTGCCCGATAGATGTCCGGAAAGTCCTTGGGACGCGCCGCCAGGGCTTCGGCCAGGCGCATGCCGCTGCGTACATCGGCCCGGACTCCACTCAGGGTCTGGGCGATGTGCTTGCGCTCGGCCTGTTCCACCGTGGCACTCAACGCAGCTTCCAAAGGCAGGCTCGCCCCCAGCAGGCTCGCCAGTTGCCGGGTGGCCCAGGCCAGGTCGTTGTCCGAGAGCCGGGCCGCGAATAACCCGCCACCGTGGGCTTGAGGTGTGTTGCGTTCCAACTGCACCTGCAATGCGGTCAATCCACGACTGCGCAGCAGGCTGAAAACAGCACCCTGGCTGTCCGCTTCCAGGTGTCCGGTCTCGATCTTGCCCTGGGCGTCGGCCGCCTCGAAACGATAGCGATTCATCAGGCGTCCCGTGTCACGCGCAGGATTTCTTCAGGAGCGGTCACGCCGCCACGAACCCAACGCTCGCCATCCTCGCGCATGCTGAACATGCCGGCCTGGCGAGCGGCGGCGCGCAAGGCCTGCTCCCCTGCCCCCTGGTGGATCAGCGTGCGGATGTCATCGTCGATGCAGAACAGTTCATGGATCCCGGTGCGCCCGCTGTAGCCGGTCTGGCTGCAGGCGGCGCATCCTACCGGGCGCCAGGTGCCGGGTGCCGCCGGGTCGGGTTGTTTGCACTGCGGGCATAGCCTGCGCACCAGTCGCTGGGCCAGCACCCCGAGCATCGACGAGGCCAGCAGGAACGGTTCGACTCCCATGTCGATCAGACGGTTGATGGCCGACACGGCGTCGTTGGTGTGCAGCGTGGCCAGCACCAGGTGACCGGTCAGGGAGGCCTGCACCGCGATCTGCGCGGTCTCCAGGTCGCGGATCTCGCCGATCATGATGATGTCCGGGTCCTGGCGCAGGATCGCCCGCAGGGCCAGGGCGAAGGTCATGTCGATCTTGGCGTTGACCTGGATCTGGCTGATGCCCGGCAGGTCGTATTCCACCGGGTCTTCCACCGTCAAGATGTTATGAACGCTGGCGTCCAACCGGGCCAGGGCGGCATACAGGCTGGTGGTCTTGCCGCTGCCGGTGGGGCCGGTGACCAGGACGATTCCGTGGGGCTGACGGATCAGGTGATCGAGCTTGCCCAGTACATCCGAGTCCATGCCCAGGGTCTCCAGTTGCAGGCGCCCGGCCTGCTTGTCCAGCAGCCGCATCACCACCCGTTCACCATGGCCCGTGGGCACGGTGGAAACCCGGATATCGATAGGCCTGCCGGCCACCCGCAAGGCAATGCGGCCGTCCTGGGGCAGGCGTTTTTCGGCGATATCGAGCTGGGCCATGATCTTGATTCGCGACACCAGCGCACCGTGCAGGGCCTTGCGCGGCGAAACCACGTCCCGCAGGGTACCGTCGACCCGGTAGCGCACCACCGAATGGCTCTCGTAGGGCTCGATGTGAATATCGCTGGCCTCATCCCGGGCCGCCTGGGTCAGCAAGGCGTTGATCATGCGGATCACCGGCGCGCCGTCCTGGGTATCGAGCAGGTCGGTGATCTCGGGAATGTCCTGCATCAAGCGGTCGAGGTCCACCTCGTTTTCCGCCGCGCCCACCACGGCGGCAGCGCTGCCGGTGTCGGCGTAGGCGCTGTTGAGCAGGCCTTCGATGTCGTCTTCGCGCACCCGCTCCAGCCGCACCTCGCCGAACTGACGACGGACTTCGCTGATGGACCAGCCCGGCGTGGAAGGACACACCATCAGCACGGCCCCCTCTTCGCCCTGGCGCAGCACCAGGCGTTGGGCCTTGGCCCAGGCGTATGGGAGAGTGTTCATGCCGACACCTCGACCCCAAGAAACACACATGCCGCCTGTGGGAGCGAGCTGGCTCGCGGTAGCGGCGGTACGGTTGCAATGAGGTTGAGTGAACTGCCGTCATCGCGAGCAGGCTCGCTCCCACAGACTCTTGGGCTGGCTTCAGCCTTGCGCATGCCGCGAACACTCAGAGGGCTGATGCTCATTGACGAGAATCTCCCTCGACCGGCACCGCCTTGATCGCCGCCCTCGGGGTTTGCAGCCCGACCGGCGCCGCGCCGGGGATCGCCTTGGCCGAGGCCGGCAGTTGCGGCGCCTGCATGTCCGGCATGGCCCAACTGCGCTCCGGTTGCAGCAGGCCCTGGGCGCGGCGCATGAAGTCGTAGCGATTGAGGGTGATGCCGCGCCCCGCCGCCGTGTCACGGATAATGTAGGGCCGCAGGAACACCATCAGGTTGGTCTTGGTGATCTGCCGCCGTTCATTGCGAAACAGCGCACCGATGCCAGGGAGGGTCGACAGCCATGGCACCGCGTCGTTGCTCTGGCTGTAGCCATCCTGAAGCAGCCCGCCCAGGACCATGATCTGCCCGTCGTCCAGCAGGATGCTGGTGTCGATGGCGCGCTTGTTGGTGACAATCCCGGTGGTGCCGGAGGCGCGGTTATCGACGCTGCTGACCTCCTGATAGATATCGAGCTTGACCGTGCCGCCCTCGGAAATCTGCGGCCGCACGTTGAGCTTCAGGCCCACTTCCTCGCGGGTCACGGTCTGGAACGGGTTGTTGCTGGTGCCGCCGCCCCCGGTGACATAGCTGCCACTGACGAAGGGGATGGTCTGGCCGACGAAGATACTCGCGGCTTCGTTGTCCAGGGTCAGCAGGTTCGGCGTCGACAGCACGTTGGTGCCGCCCTTGCTTTTCAAGGCCCTGGCCAGGACTTTCAGGTCGAGGATCTTGCCAATGCCGGGAATGTCCACGGTGCCGTTGACCACCCCCAGGTTCAGGCCCGGGGGCAGTACGTCGATGCTGGTCTTGCCGTTGAGGTTGAGCCCCGTGCCGCCGAGATTGACGCCTCCGATCACGCCGCTGCCACCGAGATCGCCGGTCTGCCATTGCACGCCGAATTCGCTGGCGTCGTCCTCGCCGACCTCCACGATCAGGCTTTCGATCACCACCTGGGCCCGGCGCTGGTCCAGCAGGTCGATGACTTCCCGCAGGTTGCGGTAGAGCGGATCCGGCGCCGAGATCAGCAAGGTGTTGGTGGTGGCATCGGCCTGGATGGTCACACCGCCGGCGCTGAACGCGGTGCTCTGCTCGTTCTGTGTCGAGGCTGAAGCCTGCCCGCTGCTGCCCTGGCCGTATCCGCCGCTGGTGGGGGCGACCGCGCCGCTGTTCCCGCTGCTGCCATCACCGCTGCTGCCCTGGCTGCCCTGGCCGTTGGTGCTGGCGCCCATGCCGCTGAGCACCGAGCGCGAGTTGTCGTGGCCCTCGGTTTCGCTCTCCCCGGTCAGCAGGCCGCGCAGGGCCTGGGCCAGTTTGCCGGCCTGGGCGTTGCGCAGGTACACCACGTGCAGGTTGCTCGGATTGTTCTGGGCATTGTCGAGCTTGTAGATCAGGTTGCGCGCCAGCTCGGTGCGCTCGGGGCTGCCAGCGCGAATGATGATGGCGTTGGAGCGCGGGTCGCCGATCACGTTGATCTTCTGGGTCTGGTCACCGCCCTGGGTTTCCAGCAGGTCGGAGACCATCTGCGCGATGTCCACGGCAATGCCGTTCTGGATGGGCACCACGTCGGTGTCGATGGCGCTGGGGGTGTCGATGCCTTCAATGAGCTGCGCCACCCGCGTCAGGTTCTCGGCGTAGTCGGTGACGACGATGGTGTTGTTGCCGGGGTACGCGTTGATCGGGTTGTTGGGCGAAACGATGGGCCGCAACACCGGGATCAGGTTCACCGCGTTCTCGTATTGCAGGCGAAAGGTGCGGGTCAGCATGCCGTTGCCGGCCGGTTTGTCGGCACTGTAGATCGGCCCGCCCAGCAGCTTGGCATCGGCTTCGGGCACCACTTGGGCCACGCCGCCCACGTCCACCACACTGAAGCCCTGCATGCGCAGCGCCGCCAGCAGCATGTCGTAGGCCTGATGGGCGGGCACTTGGCCCTCGGATACCAGGGTCAGGTTGCCCTTGACCCTGGGGTCCACCAGGAACTGCTGCCCGGTCGAGCGGGACAAGGCTCGCACCACGGCCTGGATATCGGCCTCGACGAAGTTCAGCGTGACAGGTTGATCCCCCAGCGGATTGCGCCCAGGCGTGCTGGCGCGGGCTTCGCGACTGCGGGACGTGAGATCGACCGGATGCCTCGCCGCAGGTTTCTGTTCCCGCGAGGCCTGGGCCCGCTGCCGGTCCAGCAACGCGTCGCCCGTGCGCTGGGTATTGCCCAGCGGCATGCCCAGCTCACTGTCCACCAGCAAGGGTGGCTGCGAGGCTGGCGGCGTGCTGTTGCAGGCGCTCAACGCGAGCAACAGCAACGGCGCGGCCTTGTGCCAATGACGTGGATATCTGGCCCCCTTCATGAAGCTTCCTTAGCGCCTTGCGCCTGATCCATGCGAACGGTTCCGGACAATGTGCCGGCGGTGTCGGTGTCGTCGGAACTGGCCGGGCCCGTGCGTTGCAAGCGGGCCTCGATCACTTCCAGGGAAGATCGTCCGGGATAGCTCAGCAACCAGTCGATCGCGCCATCGGCCGGAGCGTCCTGGAGGGTCAGTTGCCAGGCGTTGTTACCCGGGTCGGCAGCCTGCAGCTGATAATGTTCGCCCAGTCCGCTGGCCTCCAGGGTCTGACGCAATGCCGACTCGACCGGCTGCCCCTGGGCAGGCCCGCCGACATCCCGCAGCAGCACCTCCAGCGCTTCGGTCTGCGAACGCAGCTTGGGGGTTTCGGCCTGCCAATAGGCGATGGTCTTGAGCGGCGGCTGGATCAGGACCAGCCAGACCAGGCAGCTGCCCAACACCAGCGCCGCCAGGGACACGGCGCGCCGCTCTCTCAACGCCAGGCCCTGCCAGGCGCCCTTGAGACGCGAACGCAGGGTCTGCCAGCGAACCTTCAGTCGGGTCAGGGAGGGGTTACTCATCGTCGGCTTCCGAGGTGTCGTCGGGGGTGTCCGCGGCACCCGTACCGTTCGAGGCCGTACGCAACAACCAGCCCTGCTCGATGGCGACGACGTCGATGCCGGCCTGGGCCAGGGGCATTTTCCAATCGTCCGCGGCGGTGGCTTTCTGCGCATCGGCGACGACGGTCAGGCGTAGCTCACCGTTATCGAAGACCAGGGTTTGCACGTTGCCGCCCATGAAGGGCATGGCGCTGCCGGCCTGTCGCACAAGGGCAGCGAAGCGCCGGGCCGGATCGGTGGCCGAGCCCTCGCGACGGGCAGCGATCTGCTGACGCGCCTGTTGCAATGGGTTGAGGACCACCGGCAACTGCGGAAACGCCTGCTTCACCCGCTGGGTCATCTGCGCCTTGAGCCGTTGCCCCTGGGCTGCCTGGCGGGCAGCGTAGAGATTCAGGCCAACGACCCAGACCACCAGGGCCAGCGCGCAGATCGCCGCCGCCCGGCCCCAGCCCCCACGTCCGGTCGTTCGCTGGTTCAGCCCCCCATGCAAGCCCCAGCCCGGCACGGCACCCGCCAGGCGCTGGCTTGCCGGCAAGGTCGCGATGGAAGGCTGCGGCGGCGACTCTCCCACCCAGTGCAAACCCGGCCCGGCGTCCATCAGCCATAGGTCCGCGGTCTCCCCGACCAGCGGCTGTACCTCGGCATGCTGCGGGCCATGGCGCACCAGCAGATGCCCGTCTTCGATACAGGCCACCGGTCCGGCCAAGGCCGGCAAGGCGTAGGCCGCCGGGTAAAGGCCGCGCAACCTCAGGCCGACCTGTTGCAGGAGGCGGCCGAGCAGGTTGAGCGACTCGCGGTCCAGCCAGGCAATCGACACCTGTCCATCGGGGTCCCGAGGGCCGTGGGCGACCTGCATCCGCTCGCAGGCCCCGAGCATCAGGGCCTGGGCCGCGCAGGTCACCGCCGCACTGATTTTCGCCGCCGGTAGCGAAGGCAGTTCCAACCGGGTCAGCAAACTGTCCCGGGGATGAAGGAAGCATTCTACCGACAGGTGTTTGGCGCCCTGCCCCAAGGCCCGGAGGCTGCTGCGCCCGTGTTCGCTCACCCGCCCCTGGCGGTCCAGCCAGGCAAACGCCAATGGCGTGTCGAGGTCCAGGCTCTCCAGCGGCGCCAGCGCTACCCGCAGCCGCTTCATACACCCACCCGTGACCAGATCACCTGGGGCAGCCGATCCGGGCTGCGCTGCAGCAACGCGTCCAGTTCGACCCGACGCTGACCGCTGTGGGCCTGGCCGCGCAAGCGGAACCAGTCGCTGGTGATGCCGACCTTGACGGCGGTGGTTTCCAACTGCGGCATGCGCAGGCGATTGACGAAATCGCCGCGATTGATGAACCAGTGGCCACCGTCGCGCTCGGCCACCAATGCCTGGGCCTGTTGCAGCGACAGTCCGGGTACGTAGGCAGCCAGCACCTGGGCACTGGCGGTATTGCCGTTGAGCCAGGTGTTGGCCGGCAGCACGGTGACATGGGGCGCCAGGGTCTCCAGTATCTTGGTCGTGACCCCCTTGAGGCCGTGCAGATCCTGCAACGTGCGTATCATCGGCCGCGTGGGCGCCAGCGGCGTGCCGTCGGCGTGGGGCGAGGTGTCGCGACCGCTGTCGAAGGTGTGAGCCGTCGTCGTGGCATTCGTGCGCTCGGTGTCCGGCAATCTCGGGTACCCCGCGATGACGCGTTCGACGATGCGCCCGCGTACCGCCGCGGCAACACCCAGTTGCTCGCACAGCCGTTCGAAGGCCCGTAGTTGCTCCGGGTCCACCCGCTCGTTGGCGACGAGGTTGCGCAGGTTGAACTTGCCTTGCTCGTCTTCCAGGTGTCCTTCGAACGGCGTTTCGACCGCGCTCGAACCCGGTATCACGATGGGTTTCGCCCAAGGCTGGCCGAAACGCGTCAAGGGATCACGCTGGCGGGCCTCCCACAGCAGTTGGCGGCTCCATTGCAGGCCGCCTTGCAAGCGTGCCGTTCCCTGGATACGTAGCTGTTCGGCCTCCACGCTACGGGTGAAGAGGGTCTGGCGGGCCAGCATGCCGCCAGCGATGACTGCCACCACCGCGGCGATCAACAACGCGCTGATGACGGCCATGCCACGCTGCTTCGCGCCGTTGGGCGAATCCGTGCGCATCACGTTCCTTACAGCTGCCAGGAACCGATGTCGGCGTTGACCCCGTCGCCGTCGGGCTGGCCGTCGGCACCCAGGGAAAACACATCGACTTCACCATTGGCACCGGGGTTGAGGTAGTTATAGGGACGACCCCACGGATCGTTGGGCAGGCGCTCCAGATAGGAACGCCAGGTGCTGTTCTTGACATCGGCCGGCCGCTCGACCAGGACCTTGAGGCCCTGGTTCATGCTCGGGTAGCTGCCGTGGTCCAGACGATAGAGCTTCAAGGCCTGCATCAGGCCGCCAATGTCCTGTTTGGCCGCCGTCGCCCGCGCCTGGTCAGGCCGGTCGAGCACCTTCGGCACCACCATCGCCGCCAGGATGCCGAGGATGACCACCACGACCATGATTTCTATAAGGGTGAAGCCGCGCTGCCCGCTGGGGCCTTGGGGACGGGCAGTGTAACGGGCGATCTGCATCTCGACGGTCCTTCGCTGGATTCGATTCGAGGCGCAGTGTTGCAAGAAAATATGTCAGTGATATTGAAATTGGTCAGGAGCTTGCGTCTTCAATCGGTCACGAACCCCGGCTAGCCTTGCAGGCTTGCCTTCACCGATCGAGTCCTAGCCATGTGCCGCCCCGCTCCACAAGCCGGCTTCACCCTGATCGAAGTGCTGGTGGCCCTGGCGATCATTGCCGTGGCCATGTCGGCCGCGGTGCGCGTGGCCGCAGTGATGACCCAAGGCAATGGCCTGTTGCGCGACAAATCCATCGCCCTGCTGGCCGCCCGTACCCAACTGGCGCAGTTGCGTCTGCAAGGCCGCTTCACCCCGGGCACCCGGGTATCGGACTGCGACCAGGGGCGACTGCTGCTGCGCTGTGAACAGACCCTGCGCCCGGCGGAGAACGGGCGGATGCTGCGGGTCGAACTGAGCGTGTCCGACCGCAGCCGCGAGGCGCCGCCACTGGCCCGGCTGGAGACGCTGGTCGGTCGGGAAAAATGAGCGCCGGACCTGCGTCCGCTCGCTGTTCAACGACGTATCAGGGAAGGCAGGCTCACCGAATCCGGCAGTCGGGCCAGGGGTAGCCGGGTCTGCTGGTTGCCGCGTTCGATCACCACCGCTTGCGCCTCGATCGACACCAGGCGTATGCCGGGGGCCACTCTCTCGCCCACCAGGAAACCGCGGGGTGGCCCGTCGTTGAGGCTGAGGATCGCCACAGCCGCGCGGGCACCGGCCATGACGCCGCTGACCTTGATGTCCACTGATGCCGGCTGGCTGGAAAACCACTGCAACGCCGGGTTATCGGAACGCTCGGCCATGCGTTGCGGCGTCACGTCCGGTGTGCGGGATTCGGCGGATGTCGTCAATAACGAAGACCAGGTCGCCACCCCGGCCAGCGCCGCCAACAGGCCTAGCGCCTGGACGATCTGCGCCGGCGACACACGCTCTATGAGGGACATGACCTGACTCTCCTTGTATTGATTCCGACATTCAGCGTACGCGTCAATTCTCTCCGTTTTATTTCACATGCTTATCATCTTCGCCGTGCAGGATGACGCTCAACGCAAAGGAGCGCGCCATGGGCCGGGACAGGCTGCGGGGATTCACCCTGATCGAATTGATGGTGGTGCTGGTGATCGTCGGAATCGCCAGCGCCGCCGTGAGCCTGAGTATCCGGCCCGATCCGTTGAAGTTGCTGCGCCAGGACGCCGAACGTCTGGCGCAATTGCTGCAACTGGCCCAGACCGAAGCCCGCGTCGACGGGCGCCCTATCACCTGGCGCGCAGATGCCAAGGGGTTCGGCTTCAGCCGTCGTGCCGACCAGGGGACCGGCCTGGACCGCTTCAAGGACGATCCGCAGCTGCGCCCGCGTCGCTGGCAGAGTTCCTCCCTGCAAGTCGATATCGAACCGGGGCCACGTGTCGTCCTGAGCGCCGAATGGATTTCCGAGCCCCTGCAGATTCGCCTGTCGGATGGCCTCAACAGCCTCACCGTGCAACGCAGTGACGCCGGACGGATACAGGTCCGATGAACAACCGGGAGACAGGTTTCACCTTGCTGGAAGTCATGGTGGCGATCCTGCTGATGGCGGTGGTCAGTCTGATCGCCTGGCGCGGGCTGGACAGCGTGACCCGGGCCGACAGCCACCTGCAGGCCAGCACCGAACAGACTGAAGCGCTGCTACGGGTGCTGAACCAGCTGGAGCGCGACGTGGCCCTGCGCGCCAGTACCGAGTTGAGCGAACCGATGAAGCCCGGCGTCGACGACGAACCCTCCACCGCCCCACCCGCCCTGACCGTGCGCAGCACCGAGGGTCGGGGGTTTCGTCTGGATGTCATCCGTGTCTCCGCGACCCAGGAAGGCCAGCTGCAACGGGTGCGCTGGTGGCTCAAGGGCGACACGCTTTACCGCGCCCAGGGCCCGGCCCGCAGCCACTACCCACTGCCCGCCCCCGGACCGGGGGTGGCCGTGCTCAGCGAAGTCAGCGATGCCGCATTGCGGTATTGGGACGTGGAAAAAGGCTGGCGCAAGCTCAGCGGCAACCGCCGGGACAACCCGACGGGCATCGAAATCAGCCTGACCCGCCGGACCACCCAGGGCCTGGAGAAATACCGGCAGGTGCTGGGGCCTTTGGAATAAGCCCCTTGCCATCGCCTGGACGCTCGATTTCGCGGGCGCGCGCCCATAGAGATAGAGATGGCGCCGAGATCTTCACCCGGATTTCCGTGGCAGCGAGCCTGCTGGCGATAGCGGTAGGTCAGTCAACCTCTTCGCCCACTGAACCACCTTCCCGGGCAGGCTCGCACACGGTCCTCCTCACAGATCAGCTGATGGCGCCATCCACGAGGGCTTGCGCCTCGCTCACCAGTTGCTTGAGGTGTTCATCGCCAATGAAGCTTTCGGCGTAGATCTTGTAGATGTCCTCGGTACCGGACGGACGCGCCGCGAACCAGCCATTTTCGGTCATGACCTTCAGGCCGCCGATGGCCTGGTCGTTGCCCGGGGCATGGCTGAGGATGCTCTGGATCGGCTCACCGGCCAGTTCGGTGGAAGCGACCTGCTCTGGCGAAAGCTTGCTCAACAAGGCCTTCTGCTGCGGGCTGGCCTTGGCGTCGACGCGCACCGAGAACGGTTCGCCCAGCTCATCCGTCAGGGCGCGGCAGGCCTGGCTTGGATCACGACCGGTACGGGCGGTCATTTCCGCCGCCAGCAGCGCCGGGATCAGGCCGTCCTTGTCGGTGCTCCAGACACCGCCGTCCTTGCGCAGGAACGAAGCCCCGGCGCTCTCTTCGCCACCGAACCCCAGGGAACCGTCGAACAGGCCATCGGCGAACCACTTGAAGCCCACCGGCACCTCATAGAGACGACGACCCAGGCGCCGGGCGACGCGGTCGATCAGCCCGCTGCTGACCACCGTCTTGCCTACCGCCGCATCGGCGCGCCATTGCGGGCGGTTCTGGAACAGGTAGTCGATGGCGACGGCCAGGTAGTTGTTTGGAGCCAGCAGTCCACCGGACGGCGTCACGATGCCATGGCGATCATGGTCCGGATCACAGGCGAAGGCCACGTCGAACCGCTCCTTCAGGCCGATCAGCCCCTGCATGGCATGACTGGAAGACGGGTCCATGCGGATCTGCCCATCCCAGTCGACGGTCATGAAGCGGAACGTCGAATCCACCTGGGTGTTCACCACCTCAAGGTCCAGGCGGTAATGCTCGGCAATGGCCGGCCAGTAGCGCACCCCCGCTCCGCCCAGCGGATCGACGCCCAGGCGCAAGCCGGCGGCGCGGATGGCGTCGAAATCGATGACGTTGACCAGGTCGGCCACGTAGGTGTTGAGGAAATCATGGCGGTGAGTGGTTGGGGCTTTCAGCGCCTGCTCGTAGCTGATGCGCTTGACGCCGGCCAACTGGTTGGCCAGCAATTCATTGGCCTTGGCTTCGATCCACTTGGTGATGTGGGTATCGGCCGGACCGCCGTTGGTAGGGTTGTACTTGTAGCCACCGCTTTGCGGCGGGTTGTGGGACGGCGTGATGACGATGCCGTCCGCCAGGCCGCTGGTGCGCCCGCGGTTGTAGCAGAGGATGGCATGGGACACCGCGGGCGTCGGGGTGTATTCGTCGCCTTCGGCGATCATGACGGTCACGCCGTTGGCCGCCAGCACTTCCAGGGCGCTGGCACCCGCCGGGGTAGACAGCGCATGGGTGTCGATACCGACGAACAGCGGCCCGTCGATCCCGTGGGCTTCTCGGTACAGGCAGATCGCCTGACTGATCGCCAGCACGTGCCACTCGTTGAATCCCAGGTCGAATGAGCTGCCACGGTGACCGGAGGTGCCGAAAGCCACACGCTGGGTGGCAACCGAGGCATCGGGCCGGCCGGTGTAGTAGGCCGTCACCAGTCGCGGGATATCGATCAACAACTCTGCCGGCGCCGGCTTGCCCGCAAATGGACTGACTGTCATGCAAAACCTCTGAATGGAGTGGCTTGGGAAATGGAATGCAGTTTACTGACAGTTCGACCGTGGCGCGATGGGTTCGATCCATCGCCCTGCATTACGATTGCTCGAGCCTCAAGGCCTCGGCCAGCGCCCAGAGCGCGACGTCCATCTCATCCGATCCGCCCAGGGCATGGGTCAGGCGCAGATGCTGGGCATACAGGCCCTGGAGGCTGAACAGCTCCCCCGGGGCAATGACGATCCGCTGGGCAAGCAGGCGCTGGAACACCCGCCGCGGATCCACCCGTCGCAACGAGCGCACCCAGATCGTCGCACCTCCCTGGGGCTGCACCCATTGCACGCTGTCCCCCAGCCGCTCGCCCAGCAGCTGCGTCGTAGCGCCCGCGCTGTCGCGCAACAGACGCCGCAGGACCAGCACGTGCTGATCGATCCGACCATTGCTGTACAGCCGGGCGATGGCTTTCTGGCGAATCGGCGACAGACGAAACGCGCGCAGCAGGAAATGCCGTTGCAGCGGCAGGGTCAGCTGACGCGACAGCACATAACCGTACGGCGCTTCAGGGCCCACGGTCTTTTCGAAGGTGGAATAGACGATCAGCCGATCCGGGTCCAGCAGGTCACGAAAAGGCGTGGCACCCGTTTCGAATGCCAGGTCCGTGTAGCTGTCGTTTTCCAGCACCCAGGTGCCATGCATCTCCAGCAAGCGAGCCACGGCGCGACGATTGCCTTCGGACGCGAGCGTGCCCATGGGCATGTTCAGCACAGAGGAGAGCACCACCAGGCGCACCGACTCGTTGGCCAGCAATTGTTCCAGTAGCTCCAGGCTGATTTCGCCATCCCCCAGCAAGGGCAACTCCACCACCCGGACCTCAGCCGCTTGCAACAGGCGAAGGAGGGTCCAGTCGCAGGGCGATTCCACCAGGACCGTCGCGCCCCGCAGTTCCAGGACCGCAATGAGGATTTCCAGCACGCCCCTCGGATCGGCACCGATGTAGACATCATCGGCATTCCAGCAGCGGGCCGGCGAAGAGGTATAGCGGGCCGCCAGGGCGGTACGCAATTCCTGTTCACCCCAGGGTTGCGAAGGCATCTGGGAGGAGCGTGGATACTGGCGCAACAATTCGCGCTCAAGCAGTAGCAGCGGACTGTCCAGGGGCTGCAGCGCGGCAGGCTCGTCGGCGCTGAGTACTCGCATGCCCGGTCGCCGTGCATTGACATACAGCGTCTCGAGCAAATCGTCGCCCCCCTCCAGGGTCGCGACGCAGGGCACCGGCGAGGCGTAATACCCGGACTTGGCGATGGAATAGACCCGCCCTTCCTTCTCCAGCAGCGAATAGGCGTACTGGATGGTGGAGATCGACACGCTCAGGCGGTCGGCCAGTTGCCGCAACGACGGCAGGCGCACCCGGGCATCGGCGCCCAGTTCGTTGATCAACGTCGTCAGGTAGCGATAGACCGCCTGGTAGGCGAAATCCGTTTCCCGCCCTCCTTTCATGACTTCAGGCTCGCCATTGATGCGAGCACCGAACCGGCCGGGCAGTCGTTGAATAAATCCGTCAAGCCGCGCCCCTCAATGCCTGGCCGAGCGTTCGCGCAAGCCATCGGCGTCCAGTCCCGGCGCGTCATCGTCGGTGTCGTCCAGGCCCTGTTGCGGATCGACTCCGGACGCGTTTTCCTGGTCCGGCGCCGCGATGCTCGCCCCATAGAGCCTGCCGAGCATGTCGATGGACAGGCCGCTGACATCCACCATCCACTGCGCCACCTGGTCGGCGATGGGCGCGCCCTGCATGGCCTTGTGCAAGTCCGGCATCGCCACCAGCATGCCGGGATGGCAGCAGCGCAGGAAATGCTCGAGGCCTGCGCCTTTTTCGACAAAGGGCGCGAACAGCATGCACACCAGTTGCGCTTCGTTGAGCCCCAGCGTCTTCTGCGCTTCGAGGGCGGCCAGGGCACGCCGCTCGGCAATGGCCGAGGGCGGACCGAACAGCTCGTTGGCCTGCGCGCAGGCATGCTCCGGCAGTTGCTTGCGGTGCATGATCATGACAGCCCGTTGGACATAGTCGCCATAGCCCGTCTCGTAGCTGCGCCCCTGCAGGTAGCAAGCCTGCAGGCCATGCAGATGAGCCGACAGCAGCGGGCTGAGGTATTCGTTCTCGGGGGAAGACGCGATGAAGTCGTCGGTCCGCACCCGCAGGAATTCGCTGAACAGCGGCCAGTTGGTTTCCTCGGAGCGCTCGACGATCAGGTCGTCGATACCGATATGCCCGACGCGACGGCAGGCCTGGAAACAGCCCTCGGGTTTCCACGCCCCGACCCGGTGCGCCCCATAGAAATGCTGGAAGAGATCGCCGCCAAGACCATCGAGCTGCGCGAACAGACTGTCAAAGGTGCCGGTTGGCTCGGTGACCAGGCCGATCTTGCGGGTCGCCCGTCGAAGGCCCGCCATGAACTGCTTCTGCTGGCGTGGCGTATCGCTGCTCACCAGGGAATCGACCCCCGCCTCCCAGCGCGCCATGTGCTGATAGAACTCCGCCATGGCCAGATAGCCATCGTCGCCGATCTCCAGGGGGCTATCGGGGGAGCGAAGGTGTCCCAGGACCAGCATGTCCATGCGATTGGATTCGTGCCCGGCCACCGACAATGGCTGGCGGTGATTGAACGGCACCACTTCGCGGTTATCGCTCATCAGCAGTTCGACCCGGGGATCATCGTAGACGAACAGCGCGCTATAGCAGCGGTGGATGTTTTCCAGGGTCGACTGGGTGGTCTCGCCCAACCGCGGCGTGGCGACACGCAGGTCGAAGGTGACCGGATGCCGGCCGGCAATGCTCAATTGCGCCGCCCTCAGGGCCGTCAGGACATAGAAACTGTCCCGGCTTCCGTTCTGGACCGTCAGCACCCGGTAATCACCGATCCGCTCGATGCCGCCGGCGGCGACAATCAGGCGTTGTATCAAAAGCTGCAACGCCGTGCGCTCGGCACGGGAATAGAAACTTAACAGTCGCTGCAATATCTGTTGATACACGTGAACCATTGCCTGCTCATGAATTGCACTCATAACCATTTACCTGGAAATTCGAATATCGGCCTCGCACCCACTGATGTGACCGCGCGACATGTTGGGCTGGAGGATCTGTTCTACTACTGCGAAGAGTATTGTTAATACGCTTGAACTTTGCTTGCCGTAATTATTTGACACATACATTGAGCGCCAACCCACTTGCGTCCAGGGTCCGGCTCAAACCCGCACAATCATTGGCTTTCAACAAGCCACGGGCGCGTCCTAGGAGATTTCCGACAACGTCCCACAGATAATGAGTACAAAAAACAAAGAACATGCTGAACTTTAGTGAACAGCCTGCCCCACGCTGTTCTTCTGACAATCGATAGAATAACCCGGACCCAATAACGGCCAAAGCATCTTGAACAGGTATTGAAGGACGAAGACCTTCCGAAAACGTGTATTGCACCACGACTTCTTCCTTGAGCTGAAAACCAGCGTTCAATTATCAGGACTTCATTAATGATTAGAAGATACAGATTAAAGGCAAAAACCAGCTCAGTTGTCCGGGCACAAACGAAGTGGGTTCGAACGAAAGGCAGGCGCAAGCAACCGTGTCAGCACGGATTCACTGGCCTACGATGATGGCGGGGATGACCGGGTCGGGTCGGAGGATGCGCAAGAGCCCGTTGCGACGACTCTTGCGCGGGACGGACGTCAGGCGGGATCGACCACCTGGAGGGCAACACGCTCGCGGCAAGGGCATTCGTCCATGTAGCGGTGCGCCTCGACAAACTCGGCGAACGGGAAGACACGGGTCTTGAGGGGCAACAGGACGCGATCGGCCGTCAATTGATTGATATCGCGCAGAGCCCGTTGCAACGCTACGTGGTCCTGGACGATACCCAGTTCCGGCTTGCCCGTGAAATTGCCAATGCAATGCACGAAGAACTGGATGTTCTTCTGGAACGCCGCACAGGCCGGGAATGGCGTCTGATTGCCACCTTGCAGGCCGTACAACACCAGGCTGCCCCGTGGCGCCAGCACGTCGCCCAGCAAGGACATCTGCGGTCCGCCAAGGCCGTCGAACACCACGTCGACACCGCGATTGTCGGTAAGCTTGTTGATTTGCATGAGCAAGTCCTGCTCTTCCGTGACGATGACCTTCTCGGCCCCCAGGGACAGCAGGTACTCACGCTCATCGGAGGTCTTGGTGGCCGCGATCACCCGCACCCCCAGCGCCTTGCCCAACTGGACAAAGGACGGACCGGCGCAATGGCTGGCATCCGTCACCAGGGCGAACTGCCCGGGCTTGACCCGCGCCAGGTCGACATAGGCGAAATAGGCGATCAGCAGCGGCGTGTAGTGCACGGCGGCTTCGATCGGGCTCAGGACGTCGGGATACCGGGTCAGCGCGGTGCGCGGCAGCACGATGAGCTCGCCGTACACCGGATAGTCGTTCGGGCTTTCGGCGGGGAAGCTGGCGACCTTGTCGCCTACGGCCAGATCGTCGACACCGTCGCCCACGGCGGTGACCACCCCAGCCATTTCATGGCCCAGGCCAGAAGGCAGGCGAGCCTGGGACGACGCCAGGTTCTGGCGCCAAAGGGTGTCATACCAGCTGATACCGATCGCTTCTACGCGGACCTGCACTTCTCCTGGCGCAGGAAGAGCCGTCGTCTGCTCTTCGCATTTGAGCACCTCGGCACCACCAAACTTGTGAAAACGGATCGTGCGGGACATCGCAAACCTCGTCAAAGTAACCTCTAATGCCCTGAACTCTATCCGGGCTTTGTGCCCAAGACCATCAGTGGCTATTAATAGTCGACATGCCTGTCATTGATTCCGCCATCAGAAAACCACCAGCCCTGCAGGCCCGCCCCTAGGCTAAACGCCTTGGGACCAAGCTCAGGCAAGGCGAACACAGCCGGGCAAGCGCAGCGTACCGGGGTACATGAGCCTTGCGAGGCCGTTTTCAACGCAGCATGAACGAGTATCAGGGCTTTCCCTACAGAGCCTAGGAAAATTCAATTAGCCGGTGCAGAGTACCAGCCTTTACCCGTAAGATTCATGCCGGCCATTGTTCCCATATGGCCGCCCACGTCAAGCTTGCCGAATCTGCCAGGACCCCAGATGAATCGTAATGACCTGCGTCGTGTCGACCTGAACCTGTTGATCGTGTTCGAAACACTGATGCATGAACGCAGCGTAACCCGCGCCGCCGAGAAACTGTTCCTCGGCCAGCCGGCCATCAGCGCCGCGCTGTCGCGGCTGCGCAGCCTGTTCGATGACCCGCTGTTCGTGCGCACCGGCCGCAGCATGGAACCTTCGGCACGGGCCATCGAGATCTTCGCCCTGCTCTCCCCGGCCCTGGACTCGATTTCCACGGCAGTCAGCCGGGCGGCGGAATTCGACCCGGCCACCAGCACCTCGGTGTTTCGCATCGGCCTTTCGGACGATGCCGAATTCGCCCTGCTGCCGATGCTGCTCAAGCGCCTGCGCGCCGAGGCGCCGGGCATCGTGCTGGTGGTGCGCCGGGTCAACTACCTCCTGATGCCGAGCCTGCTGACGTCCGGCGAAATCTCCATTGGTGTCAGCTATACCGACGACCTGCCGGCCAACGCCAAGCGCAAGGTACTGCGGCGCAGCTCGCCCAAGGTGCTGCGGGCCGATACCGCGCCCGGGCAATTGACCCTGGACGAATTCTGCGCCCGCCCCCATGCCCTGGTGTCCTTCGCCGGTGACCTGAGCGGCTTCATCGACGAAGAACTGGAAAAGCTCGGCCGCAAGCGCCACGTCGTACTGGCCGTCCCGCAGTTCAACGGCTTGAGTACGCTGCTGTCGGGCACCGACATCATCGCCACCGTGCCCGACTACACCGCCGAGGCCCTGACCTCCGCCGGTGGCGTACGCGCCGAAGACCCGCCCATCCCGGTACGCAGCTTCGAGCTGCACATGGCCTGGCGCGGCTCCCAGGACAACGATCCGGGCGAGCGCTGGTTGCGTTCGCGGATTCAGATGTTTTTCGGCGACCCTGAGAGTCTATAGGCGTCGTCAGGAAGGCTGTTAATCCTGATCATTTCTGCCTTTTGATAGACCATGGAGATCCATCCACCTCCAGTGGATTGCTACATTAGGGGCAATTAGGGCTTGCGCTGATAGGCATGGCTGCACTGGTTGGGATGCTAGGGATGAGCGTTGGCCATTTTTGGCTTGCACTGGTATTGCTTGGCGTTGGCTGCAACTTCGGTTTTCTCGGGGCCTCTGCCTTGGTGCTGACCTGTCACACCTCAGAAGACGGGCCGCGCGTACAAGCGATCAACGACTTCGTTGTATTCGGCACTATGGTTTTCGGTTCATTTCTATCTGGCGGACTGCTCGACGCCTATGGCTGGACGACCGCCTCCGGTCTAATTCTGGTTCCAATGCTGCTGGCTATGTTCGGGCTCCTTTGGCTACAGCGTCGCCCATCTAACGTAGGCGTCCAACCTCAAACCTTACAGGTCGGCTCGGCACTGGCCTGCTTGCAGCCAGAAGGTCAATGCCATGTGGTTCAGCCTGTTAGGTAGTAAAGCACTTCGGGGCGAGCGCCGTCCTCAAGCGGCTAACTATTGGTAGCCGCTCCGAATGTCAGTTCCTTTACTTCGACGCTGCCTCCTCGAATAGCCAGTCTCGAAAAGCGGACAGTTTTGGCAAACTCGAGCACTCTGCTCGATACACGACGTAATAAGCCAATGGCGAAATGCACGATATCTCGGGGAACAAACGTATTAAACGTCCCGTCGCGAGATCATCGGCTGCCATCACGCTTCGAGCGAGAGCGATACCGTGACCGTCGATGGCAGCCTGTAGAACCGCCGCTGAATTGTTGATTTGCATTCCGCGTGTCGCAACGTTGGGGACGCCAGCCGTCTGCAACCACATGTCCCAAGATAGAAACCCCGTAGGCCTATCCATCGACAAATCATGAATCAAGGTCTCGCTTGCCAGATCGCTTGGCTTTTGCAAACGCCAATGTTCGCTAAGCAGTTTTGGCGAACATACAGGGTAGACCTCTTCCCCCATTAGCTTTTCTGCCACCAGGCCTGGCCAACTACCTGCGCCGTATCGCACCCCGATATCAATACGCTGAGCGACGAAGTCCACAGGCTTTAGGTTGGTATCAAGTCTCACATCAGTATCAGGTCGAGCGTTGTGAAAGTGCTCAATCCTTGGCAGCAGCCACTTGGCAGCAAATGCAGGACTTATCGCCACGGTGAGTACGCCTGAAGGAGATGCCTCCTGGAGTCTCTCCATGCCGAGAACCAACCTGTCGAAGCCGGCCCGAATATCCGGCAGTGCACGCTCAGCAGTTTCAGTAGGTATTAACCGCACCCGTCCACTGCTACTGCGCAGAAACAGTGGTGCGCCCAGCCAATCCTCCAAGGTGCGTACGAGCTGTCCGACTGCGGCGGGTGTGACGTTCAACTCCGCCGCTGCCGCTGAAAAGCTTTGATGGCGGGCGCTGGCTTCAAACGCGCGTAGAGCATTCAGATGAACGGGCGTTTTCATGTCGGTAAAGATTTTCTTTTAAAAAGGAACACTTTATCTCGTTTGTCGGCGTATGCAAATCAGCGAAGAATCCATCCCATATCGAAGCCGGAGCAAAGTCCCTGCTCAGGAAACTCGAAGTCTGACGTAATGATTCTGTCAGAAAAAGCGCATCCATCGATGAAGCGGTAAATGGACGCCACGAGGCTACATGCAGTTTAGCGTAAGGGCATGAGCTGGATGCTCCGAGATATTTTTTCTTTTACTGAGTCCTGTCGTCGACAGGCGTAAATCGAGGTTTTCAAAATGAGCATTGAATTCAAAGGCAAAAAGCTGTTGGTCGTCGGTGGCACCAGCGGTATGGGTTTGGAATCGGCACGCATGGTGCTGGCTGGCGGTGGTAGCGCTGTAATTGTAGGCAACCGCCCGGATAAGACCGAAGCGGCGCGTCAGGAGCTGGCGAAATTGGGCCAGGTATGGGCAGTGACCGCTGACCTATCCAGCAGCGAGGGTTTGAACGCATTGCTCAAAGCCATTGATGAGCAGCATGCAGATGTCGATCTGCTGGTGAACGCGGCTGGCGTTTTCTTCCCTAAACCATTTCTGGAACACGAGGGTGCAGATTACGACCAGTACATGAAGCTGAACAAAGCGTTCTTCTTCATCACTCAGAAAGTAGCCGCCAACCTGGTCGCCAAGAGCAAGCCTGGTGCGATCGTCAACATCGGTTCGATGTGGGCCAAACAAGCCATTGCAGCCACTCCATCGTCGGCCTACTCGATGGCCAAGGCCGGTCTGCATTCGCTGACCCAACATCTGGCGATGGAATTGGCCCCCAAGCAAATTCGCGTCAATGCGGTCTCCCCTGCGGTGGTACAAACCCCGATCTACGAAGGCTTTATTCCTAAAGCTGAAGTTCATAGCGCACTGCAAGGTTTCAACAGTTTCCACCCAATCGGTCGTGTCGGCACTCCACAGGACGTGGCCGAAGTCGTCTCGTTCCTGCTTTCGGATAAAGCAGGCTGGGTCACTGGCGCGATTTGGGATGTCGACGGCGGCGTGATGGCTGGCCGCAACTGATCACCTCGGGCAGGCGCTCGCGCCTGCCGACATTGCTGCACCACTGGTAAGGAGAAACGCATATGGTCTATCTGCAAATCAACCTCAAGATTGCCGCTGCCAAACGTGCTGAAGCCGCCGGCATCTACCAGACGTACAAGGCGCCCTTCCTCGAAACCATCAAGGGTGCGCAGTCCAAAGAGCTGCTTGTACGCGATGAGGATGTGCAAGTGCTGCACGGCTTTGACACCACAGAAAACGCACGCGCATACCTGCAAAGCGAGCTGTTCACAGCGGACGTCGTCGAAGCTCTGAAACCATTACTCGATGCTGCACCCGATGTGCGCATCTACCTAGCCGCTTAAGCCGCGTTACAAGCGCAGCACGGCGACGCATGCCCAAATTTTCAAGAGGAATACCGTCATGATGCAAGACTGGAACGCTTACCGTGAAACCCTTCTGGAACGCGTAGGCGATTACGCAAAACAGAGCCCCGACGTTATGCGCGGCCTGATGACTATCGACAACGCTGCCGCCAGGACTGGTCATTTGGAAGCCAAGTTTCATGAAATGATCGCCCTCGCTGTGGCCGTTACCACGCGCTGCGACGGCTGCATTTCAGTGCACACCAAAAAGGCTGTCGATGCTGGTGCCACTCTCGAAGAAATCTCCGAAGCCTTGGGCGTCGCTATTGCTCTCAATGCTGGTGCAGCGCTGACCTATTCGGCGCGTGTCATCGAGACCTACCAACAGCTTCCAAAGGACTAAGCCGCAGCGACAGGTGCCCGCGTTCCTAGGGGGCACCTGTCAGCGCGTTATTTGGAGAATCCCCATGCTGATCAATTCAGATTTCTCGCGCCGCGCGTTCGTGGCACCCCACAAGTATGAATGGGTCTCCTCCCCTCAAAACGGTGTCGAGCGTGTGATGCTGGATCGCGTGGGGGCAGAGAAAGCTCGTGCAACCAGCATAGTGCGGTATGCACCCGATTCGTACTTCCCACACCACATGCACCCAGGCGGTGAGGAAATCCTGGTGTTGGCCGGTACTTTTTCTGAGGACGACGAACATTATCCTGCTGGCTGGTATCTGCGTAACCCACCTGGCTCTGGACACCGCCCCTCCAGCAGTGAGGGCGCGACTATCTTCGTCAAACTTCAGCAAATGCGCGACGACGAAGCCCAACACGTGCGGATTGATACCAGTGACCCAAACAATTGGCTTCGTCACGGTAATCGAGAGATATGCCCCTTATTCTCAGATCAATCTGAGGAAGTATGCCTAACTCGACTGCCAGCATCTGAAGCACTCCTCTCCACGCCCGTACAAGGCGCGGAGTTGTTGGTGCTGGAAGGTGAAGTGGTTGTGAGTGAGCGCTCTTTTACCTCCGGTAGCTGGGTGCGCACACCCGCTGGAGAAATCCCCCCGATCACCGCTGGTGAACAGGGTGCCACCGTCTATCTCAAAACAGGTCATCTGGCCGATCTGACGGCAGGAATTTAAATGCCAAACGTACGCACTGTCATCGTCGGAGCAGGTTTGAGTGGCCTGTATGCCGCTTATCTGCTCGAACGTCAGGGTCGCCAGGATTACATCCTTCTGGAGGCGCGTGATGTGCTCGGAGGCCGAATCGCATCAGTCAGAGCGCCCCACGACCGGGCGTCGACACATACCTCTGATCGATTTGATTTAGGGCCCACTTGGTTCTGGCCCGACTTCCAAATTGAATTGCATCAACTGATTGTGCAGCTAGGCCTGGAATACTTCGAGCAGTTCGACACTGGCGACATGATGGTGGAACGCGCGTCGAGTGAATCGCCGGCACGCACGCGCGGCTATGCCAGCTCACCGGCCTCTATTCGCTTGAAAGGTGGCATGTCGGCACTCATCGACGCACTGAGCAGATCGCTGGACTCAAAACAAACGCTTACCGATCAGACCGTCCTCTCGATTCGCGCCACACCGGCCAATGTAGAAATTGATAGCACAGACTCTGCCGGAAACCTCACGACCTGGTGCGCAGAGCAGGTCTTGCTGGCGATGCCTCCGCGTCTGGTAGAGCGAAACATCAAGTTTGAGCCAGCATTGCCAACCGAGTTGGCTCGACAGTGGCGAGACACTGCCACTTGGATGGCGCCTCATGCCAAATACCTTGCGATCTACGACAGACCATTCTGGCGTGAGCAGGGGCTGTCCGGTGCCGCGCGGAGTGCGCGTGGCCCATTGGGCGAGATACACGATGCTTCCATGCCTGATGGCAGCGCGGCGCTATTTGGCTTCTTCGGTGTACCTGCGTACGTCCGTAAAGCGGTTCCCGAGGATGTGCTGCGCGAACACAGCCGTGCACAACTCGTACGTCTCTTTGGATCACAGGCAGCGGAACCACGCGCTGACTTCATCAAGGACTGGGCGCAGGATCCTTTGACCGCTACCGAAGCTGATCTTGGCTCGGCTGGCCACCCCACAAGCACTCCCCAAGCTGCGGCGAGCTCAGGGATTTGGAAGGGGCGACTCACCGGCATCGCCAGTGAATGGTCACCACAGTTCCCTGGATACGTTGCCGGTGCCATTGAGGCCACGTCGCTGGCAATTCGGGCCTTATCGCCATTGCCGGACTAAACGAATACTTCCCCATTCGTTGAGGATGAGAACATGCCAGATCAACGTTTTGACTTTCACGGAGCACTTGGAGCAGTGCTGTCTGGACGAATTGAGCGTCCACAGACCACACCTCGTGGGTGGGCTATTTTTGCCCATTGTTTCACTTGTGGAAAGGAAAGCCTCGCGGCAGCGCGAATTGCACGAGCCCTTGCACTGAACGGGATTGGTGTACTGCGTTTTGACTTCGCAGGACTCGGGGGTAGCGAAGGAGAATTCGCTCACTCAACTTTCGCCGCTGATGTGGGTGATCTCATCGCCGCAGGCCGCGCCATGACTGAAGCAGGCCATCCTCCTTCATTACTGATTGGCCACAGTTTGGGTGGGGCGGCAGCGTTGAGTGCCGCCGCCGAAATGCCCTCCGTGCAAGCAGTGGCAACCATCGGTGCTCCTGCCGATGTGAAACATATCCTTCATCAGTTCGACAATGACGCTCTCGCGCAGATCGAGACAGAGGGCGAAGCGCAACTTCTACTGGGTGGTCGCCCTTTCACAGTACGCAAATCATTCGTAGACGACGCTCGACAGCAGAATCTGGAAGAGCGCATTGCCCAGATGGGCAAGCCGTTGTTGGTCTTGCATGCTCCTGGCGACAATGTGGTCGGAATCAACAACGCTTCAAGGATCTTCCTCGCGGCGCGCCACCCGAAGAGTTTTGTTTCGCTGGACGATGCCAACCATCTATTAACACGCCGGGCTGACTCGGACTATGCAGCATCAGTAATCGCTGCTTGGGCCGCCCGCTACCTGCCCAAATGGGTCGATGACATCGCCGATATCTCTACGGGCGAAGGTGTAACTGCAGAGGAGGCAGGAGCGGGATTGTTCCAGCTCAGATTGAGCACCGGCGCTCACCATTTGCTCGCGGATGAACCGAAATCCGTGGGAGGGCTCGCAAGCGGACTGTCACCCTATGAGCTCGTTTCTGCAGGTTTGGCGGCATGTACGGTTATGACCATGCGCATGTATGCCCGCCGCAAAGGAATTCCGCTCCAACGTGCCAGTGCCCACGTCACGCACGCCAAGCGAAACGACCAGTCACCTGCGGATCTTTTCACCCGTTCGATCACTTTGAACGGGCCTCTCGACGATGAGCAGCGCCGAAAGCTTCTGGCCATCGCCGATAGATGCCCCGTCGATATGACGCTGGTTCGCGGTTCAGACGTCAGCACTTCTCTAGTTGAGAGCGACGCTTTAGTGGATGACGAAGAACCCCTCATTAAGCCGATCTCCTGAGGAACTGAACATGAGACTACGAGGCAAAACTGCTTTGATCACTGGCGCAACCAGTGGCATTGGTCTGGCGACTGCACAGCTGTTTGTCGAAGAAGGAGCCCGGGTGGTCATTACTGGCCGAGACGCAGAACGTCTTAAACGGGTTGGAGCAGAACTGGGCGGCGCAGTGACAACGATTCAGGCCGATGTACGCAGCCTCAATGATATGCAACGCATGGCTCGAAAGGTTGCCGAGACGTTTGGTGAAGGTGGTTTGGACATTTTCTTCGGCAATGCTGGCGTGGCGTTCTCCACCCCCCTGCTCACTACCGAAGAGGCTCGCTTTGACGAGCTTATGGCCGTCAACGTCAAAGGTCTGTTCTTCTCCATGCAAGCCATTACACCTGTGCTGCGTGACGGCGCCTCCGTTGTACTCAACTCGGCCTGGCTAAATGCGGTCGGCATGGGTGGTTTCTCTGCCTTGGCCGCGACCAAGTCAGCCGTACGGTCATTTGCTCGTTCGTGGTCATGCGAATTAATGGATCGAAAAATTCGCGTCAACGCCGTAAGCCCTGGTGCAGTAGACACGCCAATCTTCGAATTGGAAGGTGCCACGCCTGAACAATTGGCCGAGACAAAGCGGCAAATGGCGCTTCGAATTCCTGCTCGCCGCTTAGGGGATCCACACGAGATTGCCCAAGCCGTCCTGTTTCTTGCCAGTGATGAGTCGCGCTACATGTTGGGTGCGGAGATTGTTGTTGACGGGGGCTTCGCCCAGCTTTGAATCGATGAAGCGCTGAACCCACTCACGTCAAATCTGACCTACCCATAGGACACAAGACCATGAAAAATACTTACCAAGCAATGCAAGTGACCCGGCCTGGAGTCCTCGAAATGGTGGATCGCCCGATACCTACTCCATGTACCGGAGAGGTATTGATTGAAGTCGAAGCGTGCGGCATCTGTGGTGCCGACATAAGCGACATCGAAGGTGCAGATCCAACGCTGCAAGCACCACGGGTACCAGGTCATGAGGTGGTTGGCCGTATAAAGGCGCTCGGCGCTCACACCTCTTCCATCTGGAAGATTGGCCAACGCGTAGGGGTGGGCCGACTCGGCGGACACTGTAACGAGTGCGCCCAATGCCGTCAGGGCAACTTTCAACTTTGCCCTAACCAACATTTCGTTGGTGCTACCTGTGACGGTGGCTATGCCGAGCTGATGATCGCTCGCAGCAGCGGACTGGTGTCGATCCCCGACGAGCTCGACGCCGTGGAGGCCGCCCCGCTCCTCTGCGCAGGTATAGCGACCTTCAATGCCCTAAAAAAATGTGGTGCCAACGCGGGTGACACCGTGGCCATTCTTGGTATAGGAGGCCTCGGACACATGGCGCTCCAGTATGCGCGCCGCATGGGGTTTAGAGTCATCGCCGTGGGCCGAGGTCAAGACATTGCAGATGATGCGCTGGCATTGGGGGCGCATCTTTATATCGATACCAATAACGAAGATGCTGCAGCAACGCTCAACAGCTTGGGCGGTGCTCAGGCCATCGTCAGCACCGTCGGTCATCCCGACGCGGTGTCTGCGGTGGTGGGCGGATTGGCACCTCAAGGAAGGTTGATTCTGCTTGGAGCACACAAGTCACCCCTGCCCGTTTCGTCTGGACAGTTAGTCGTCGGCGAACGCAGTGTGTGCGGATCCCTCACAGGCACACCCTACGAAAATGAGCGCACCTTGGATTTCAGCGTGCTCACGGATGTACGTCCGAGAATCGAGGTCATGCCACTCGAACAAGCCAATGAGGCCTTTCAGAAGTTGAAGTCTGGTGAAGCCAAATTCCGGATTGTGTTGACTGTCGCAGGTGAAAGTGTGGCACAGAAAGGTTTGCCCTAAGCGTCATCGCTCTCGTGCGCTAACACCTAGCGCACATTGTCGCACTTGCGATTGCATTGAAATCGGTGATGGAGATTCAGAATGACGTTCAAGAGCTCAGGCCAGAGCACTGACACAGCGGCTAGCAACGCATCAGTCGCGCCTTTTATCGTTCTGATGACGAGCCTTGCAATGATTGCGTTCGCAGCCAACTCATTGCTCACCAGGGCAGCTTTTCAAACGACCGACATCGATGCGGCTTCATTCAGTGGCATCCGAGTGATATCGGGCGCACTGACATTACTGATAATTTTCCTGGCTCAGGGCGGAAAAATTAAACAGCTCAAAGCGCAGTGGTGGGCCGCAATCTTCCTGTTCACATATGTCGCCGCCTTTTCCTTCGCCTACCGTGACATCAGTACCGGCGCAGGCGCATTGATACTCTTTGCATCTGCACAAGTCCTTATGATTTCTTATGGGCTCCGGAGGGGGGAACGCACAAGCATCTTCGGGCTGTTCGTTGCTCTCGGCGGAATGATCGCTTTTCTCGCCCCATCCGCATCGGCACCACCTGCGTATGCTGCCGCGTTGATGGCGGTTGCAGGAATCGCGTGGGGCGCTTTCTCAGTGGCGGGAAAGGCTAACGAGTCTCCACTCGTCAAGACTGCGAGCAGTTTTCTTGGGGCAATTCCCTTTGCTGTTGTGCTCGTGCTTTACCAACATGATCATCTGCGTGTCGATACTACCGGGGCGTGGTATGCAGTGATTGCTGGAGGTTTAACGTCAGCCGTTGGATACGCGATTTGGTATTGGGCACGGGTTCGAATGACCACTATTACTGCCGGGGCCGTTCAGCTTTCAGTTCCCATCTTGAGCATGGTACTTGGCGTTCTCATCCTCAGCGAGGACATCACAATGCTCAGCGGCATTTCGGCCTTAGTGACATTGAGCGGTGTCGCGTGGGTCTCATTGACCACCAAGCAAAAGAAACTCTGACGACGCACCGATACGGGTGTTCCCCCCCTTCTTTCAAAAGTTGGTGACGGTGATTAGGCATGCCCAGCCACCGGAGGTAGCTGGACACCGTTCATCAGCGAAGATTGATCAAGCCGTCAATACAGGTAACGGCTTCGCCTCCGACCTTGATGACCTCATCGCTCACTTCGAGATTGATGAAACCCGCGCGGCCCAAAATTTGACCCTGACTGGCTCGGAATTGACTGCCAAATGCTTCGGCCTGCCCGGTATGTCGGATAAAAGCCGCCATGGCTCCGTTTCCACTGCCGCAAACGGGATCTTCGCTAACACCGCAAGCTGGAGCAAAAGCGCGTATTTCTACATCTGCAGTGCCGTCAACCGGGTACTTGCCGAACACAATTACCCCAGTTGCTCTATCGCGTAGATTGCTTACCTTCATACTCTGCAAATCAGGCTTATTCGCAATCACCTGCTGAGCACTGGCGAGCTGGACGACAACCCAACGTGCACCGACGTCAACAAGAACAGGTGGATACTCACGTGATATGGATGTGCCCAAACAGGCCTCCAATTCATCAATACGTTGAGCATCAAATGGCTCGAATTTCGGATGGGGGAGCTCAAACGAGATTAACTGCTTTCCGGCCTCGTCAATGGTGACATCAAGCCGCACCAACCCAGCACCGCATTCTTGAACGACGACGCCGTCGGTGGGAACGATGGCGCCGGCCTCTATAAGAGCGTGTGCGGTGCCGATAGTGGGATGGCCCGCGAACGGGAGCTCTGATCCAGGCGTGAAAATGCGAACGCGATAATCGGCCTGCTCTTGAGTTTTCGGTAATACGAAAGTGGTTTCGGAAAGGTTCGTCCAATTGGCAATCTGTTGCATCTCGGCGTCCGACAGCCCCTTCGCATCGAGAACGACTGCCACAGGGTTACCTTTGTATCGCTCGAAAGTGAACACATCAACTTGCTTAAAACTGACGCTGTGCATGATTGGTCGTCCAATAGGGTTGAGAGTCACTGAATTTTAGTTTCCTACCCTTTTTGGATACAGCTACAGTCAGCACATTGATTTATGAGTACAAATTCAAAGCCCCTCATGTGCATATCTTTTAAATATCCTGCTAGGTACAGCAAATAGCACCGAAGAGTCGAATTATTCTATCTGAGCGAAGTAATTTGCCCAGAGCCCCCGTCATGTCTGTCAGTTCAAAGCCCGATTTATTTAGCTCGTTCAACACATAGAGGATCTCTTAGGGAACCCACGACCTCATCGTACAGCGTATCCACGGCACGAGATCCCTTTGAATCCCGGCTCCGCATCAGCACGACTTCAATTACCGGAAGCTCGGGTAAACCTTGCCGCGCATCGAGCATCTTTAGAGTGGGAGGAAGGCTGCACCGCGTAAGCACAGCAACTGCCATTCCGCTTTGAGCAGCAGCTATTTGCCCGCTGACATTAGGACTGTTGTAGACAACTCGATACTCACGTTGCTGAGCCTCAAGCGCTGCCAGTATCTCGGTACGCAACCGTCCGCCTAATTCATGCACTGCAATCGGTAGCGGGCTGCGCTTCCAGATCTCGTGCTGTTCAGCGGCGCCCCACACCAAGGCTTCCCTGAAGAGCAACTCACCACGTGAAGGTGCATCACGGGTCACCAGCGCCAAATCGATTTCACCTCGATCAACCTTTGCCAGCAGCGCTGTGGACTCTTCACACACCAACGTGACCTCGACCTCACCGAAGCGCGCAGCAAAGTGCCTGAGCACCGGCACCAGGTACGGCACTGCATAGTCGTCAGGAACGCCAAAAGACACCCGCCCGGAAAGAGCCCCACCATGCATAGCAAGCACCAGGGTCGAGTGAGACGCTAGTAACTTGCGCGCATGGCCCAGCAGATCGAAGCCAGCGGGCGTCAGAGACAGTTGCCTAGGCTCGCGGTTGAGCAACGGGCGACCGATGCTATCTTCTAGCTTCTTTAATTGCATGCTCACCGCTGACTGCGAGCGCGATACCTGTCGCGCCGCCGCCGTCATGGAACCGGTATCAACCACCGCCAGGAAGGTTCGTAGCCAGTCAATCTGCAAATCCTTGGAGTGCATCACTAAACCTTAGCAATTCGAAACTCGAATGGCGATTATAAAACTTATTCGCTTTTCTTGGATCGCTCAGCGCCCCCAAAATGGCGCCTGAATAGAGGTACAACCTGATCCAGTGAGGTGGAATGGTGTTAAGTGTCGATGCAAGCTCCGTAGAGTTGGATAAATACGAAATATGGAGCGGCTTCAAACAGCTCTTGCCGATCTCCATGTTCGTTGTGGTCTTTGCGATTGCCTTCGGGCTTGCTGCCGCGCAGACAGGGCTGAGCGAAGCGTCAACTCTTCTAATGAGTATTCTGGTATTCGCTGGCGCAGCACAATTTGCAGTGCTTGACCTCTGGGGTCAGCACGTCCCGGTAATACCGTTGGTGATCACGGTATTCGCGATCAATGCCCGCCATCTGTTGATGGGAGCAACCCTGTACCCCTGGTTACGCGAACTACCACGCGCCAAGCGTTACGGCGTGATGATGGTGGTTTCCGACGCCAACTGGGCGATGTCGATGCAGGCGTTCAACAGCGGCAAGCGAGGCATGGGACTGCTGTTTGGGGGCGGTCTTGCGCTGTGGTCGGCTTGGTCGCTTGGCAGTTGGCTGGGGCTGAAGTTTGGAAGCGTCATTCAAAACCCAGTGAGTCTGGGCCTCGACATGGTGATGGGCTGTTTTCTTCTCGCGATGGTGCTCGGAGGCCAAAAAAACCTGCGCATGTTGATCATCTGGAGTGTGGCGGCCGCAGCGTCCTTATCGGCCTACTTGTATTTGCCTGAAAACAGTCACGTTGTTACTGGAGCATTGGCCGGCGGTTTACTGGGCGCCTTCTGGCCGGAGAAAAAGAATGAGCATTGAAACTTCAGGCTTCGGCACGCTGTACATCATTCTGATCATGGCAATTGTCACGCTCGCCACCCGGTGGGGCGGCGTATTCGTGATGTCATTTGTGCCCATCAACTACCGGGTGCAGCAATTCATCAGTGCCATGTCCGGATCGGTACTGGTGGCGGTGCTGACACCGATGGCAATTACGGGTGATAACGGCGCGCGACTCGCATTGCTAACGACCGCCATCGTGATGCTAACACTGCACAAATCTCTTCCGGCGAGTGCAGCCGGGATTTTGATGGCAGCATTGTTCAGGCAGCTTCAGGTCGTCTTGTAATATGCCCCCTCTCAACCACCTATGGACATGAAATATGGATCCGCACTCAGTTTTGGCTTTTACCCTAGTCGCAGCGATTGCCATCGCAAGCCCTGGCCCTGCGACCGTTATGGCGATCAATAACAGTTTGGCATTTGGGCCGCGTTATGCCGTATGGTCATCATTGGGCAACGCTTGCGGATTGTTCTGCTTATCGGCTGCTGCGGTGTCTGGCTTGGGCGCCCTGCTCGCAAGCTCCGAATGGATGTTCAATGCGGTGAAAGTCCTGGGTGCCGGTTACCTCTTATATCTGGGCGTGAAGCAGTTGTTCAACAAGCATCCAATCCTCATTCAGGAAGTGCAGCCGGATGGCAAAGCGATTACACCGTCACGTATGAAACTCTACAAGTCGGCTTTCCTGACCGCCGTCACCAATCCTAAGGCAACGATATTCTTTACCGCCCTGTTCCCGCAGTTTATTAACAAGGACGTCGCGCTGCTGCCACAATTCCTGCTACTCACCTTCATCTTCATGGGTTTGTCGCTGGCTTCATTGAGCGTTTATGCCGCCGCTGCGGCTCAGGTCAAAAGTGTACTGACCCGCCCAGCACTCTCCATATGGATCGGCAGGCTCGTAGGCTCAGCATTCATCTGCTTCGGCGCTGCCATTTTGACGGTACGCCGCCCAGTTTCTTGAGATAAACCTGCGCCTTTGGCCTAGCTTAGCTGGGCCGCTCGGAGGCCGGCTAAGACACTGCGCAACAGTCCGCTTTTGGCCGAGGCTGTGTAAAAACGCTTTTGAGCGCGGCAGGTACTCAAAATAGAACTGAAAATTACATTGCCACCCCAGTCCGTGTCAGGAATCGTCATTCGTGATCGCTCGTGTACGGCATAGGATTAGGGGCAAAATTGGGGGCACATCAAGACTTTTTCAAACTGAAACTACCGTCCTAGAGCCAAGTCAAAATGTTCTTTGGGGACCCGGACAGCTTGTGACGCTCCATGGCCTGCGCGTAAACGCCCGGGCCACAGGCTGCAAGAGAATCCTGTTCACAGGTGTTGAGTGGCCTCAACGTGTTCAACCATTAACAGTCAGGGCACACTCGACAACGGGTCACGGTCTCGACCTCGCAACATCCGAGGCCAGACCGCTGCTGTCTTCAGGCTAGAACCCTTGTGGCGTCACGCTCTCCACCGCCCGATGAGGCTCAAACCAATTCAGCCAAAGATGCCGGATTGAAGCCCTTCAGGCCTGCGTAATCGCCTTTTTCCACTTTGGCGACCCAATCCATGTCACTCAGCAGGACACGCCCTACGGCGATCAGATCGAACTCTTCGCGCTCCATGCGTTCAACGAGCCGATCCAGGCTGGCCGGGAGCGATCCCTCGCCGGCAAAAGCGTGAGTGACATCGTTATCCAGCCCGACCGAACCGACGCTGATGGTCGTGGCTCCCGTGACCTTCTTCGCCCACCCCGCGCAGTTCAGCCCGTTCTCACCGTCAATGTCGGGAAACTCAGGTTCCCAGAAACGTCGCTGCGAGCAGTGCAGGACGTCGACACCGGCCTCGACCAGTGGCAGCAGCCAGTCCTCCATCACTGCGGGTGTCTCAGCGATGCGCACGCCGTAGTCCTGCTGCTTCCACTGGCTGACACGCATGATGATCGGGAATTCAGGACCCACCGCCTGACGAACAGCAGACACGATCTCGCTGGCAAAGCGCGAGCGTTCCTT
The DNA here is from genome assembly GCF_900156465.1 of Pseudomonas sp. 7SR1. Classification (NCBI taxonomy): domain Bacteria; kingdom Pseudomonadati; phylum Pseudomonadota; class Gammaproteobacteria; order Pseudomonadales; family Pseudomonadaceae; genus Pseudomonas; species Pseudomonas sp. 7SR1. The sequence continues at coordinate 4,915,261 of NZ_LT707064.1, forward strand.
GATGGACGGGCCGCCGTAGCGGTCGGTGCGCAGATTGCTGCCAGACCAGAAAAACTGGTCGATCAGATAACCATGGGCTCCGTGGATCTCCACGGTATCGAAGCCCAGTCGCTTGGCATCTGCTGCGGCCTTGGCGAACGCTGCTACCGTGTCGGCAATGTCCTCTTCACTCATCGCCACGCCACGCGGATCACCTGGCGAAACGAGGCCCGAAGGGCTCTCCACTGGCGCATCCGGCTCCCAGTCGTTGATGTAACGCGTGGAACCGGTGTGCCAGATCTGTGGGGCCATGCGTCCGCCCGCGCCGTGGACCGCATCGATCACGTTTTTCCATCCCGCCAGCGCCGCGTCGCCATGAAAAAATGGGATGCCGCCATCATTACGCGATGCCGGACGATCGATCACGGTGCCTTCCGACAGAATCAGCCCGACACCTCCTTCTGCTCGTCGCCGGTAATAGGCAGCACTCGCTTCACTCGGAATGCCATCGGGTGAGAACAGACGCGTCATGGGTGCCATGACAATACGATTCTTCAGTTCGAGCGACCGGATGGAAAAAGGACGGAATAAGATGCTGGTATCGGGGATCGACATCGGATGGACTCCATTTGTTTTCGGAGGCCATAAAGTATATTTTGTAAACCTGATGTCAATTAGGCACTTAAAGTCGCCTTGGTATACATGAGGAAACTTCGATGCTGGAATTGAAGCCGCAATGCTTTTCGTCGGAGTGCCCAAGCCGGGCGCTGTTCGACCAGATCGCGGACAAGTGGTCAATGATGGTTTTGGCGGTGCTCGATGACGGACCGCATCGCTTCAACGCCATCAAGCGCCGCCTGGAGGGCGTCACCCAGAAGGCACTGACACAGTGCCTGCGGCGACTGGAACGAAATGGTCTCGTCTCGCGCCAGATCATTTCGTTCTCACCTGTGGCGGTGCAGTATCAGATCACCCCACTGGGTCAAACGCTGCAGCAGCCATTTCGCGAACTGCATAAATGGACGCTCGACAAACTACCCGAGGTCGAAGCGGCCCGGTCGAAGTTCGACGAGGCCGCGGAGCAAAAGCCGGCGGTGTGATTCTTTTTCGCCTCACCGCCCCATTCCAGTAACGACAGGTGACGCCGATCTCACCGCGTCAGGCCACTTCGCCAGCCACTGGATATGCGCGCGCGGGGTTGCCCTCTTTTGGTGACGACGCGCTTTGTGCCCTTGCTGACCACAGGCGCGGAGAGCTGCATAGGCCTCTCTATTTCTTCCCGGGACAGGCGTAAGCAAGAACAGAAACAAAAGCGCCGCTCATCGAGCGGCGCTTTTTATTTCAGCCAGCGAGTAGCCTCGTCACGCGACCAGGTCGTTGGCGCTGAAAGTATTGACCCCTACCAGCTGGATCTCGAAATCCGCGTCCAGGCTACCGTTGATATTGCCGTAGAGTACGTTATCGACGAAGCGCAACTGCCCTGCACCGGTAAAGACGTTCGAGTCGATGAAGCTGAACGGGTTGATCGCGGTGGTCAGGATGTTGGCATCCAGTTTCGACAGGTCAAGCTTATCGCCCTGGAGGCTGTTGAAGTCGAGAATGACATCGCGAATCCCCCCCTTGCCCAACTCGTTCAGTGCACTGAAGACGAATCGATCGGCTCCCTCGCCACCTGTCAGGGTATCCGTGCCCAGCCCGCCCACCAGCATGTCGGCGCCCGCACCGCCATCGAGTTGGTCGTTGCCTGCGCCGCCGTTCAGCACGTTGTTGCCGACGTTACCGGTCAGGACATTGCCCAGGGCATTGCCGGTGCCGTTGATGGCGGCCGTGCCGGTCAGGGTCAGGTTTTCCAGGTTGGCGCCCAGGGTCCAGGTCACCGAAGAGCGTACGGTGTCGATTTCGCTGGCCAGGGTGCTGGTTTCGCTGACCACGTCCTTGAGGTTGTCCACTACATAGGTGTCATTACCCGTGCCGCCGGCCAGGGTATCGATACCGATGCCACCGTCCAGGGTGTTGGCCCCGGCGTTACCCGTGATGCGGTTGTTCAACCCGTTGCCGGTGCCGCTGATGCCGGCTGTGCCGCTCAGGGTCAGGGCCTCGAGGTTGGCGCCGAGGGTGTAGCTGATGGAGGAAATGACGCTGTCGACTTCGAGAATCGAAGCGCCGCGCTCGATCACCGTGTCGCCGACGTTGTCCACGTAATAGGTGTCATTGCCGGCACCGCCGTCCAGGGTGTCCGCACCGCCCTGACCATTGAGCACGTTGGCGGCAGCGTTGCCGACGAGGCTGTTGTCCAGGGCGTTGCCGACAAGGTTGAGCGCAGCCGTGCCAAGCAACTGGCCGTCCTCGACGTTGGTCGACAAGGTATAGCTGACCGCTGCGCGGATCAGGTCGCGACCTTCGCCTGCCGCTTCGACCACCTTGTCGCCGACGTTGTCGACGGTATAGGTGTCGTCATCGGTGCCGCCGGTCAAGGTATCGGCCCCCGCGCCGCCATCAAGGTAATCGTTGCCGGCACCGCCCCGCAGGGTGTTCACCGCGGCGTTGCCGATCAGGCGATTGTCCTGGTCGTTGCCGACCACGGTGAATACGCCGGCACCGCTCAGGGTGACGTTTTCGATGTTGCGCAGATTGCTGAGGGTCAGGTCCACCACGGTGCCCGGCGAACTCGACGCGTACCCAATGGCCAGACTGTCGGTGCCCTGGTCTGCCGCTTCCTGCAGCAACGCCAGCTCACCGGCCTGATCGAGCACATAGGTGTCATTGCCGGCACCGCCGATCAGGGTGTCCCGCCCGGCGCCGCCGTTCAGCAGGTTGTTGCCGGCGTTACCGGTCAGGACATTGCCCAGGGCATTGCCGGTGCCGTTGATGGCGGCCGTGCCGGTCAGGGTCAGGTTTTCCAGGTTGGCGCCCAGGGTCCAGGTCACCGAGGAGCGTACGGTGTCGATTTCGCTGGCCAGGGTGCTGGTTTCGCTGACCACGTCCTTGAGGTTGTCGACTACATAGGTGTCATTACCCGTGCCGCCGGCCAGGGTATCGATACCGATGCCACCGTCCAGGGTGTTGGCCCCGGCGTTACCCGTGATGCGGTTGTTCAACCCGTTGCCGGTGCCGCTGATGCCGGCTGTGCCGCTCAGGGTCAGGGCCTCGAGGTTGGCGCCGAGGGTGTAGCTGATGGAGGAAATGACGCTGTCGACTTCGAGAATCGAAGCACCGCGCTCGATCACCGTGTCGCCGACGTTGTCCACGTAATAGGTGTCATTGCCGGCACCGCCGTCCAGGGTGTCCGCACCGCCCTGGCCATTGAGCACGTTGGCGGCAGCGTTGCCGATCAGGCTGTTGTCCAGGACGTTGCCGACAAGGTTGAGCGCAGCCGTGCCAAGCAACTGGCCGTCCTCGACGTTGGTCGACAAGGTATAGCTGACCGCTGCGCGGATCAGGTCGCGACCTTCGCCTGCCGCTTCGACCACCTTGTCGCCGAGGTTGTCGACGGTATAGGTGTCGTCGTCGGTGCCGCCGGTCAAGGTATCGGCCCCCGCGCCGCCATCAAGGTAATCGTTGCCGGCACCGCCCCGCAAGGTGTTCACCGCGGCGTTGCCGATCAGGCGATTGTCCTGGTCGTTGCCGACCACGGTGAATACGCCGGCACCGCTCAGGGTGACGTTTTCGATGTTGCGCAGATTGCTGAGGGTCAGGTCCACCAAGGTGCCCGGCGAACTCGACGCGTACCCAATGGCCAGACTGTCGGTGCCCTGGTCTGCCGCTTCCTGCAGCAACGCCAGCTCACCGGCCTGATCGAGCACATAGGTGTCATTGCCGGCACCGCCGATCAGGGTGTCCCGCCCGGCGCCGCCGTTCAGCAGGTTGTTGCCGGCGTTACCGGTCAGGACATTGCCCAGGGCATTGCCGGTACCGTTGATGGCGGCCGTGCCGGTCAGGGTCAGGTTTTCCAGGTTGGCGCCCAGGGTCCAGGTCACCGAGGAGCGTACGGTGTCGATTTCGCTGGCCAGGGTGCTGGTTTCGCTGACCACGTCCTTGAGGTTGTCCACTACATAGGTGTCATTACCCGTGCCGCCGGCCAGGGTATCGATACCGATGCCACCGTCCAGGGTGTTGGCCCCGGCGTTACCCGTGATGCGGTTGTTCAACCCGTTGCCGGTGCCGCTGATGCCGGCTGTGCCGCTCAGGGTCAGGACCTCGAGGTTGGCGCCGAGGGTGTAGCTGATGGAGGAAATGACGCTGTCGACTTCGAGAATCGAAGCACCGCGCTCGATCACCGTGTCGCCGACGTTGTCCACGTAATAGGTGTCATTGCCGGCACCGCCGTCCAGGGTGTCCGCACCGCCCTGGCCATTGAGCACGTTGGCGGCAGCGTTGCCGACGAGGCTGTTGTTCAGGCTGTTGCCGCTTACGGAGAAGGCCCCCGCACCACTCAGGGTGACATTTTCGATGCTGCCCAGATTGCTGAGGTTCAGGTCAACAACGCTGTTTGCCGAACTCGCAGCGTACGCGATGACCAGGCTGTCGGTACCCTGGCTGACGCTCTCGCGCAGCAGTGTCAGCTCAGCGGCCTGGTCGAGCACATAAGTGTCATTCCCGGCGCCACCGATGAGCGTGTCCCGCCCGGCTGAGCCGTTCAGGACGTTGTTGCCGTCATTACCGATCAGCGTGTTATTCAGAGCGTTGCCGGTGCCATTGATGGAGCTGTTGCCGGACAGCGTGAGATTTTCCAGGTTGGCGCCCAAGGCCCAGGTCACCGAAGAACGCACGGTGTCGATTTCAGTGGCCAGGGTGCTGGTTTCACTGACGATGTCCCCTGCATCGTCAACCACATAGGTGTCATTGCCTGCCCCACCGGCCATGCTGTCCTTGCCGGCAAGACCGTTCAGCACGTTGCCCAGCGCGTTACCGATCAGGCTGTCGTTGAAGGCCGAGCCGACTGCGTTTTCTATTTTCGCGCCATAGGCGATCGCGAGGCCTTCACTGAAAACCTTGTCGCTGGGGTCCAGGAACGTCTTGCCGATCTTGCTGAACTGGCCTTCATTGAGGTTGATGCGCACCGCTGCCACTTGATTGCTGGCATCGATCGTATCGGTGCCGCCAGCGTCCCAGATCGTTTCGAAAACCGATTGGTCGCTCGCCCAGCTATAGGTGTTATTGCCAGCCTGCCACTGGGTATTTGCGCCGTAAAGCCGCTGGATGGCAGCGATGTCCAGCAACATGGGCGTGGTCGGCTCATAGGAGTACGCGTTGTCGTAACTCATGATGGTGTAGCGGACATCGTCGTACTGGGAAGCCAGCACCGTAGCGTTCGACAAGCCTTGGTCGAACGGATGCTTCAGACCCAGGGCATGACCGATCTCATGCATAAAGGTCAGGTAATCGTAGGTGCCCTCGACCGGCGCGGGGTTGTTCGTGACCGGGCCGATCCAGACATCACCGCCGCTGGGGGTTCGACTTGGATAATAGGCCCAGGCCGCAGTGCCAGTGTCCATGTCCCCATAGCCACCGAATCGCAGGTCGCCGACGTTGGTGGAAGTCTCGGTGACCTGGGTGAACTTGATGTTGGCGACAGAACTCCACGCACCGAGCGCATCGACGATGCTGCTCTGCTGCGCTGACGACAGCACGTAGCCGGCCTCGTACTCATTGTCGTCGCTGTAGAAGCGGGCGAAAAGCGAGTCGGTGGTCATGAAGCTGTAGGTCAAGGGCGTCGTAAACGCGCCGTTGCTCCAGGTACCCATCCAGTAGGTGCCGTAGATCAAGCTATCGATTTGCGCATTGCCCGTCAGCTTTGCAGATGAAACAAATGAATAACCGAGTGGACTAGGCATGCGAAACTTCCTGTGTGCAAATCTACAGCCCTTCCTGAATTAAGGCCGCAGCAAGAGATCATGGTGAGGAATGGCGGCATTGATATCATCTAGCCACTAATTTTTCAAATTTTGACGCTAGTTATTTGGCGCAACAAGCCACTCGTTGGTCTTGCGAATATCCCCGTCCCCCAGCCTTCCGCTCCAGCGGTGCAGCACCAGCAGGCTGGTAACGAACCGGTACTGGGACTGGTAGAAATCACGCCGTGCACGAAACTCATCCTTGATGCTGTCCAGCACATCGACGGCGTTCTTGACGCCATAACCGAAGGCTTTTTCCGTGGCCGTCCGTGACTTCTCGGCGGACTCCAGCGCGCGGCGTGTCGCCTTGATCCGGCTGAGTTCGGCCATCATGCCGAGGTAAGCCGTGCGGGTTTCCTTGACCACCTGGCGCCTCAGCGCCTCCAGCTCTTGCTGGGCGACCTCCCTGTCGCTCTCGGAACTCGATACCCGGGCGCTGGTGGAGCCGCCACTGTAGAGAGGGACCTGCAAATCGAGGGAGGCAACGAGATTGTCCGAGCGTGGCGTCAACGCGCCCTCATAGCCGATATCACTGCGCTGCGCGGTGAGGTTCAGGCCCAGGCGCGGCAAATGGCCCGCCTTGGCTTCGCCGATGGCGGCCTCGGCGGCGCGGATATTGTGCTCCCGGGCATGCAAGGCCGGGTTGCTGTCCAGGGCCATCCGTATCCAATCGTCCGGAGTCTGCGGCGGCAGAGTGAAGGCTGGGTTGTCGCCGATACGCTTGAGAGGTTCCTGGACGTCCCGCCCCACCAATTCGGAAATGGCTTCGCGGCTGACCTGGACCTTGTTGCCGGCCTCGATCTCGTCGGCCTTGAGCGCATCCACTCGCGCCTCGAGGTCGAGGGTATCGGTCACCATCGCCATCTGGCGTGCATACAGCGCCTTGATCCGCTTGAGGTTGCGCTCGGTGGCGGCCAGTTCGCTGCGCACCAGGGACAGTTCATCCTCCGCCGCCAGTACGGCGAAGTAGCGTTCGGACAAGTCGATGCTGGACTGCACCTGGGTGTCGTCGGATTCGTACTGGCTTTTCTGGGCCAGCTCGACGTACTTCTGATAACTGCGCCAGACCTGCGGGTCGTAGAGCACCTGATTGAGTACCACGGCCATGCGTTTGCCGTTGTACTGGATTCGCCCCAGGTCATCGTCCCGCCGGCTGCGGTTGACACTGCTGCTGGCATTGAGCTGCGGCAGCAAGCGGCCCAAGGCCGCCCGCTCATTGCCGTCACCGCTACGAGTCAGGGCCTGTGCCCGCAGGATACGGGGATCGGCCCCTTGCGCCTCCTGGTGCAGTTGCCAAAGATCGACATAAGGCAGCGGCGCTTCAGTGTCAGCCAAGGCGCTCATCGACACAGCGAGCAGGCCGATCGCGATCAGAGACTTCATGTCAGTCCTCGATCAACGAACGGGCAAATGCATTGCTGGCGGGCTGCATCAAGTACTGCAACAGCGTCCGCTCCCCGGTATTGAGCAGCACTTCGACCGGCATGCCCGGCACCAGGGTTAGGCTGCCCAGCGTGCGACGCCCATTGTCTGTCAGCGCCACCCGCGCCAGGTAGTAGGCCGCACCGGTGTCCTTGTTGGTCAGGCGGTCAGCGGACAGCTGCACCAGTTGCCCTTCGATCACCGGCGTGGTGCCACTCTTGAACGCACTGAAACGCATGCTCGCCAGCTTGCCGAGGGCGATGCGATCGATGTCCATGGGCGAAACCTGCGCCTCGACGATCAGTTCTTCGTTGGCCGGGACGATATCCAGCAACGCAGTGCCCGGGCTGACCACCGCGCCCAGGGTGTGCACCGTCATGCCCATGACCATGCCCGACTCAGGCGCGACGATGTCGGTGCGCTGGTCGCGGTCCTGCAGGGTGGCGAGGCGCTCGCGCAACTCATACACCTTGCTCCGTGTGTCACCCAGCAGGCCTGCCACCTCACTGGCGAAGGTTTTCTTCAATTGCAGTATCTTCAGCTTCGCTTCGTCGGCATGGACGCGTGCCTGGGCAATCCCGGACTGGCTTTCGGCGATTTCGGCCCGCAGGCGCGACAGGCTGCGTTCCTGTTCCCGCAGGCGCTGCTTGTCCACGTAGCCTTCGGCGAGCAAGGCCCGCAAATCGACAATCTCTTCTTCATAGGACGCCGCCAGCGCCTGCTTGCTGGCGATGATGTTCTTGAGTCCGCGAATCTGTTCCTCGATCTGGCCGATCGTCGTCTCTTGCAGGCCGACTTCGCCCAGAAGCGAGGTCCGTCGCGTCTGGAAGATCCGTGCTTCGCTGTCCCGAGCTTCGCGCACGCGCGGGTCGGAGGGGTCAAGGGAGTGCACGGCGACGGGCTCGGGCAGCCCGTCCCGCTCAGCTTCGAGGCGGGCCTGCAGTTCAAGCGCCGCCACCAACTGGCTGCGCATGGCTTCCATTTCCGAACGTGCCTGGGTGTTGTCCAGCACCATCAGCACATCGCCGGCTTTTACCAGGTCGCCGTCATGCACCCGCAGTTCCCGCACGATGCCGCCTTCCAGGTGCTGTACGGTCTTGCGGTAGCTCTTGACCGTGACCACCCCTGGGGCCAGTGCCGCGCTGTCCAGGGGCGCCAGGGTGGCCCAGCCGCCGAACAGGCCAAAGGTGACCAGCAGCATCAGATACCCGATGCGCCGTGCCGGAGCGTCATCGATCGGCAGTGTGGACATGTCGACGGATGAGGACTTATTGCTTGGCATAAAGGTGCTCATCCGCTTCTTTCGATGGGGCCGTCGCCTGCTGGGCGGCGGGGGCAGCGCCCCGCAACCGTGCCAGGACCGGGTCGCGCGGCCCGAACAGGCTCAACTCGCCCTGGTTGAGGACCAGCAGCTTGTCTACCTGCGCCAGCACACCTGAGCGGTGCGTGATGACAAACACCGTGGCACGGCTCTGCCTGAGTTTGTGCAACGCCTCGGCAAGCATTTTTTCCCCGGCGTCGTCCAGGTTGGAGTTCGGCTCATCGAGCACCACCAGGCGTGGCTCACCGTACAAGGCGCGAGCCAGGCCGATGCGTTGCCGCTGGCCACCGGACAATCCGCCGCCATTGGCGCCGATCACGGTGTCGTAGCCGTCGGGCAATTGCAGCACCAGCTCATGGACACCCGCCATGCGCGCGGCGGCGACCACTGCTGGCGCATTGGCCGGGCCAAAGCGCGAGATATTCTGGCTGATGGAGCCCTCGAACAATTCGATGTCCTGGGGCAGATAGCCGATATATTGGCCCAACTCCTCCCGGCGCCATTGGCTGATGTCTGCACCGTCCAGGCGTACGGTGCCGGCCTGGCCTGGCCAGATACCCAGCAACGCCCGGGCCAGGCTGGACTTGCCGGCGCCGCTGGGACCGATGATGCCCACCGCTTCGCCGGCGGACACCTGGAAGCTCAAGCCCCGGACAACCGGCTTGCGGCTGCCCGGCGCACTCACCGAAAGCCCCTCGACGCGAATCGCCCCTTCGGGCGCGGGTAATGACATGCGTTCTGGCTCAGCGGCCACCTCGATCAGCAGCGTCTGCAACCGGGCATATTGCGAGCGTGCTCCCAGAAAGCCTTTCCACACGCCAATCAACTGGTCGATGGGCGCCAACGCCCGCCCCAGCAGAATGGAACCGGCGATCATCATCCCCGAGGAAATTTCATGGGTAATCGTCAAATAGGCCCCCAACCCCAGCACCAGGGACTGGAGGACCTGGCGGAACGTCCTGGACACCGCGGCAATGCTCGCCGCGCGATCACTGGCCAGACTCTGCAAGGCCAGGACCCGATGGATGCGCTCGTTCCACTGCTGGCGCAGGCTGGCGAGCATGCCCATGGACTCCACCACCTCGGCATTGCGCAGGCTCTTGGCGACAAAGGCGCTGGCGACCATCTGCTCACGATTGGCCGTCTGCAACGGCCCACGGGTCAGTTGCTCGTTGGCGAAGGCCAGTGCTCCCAGCAGCAACGCGCTCAATAGTCCCATCCAGCCGTACCAGGGGTGGAACATGAACATGACCGCCAGGTAGATCGGGATCCAGGGCGCATCGAAAAACGCAAACAGACCGTTTCCGGTCAGGAACTGGCGCAACGCGCTCAGGTCGCTCAGCGGCTGGCCCGAAGCGTTCATCCCGCTGCTATTGAGGGCCTGCTTGAAACTGGCGTCGAACAGACGCTGGCCCAGCAGCGTGTCCAGACGCGTACTGACGCGCACCATGATCCGCGAACGAACCCACTCCAGCCCGCCCATGGTGGCCATCAGCAGCAACATGATCAGCGTCAGCATCAACAAGGTCGACAGACTGGCGCTTCCTACAGCGCGGTCATACACCTGCAACATGTAGAACGACGGAACCAGCATCAGCAGGTTGACGAAAAAACTGAAAAAACCAACGGAGAGGAAACTGCCTCTGCATACGGCAAGGGCGCCTTCCAGATCGGTCTTCGGGTGGGCTGACATGGTTCGTTACCTGGGCCGGCTTGGGGCTGACTGCAAAAACGTGGGGGACCGGTACCCGGATGCTTGTGATTTTTCAGCAGGGCACTGCCGACGCATCCGGGCAAAAAGGGTCTACGGCGGCATATCGGCGGCGGCAGATATTTCTGAAGGGGCGGCTCCCGAGGAAATCGTCAACGAATGCAAGCCGGCAGTGCTCCCCTGGACTACCCTGTCTTCAGGATGTGCTGCATTGCACATATTCATCGTGCGCAAGGCGCTGTTTCACCCACCCGGGCGACGTAGAATGGCGCCGCCTTTCATGCCTGAAGTAATCGATCATGAGCCGGATCACCTGCGTGTCGAATGCTCGCGCCAAAGTGCTTTGCCGGCTTAGCCTGTTGCTGACATTGCTGGGCTTGTGCACTGCGCATGGCGCCCCTCTGCCCATCGAACTGCACATCCTCGATGCGCCTCCACTGACCTTCGTCGACGACCCCAAGGGGCATGGCATCGTTGGCGATATCGCCATTGAGGCGATGATCCGCGCCGGCTATGCGGTGAAAATCCATGTCTTGCCCTGGGCCCGGGCACAAAAACATGTCAGCGAGGAGGAGGATCACCTGATCGCCCCGCTGTCGCGCATCCCCGTGCGGGAGGATCGCTTTACCTGGATCGCCCCGATCATGTCGATGGAGCGGGCGTTCTTCACCCTCGACCGGCAAGTGGCCAGCTTTGCCCAGGCCAGGGAGACCTTCCGCAAGATCGGTGTCGGCCTGGGAAGCGCCCAGGAGGCGATCCTGCGTGCCGAGGGGTTCGACGACGATCAGATCTACACGCTGACCATCGGCGACAACCCCGCTCAGATGCTCCTGATGGGACGCATCGATGCCTGGTTCAACGGCGTCCCGGAAAGCCGCTACATCTGGCCCAAGGTGTCCGACCGCAAGCTTTTGATGAGCTCGGTGGGCAGCAGCGCCGACATCTACCTGGCCTGCTCCAGGAAGTGCTCGGCCAAGATGGTGAGAGACTTGCGCCAGGCCGTCGAAGCGATGCGCCAGGACGGCACCTTCAGCCGTGTACAGGCGATCTATCAGCCCCGGTAATGCCTGCGGGACCGAAGCCAGGCTTATATCATTCCGGATGATAGTTATCTTTGCTTCATTCGATTCGTTCCGTTGCATCCCGCCACGCATCATCCGCCCATTCTCAATACATTGGCGGAGCTATCCATGGAACATTCACTTTCAAAATTGCGTTTTCCCCTCGCACTGTTGGCAGTGCTGGTGATAAGCGCCTGTGGCAAGACTCCCGATACCGCGGCTTCCATGCCGGCCGCCAAGGTGAGTGTGGCCAAGGTGCTGGAACAACCGGTCAACGAATGGGACGAGTTCACCGGACGCCTCGAGGCACCGGAGACTGTCGAGATTCGTCCGCGGGTTTCCGGTCAGATCGACGAAGTGGCCTTCACCGAAGGCGCGCTGGTCAAGAAAGGCGACCTGTTATTCCAGATCGATCCTCGTCCCTTCCAGGCCGAAGTCCGGCGCCTCGAGGCCCAGCTGGCCCAGGCCCGCGCCACGGCCACCCGTAGCGAGAACGAAGCCCAGCGTGGCGAACGCCTGCGTCAGAGCAATGCCATTTCCGCCGAGCTTGCTGACTCGCGCACCAGTGCCGCCGCCGAGGCCCGTGCCGCCGCAGCGGCCATCCAGGCGCAACTGGACCTGGCCAAGCTGAACCTGAGCTTCACCCGCGTCACCGCGCCCATCAGCGGCCGCGTCAGCCGGGCGGAAATCACCGCCGGCAACCTGGTCACCGCCGACGTCACCCGGCTCACCAGCGTGGTTTCCACCGACAAGGTGTATGCCTACTTCGACGCCGACGAGCGAGTCTTCCTCAAATACACCCAACTTGCCCGCCAGGGCCAGCGCGGCCAGGCCACGCCGGTCTACATGGGCTTGTCCAACGAGGACGGCAACCCGCACCTGGGCCAGATGAACTTCATCGACAACCAGGTCAACCCGCAGACCGGCACCATCCGCGGTCGCGCCGTGTTCGACAACAAGGACGGCGCCTATACCCCAGGCCTCTATGCCCGGCTCAAGCTGGTGGGCAGCGGCACCTACTCCGCCGTGCTGATCAACGACGAAGCCGTGGGCACCGACCTGGGCAAGAAATTCGTCCTGGTGATGGATGCCGACAACAAGCCTGCGTATCGCGCCGTCGAGCTCGGACCGAAGATCGAAGGCCTGCGCATCGTGCGCAACGGCCTGAGCAAGGACGACACCATCATCGTCAAGGGCTTGCAGCGGGTTCGCCCGGGATCGCCGGTCACACCTGAAACCATACCGATGGCCAGCGAAGAAACCCTCGCCGCCCTGGCGCAACATCGCAAAGCGCTCGAAGCCAGCAATCTGCCCCAGGTCGCGCCGTCCAAGGCGACAAACGGAACGGCGGGCAAACTGGCCGCTGCGACTCCACGCGGTTAAGGAACTGAACCAAGATGAAATTTTCCCAGTTCTTCATTTCACGGCCGATCTTCGCAGCGGTACTGTCGCTGCTGATCCTGATCGCCGGCGCCATTTCGCTGTTCCAGTTGCCGATCAGCGAATACCCTGAAGTCGTGCCGCCGACCGTGGTGGTGCGGGCCAACTTCCCGGGCGCCAACCCCAAGGTCATCGGCGAAACCGTGGCCGCTCCCCTGGAGCAGGCCATCACTGGTGTCGAGAACATGCTCTACATGTCCTCGCAGTCCACCGCCGACGGCAAGATCACCCTGACCATCACCTTCGCCCTGGGCACCGACCTGGACAACGCCCAGGTGCAGGTGCAGAACCGCGTCACCCGGACCGAGCCCAAGCTGCCGGAAGAAGTGACCCGGATCGGCATCACGGTGGACAAGGCTTCGCCCGACCTGACGATGGTCGTGCACCTGACCTCGCCGGACAAACGCTACGACATGCTCTACCTGTCCAACTATGCCCTGCTCAACATCAAGGACGAGCTGGCACGCCTGGGCGGCGTGGGTGACGTGCAACTGTTCGGCATGGGTGACTACTCCCTGCGGGTCTGGCTGGATCCGAACAAGACCGCCTCGCGCAACCTGACCGCCACCGACGTGGTCACCGCGATCCGCGAACAGAACCGCCAGGTGGCCGCCGGTGCCCTGGGCGCTCCGCCAGCCCCCAACGCCACGGCCTTCCAGCTTTCGGTCAACACCCAGGGGCGCCTGGTGACCGAGGAAGAGTTCGAGAACATCATCATTCGCTCCGGCGAGAACGGAGAGATCACTCGCCTGAGAGACATCGCGCGGGTGGAACTGGGCTCCAGCCAATACGCCCTGCGCTCGCTGCTGGACAACCAGCCGGCGGTGGCCATCCCGATCTTCCAGCGGCCAGGCTCCAACGCCATCCAGATTTCCAACGATGTTCGCGCCAAGATGGACGAATTGAAGAAGGGCTTCCCCGCCGGGATGGACTACAGCATCGTCTATGACCCGACGATCTTCGTGCGCGGCTCCATCGAAGCGGTAGTCCATACCCTCTTCGAAGCGCTGATCCTCGTGGTGCTGGTGGTGATCCTGTTCCTGCAGACCTGGCGCGCCTCGATCATCCCTCTGGTGGCGGTACCGGTGTCGCTGATCGGTACGTTCGCCGTGATGCATCTATTCGGCTTCTCGCTGAACGCGCTCTCGCTATTCGGCCTGGTACTGGCCATCGGTATCGTGGTGGACGACGCCATCGTGGTGGTGGAGAACGTCGAACGGAACATCGGCCTGGGCCTCACGCCCGTGGAGGCCACCAAACGCGCCATGGGCGAAGTGACCGGTCCGATCATCGCCACGGCCTTGGTACTGTGTGCGGTCTTCGTTCCCGCGGCGTTCATCAGCGGCCTGACCGGGCAGTTCTATAAGCAGTTCGCCCTGACCATCGCCATCTCCACGGTGATCTCGGCGTTCAACTCCCTGACCTTGTCACCGGCCCTGGCAGCGGTACTGCTCAAGAGCCACGACGCGCCCAAGGACCGTTTCTCCAGGTTCCTGGACCGCATCCTCGGCAGCTGGCTGTTCCGCCCGTTCAACCGCTTTTTCGACCGTGCCAGCCACAGCTACGTGGGCGCCGTGGGCCGCGTGATCCGCAGCAGCGGCATCGCCCTGTTCGTCTACGCCGGCCTGATGGTGCTGACGTTCTTCGGTTTCTCCAGCACGCCCACCGGTTTCGTGCCAGGCCAGGACAAGCAGTACCTGGTGGCCTTCGCGCAACTACCGGATGCCGCGAGCCTGGACCGCACCGAAGATGTGATCAAGCGCATGTCCGACCTGGCCCTCAAGCAACCCGGCGTCGAAAGCGCGGTGGCCTTCCCTGGCCTGTCGATCAACGGGTTCACCAACAGCCCCAATGCCGGCATCGTGTTCGTGACCCTCAAGCCTTTCGACGAGCGCAAGGACCCGAGCCAGTCGGCCGGTGCCATTGCCGGCGCCTTGAACGGGCAGTACTCGGAAATCCAGGAAGCCTATATGGCGATCTTCCCGCCGCCGCCGGTACAGGGGCTGGGTACGATCGGTGGTTTCCGCCTGCAGATCGAGGACCGGGGCAACCTCGGTTACGACGAGCTGTACAAGGAAACCATGAACATCATCACCAAGAGCCGCAGCGTGCCGGAACTGGCCGGCCTGTTCACCAGCTACACCGTGAACGTGCCCCAGGTCGACGCCGCCATCGACCGTGAGAAAGCCAAGACCCACGGCGTGGCCGTCAGCGACATCTTCGACACCCTGCAGATCTACCTGGGTTCGCTGTATGCCAACGACTTCAACCGCTTCGGCCGTACCTACCAGGTCAACGTCCAGGCCGAGCAGCAGTTCCGTCTCGAATCGGACCAGATCGGCCAGCTCAAGGTGCGCAACAACCGTGGGGAGATGATTCCACTGGCCACCTTTATCAAGGTCAGCGATACCTCGGGGCCGGACCGCGTGATGCACTACAACGGTTTCATCACTGCGGAAATCAACGGCGCGGCCGCACCGGGCTACAGCTCCGGCCAGGCGGAAAAGGCCATCGAGAAACTGCTCAAGGAAGAACTGCCCAACGGCATGACCTACGAGTGGACCGACCTGACCTACCAGCAGATCCTCTCGGGCAACACCGCGCTGTTCGTGTTCCCGCTCTGCGTGCTGCTGGCGTTCCTGGTGCTCGCGGCGCAGTACGAAAGCTGGAGCCTGCCGCTGGCGGTGATCCTGATCGTACCGATGACCCTGCTGTCGGCCATTACCGGAGTGATCCTGTCCGGTGGCGACAACAACATCTTTACCCAGATCGGCTTGATCGTACTGGTGGGGCTTGCATGCAAGAACGCGATTCTGATCGTCGAGTTCGCCAAGGATAAACAGCTGGAAGGCATGAACCCGCTGGCGGCGGTCCTGGAAGCCTGCCGTCTGCGTCTGCGGCCGATCCTGATGACCTCCTTCGCCTTCATCATGGGCGTGGTGCCCCTGGTGTTCTCCAGCGGCGCCGGCGCGGAAATGCGTCATGCCATGGGTGTGGCGGTGTTCTCCGGGATGCTGGGCGTAACCTTCTTCGGCCTGCTGCTCACGCCGGTGTTCTATGTACTGATCCGCAACTTCGTCGAACGCAGCGAGGCCCGCAAGGCGGCCCGGGCTTTGAAACTGGAGGCGCAACAATGAGTTTGAAAGCGTTCGTTCCGAGCTTGCTGGCCCTGGCGCTCAGCGCCTGCGCGGTGGGCCCGGACTACAAGGCACCACAGACCGAGGCGGCGAATATCATCACCGCCACCGAAGGTGCCGCCGGCCAGAAGAACTTCGACCGGGCCCGTTTCGAAGGCATCTGGTGGCAGCAATTCGATGACCCGACACTCAATGCGCTGGTGAGCCGGTCCCTGGAAGGCAACCGCGAGCTGCGCGTAGCGTTCGCCCGCCTGCGGGCAGCCCGGGCGATTCGCGATGACGCCAGCAACGACGTCATGCCGACCATCACCAGCCGAGCCAGCAGCAACCTGGGTAAGGGCCAGATTCCCGGGCAAACCACCGACCGGGTCAATACCGAGCGCTATGACCTGGGCCTGGACATGGCCTGGGAGCTGGACCTGTTCGGACGCATCCAGCGCAACCTGGAAGCCACCGATGCCGACCAGCAGGCCGCCGAAGCCGACCTCTATCAGCTGCAGGTGACCATGATCGCCGAGTTGGTGGACGCCTATGGGCAACTGCGCGGCGCTCAACTGCGGGAAAAAATCGCCCTGGCGAACCTCGAGAACCAGCAAGCCTCACGCAAGATCACCGAAAGCCTGCGCGATGCCGGCGTCGGCGATCAGCTCGACGTGGTACGCGCCGATGCGCGCCTGGCCTCGGTGGAAGCCAGCGTGCCGCAGCTGCAGGCCGAGCAGGTCCGCCAACGCAACCGCATCGCCACCTTGCTGGGCGAACGCCCGGACAAGCTGAGCGTCGACCTGAGCCCCAAGGAGCTTCCCGCCATCGCCAAGGCCCTGCCCATCGGCGATCCGGGTGAGCTGCTGCAACGGCGTCCGGACATCCTGAGCGCCGAACGCCAGCTGGCGGCTGCCACGGCGCGCATCGGCGTCGCCAAGGCCGACCTGTTCCCTCGGGTCAGCCTGAGCGGTTTCCTCGGCTTTACCGCCGGGCGCGGCTCGCAGATCGGCTCCTCGGCGGCCAACGCCTGGGCATTGGGGCCGAGCATTACCTGGGCCGCCTTCGACCTGGGCAGCGTGCGGGCCCGCCTGCGCGGTGCCAATGCCGAAGCGGAAGGCGCCCTGGCGTCCTACGAACAGCAAGTGCTGCTGGCCCTGGAGGAATCGGAAAACGCATTCAGCGACTACGGCAAGCGCCAGCAACGCCTGATCTCGCTGATTCGCCAGAGCGAATCGAGCCGCGCCGCCGCCGACCTGGCCGAAATCCGCTATCGCGAAGGCACCGTGGACTTCCTCGTGCTCCTCGACGCCCAGCGTGAACGCCTGGCCGCCGAAGACACCCAGGCCCAGGCCGAAGTGGACCTGTATCGCGGCATCGTCGCGATCTACAAGGCCCTGGGCGGTGGCTGGCAACCGGAAACCGTCGCCAGCAACTGACCGATCCCGGCCGACAGAGCTCCTTTGGTTGGCCGCAACCAACCAAATATTGGCCTCGTATCCCATCTGGATGCGGGGCTTTTTTTTGGTTCTTCACCGATTGCCTGGCTGCCCTCCTTTGCCTCTACGCGCCGGCGCCGTCACACCGACGGCCCGAACACGATCGCACAGGCCGAAGCCCACGAATAATGGCGAAATGGCACAGGGTTTGACTCAGGCTCTTGCCTGGTCGAAGCTTGCGACATTTCACGCTACCTGGTCATGGATTTCCTGTATGCCCTCGCTTCGCCGCTATGCGCTTATCAGCCTGCTCGTGCTATTGGTCATCGTTGTGGGCACCCTGTGGCTGCGCAGCACCACCCCGCAGATCCCGGAAGCGGTCAAGCGTGGCTACAGCGAGGCACTGGAACAGGCGCGCAACGGCCAGCCTGGCGCGGCACGGATGCTATACCAGCAACTGGGTCGCCCTGACCTGTCGCCCAAGCGCCGGGTATGGCTGCACGCCGAGCTGCCCAACTACCCAAGCCCCCAGGCCCTGAAACTGGCGGATGCGGACCTGCACAGCGAATCGGCGGACGTGCGTCGGGCAGCCATCGGCAGCATCATCGGGCTGGTGCCGGCGAACCAGCGCACCCTGCTGCTGGGGCCATTGCTCGAGGACAACGAGCCTGAAGTACGGTTTGCCGCCGTGAATGCACTGCTGGGCCTGTCACCCGATGACCTGGGCTTGTATTTCGGTGCCATGCAGCTGGCCATCGACACTTGGAAGCAGGTACTCCAGGACGGCCCGCAAACCAGTGAGTCCCTGTATCAGCTTGCCCGCCTGTACCTGCACAACGCCCAGCTGGACAAGGCCCGACAAGCCCTGGAACAGGCCTTGAAGCTCAAGCCGGACAACCTGCCGGCACTGGTCATGCAGGTCGAAGTGCTGGACAAACTGGGCCAGGGCGATGCCGCGCGCAAATTGCTCGCCCGAGAGTTGCAAGCCCAGCCGGAATCGGCTTATCTGCAACATGCGCTGGGCATGTGGTTGCTGCAGCATGGCCAGACCGAATACGCCGTGCTCGGCTTGGCGAAAGCGGTGGAACTGGAGCCGGAAAACCGTCATTACCGTTATGACCTCGCCACCACTCTTCACGCCGAGAATGAGGTGGAAGCGGCGCAAAAGCAGTTGCAGGAGATCGTCCAGCGCTACCCCGCCGACCGCAAGGCGCGGGTCCTGCTGATCAATTACTGGAAGGAAACCGGTCAGTTGCAGCATGTCCAGGTTCTGTTGGCGAAACTGGAACAACTGAACCCCGACGACCCGGCGTTGCAGCAGGCCTGGTGAGGGTGCAAGCCATGATTCCCTGGCGGGCGATCGGGTGATGTCCGACAGCCGGAAACACCGAATCAAGGCTCGAAGTCGTCGACAGTGTCACACAAGCAAGCAGAGGAAGCGGAACCGCTATCGCCGCCAACGGTCAAGTAATGAGGCGGTTCATTTCAGGCTCTACCCGGCCTGCCGCCCACTTCCCTGGTCATGAGAGGGCTCTTTTTGTCTACATCCAACGAGTTGATCAGCGCAAAAGCCGCTACCGGCATTGAAGGGCTGGACGATGTCCTTTGCGGTGGCCTGTCCCGCGGTCATGTGTTCCTGCTTGAAGGGGAACCGGGGACCGGCAAAACCACGGTCGCCTTGCATTTCCTGCTGGCGGGCGCCCGGGCCGGCGAGCGATCCTTGTACATCACCCTATCGGAAACCGAACGGGAACTGCGTCAGGGTGCCGCCTCCCACGGCTGGGAGATGGATGACAACATTGTCATTTTCGAGCTGACCCCGCCAGAAAGCCTGCTCAACGCCGAGCACCAGCAAAGCCTGCTGTATTCTTCGGACCTCGAGCTGGGGGAAGCCACCCGGCAAATCTTCGAAGTGGTGGAACGGGTCAAGCCGACCCGGGTGGTGCTCGACAGCCTGTCGGAGATCCGCCTGCTGGCCCAGAGTTCGTTGCGCTATCGCCGCCAGATCCTGGCGATCAAGCATTACTTCGTGCGCTACGACGCCACGGTGCTTTTGCTCGACGACCTGACCACGGAGTCCCTGGACAAGACCGTCCACAGCGTTGCCCACGGGGTGATTCGCCTGGAAGAACTGACCCCCACCTATGGCGCCGAGCGACGCCGGATCCGGGTGGTCAAGTATCGCGGACAGAAGTACCGCGGCGGTTACCATGATTTCACCATCATGACCGACGGCGTGCACGTCTTCCCACGACTGGTGGCCGCCGAACACCGCGGGCAATACAACCGCCGGCAACTCTCCAGCGGCATCGCACAAATGGACGCCTTGCTGGGCGGCGGTATCGAAACCGGTTCCAGCACCTTGATCCTGGGCCCGGCAGGTACCGGCAAATCGCTGATTGCGCTGATCTTCGCTGCTGCCGCGGTGAATCGTGGCGAGCACGCCGCGCTATTCATCTTCGACGAGGAACTGGGCCTGTTGTACGAGCGGATGAAAAACATCGGCATCGACCTGCAGGCGCTCCAGGACACCGGCAGGTTATTGATCGACCAGGTGGACGCCGCCGAACTGTCTCCCGGCGAGTTCTCCCACCGGGTGCGTCGTTGCGTCGATGACGGCAACATCAAGACCGTGGTGATCGACAGCATCAACGGCTATCAGGCAGCCATGCCGGAGGAAAATGCCCTGGTGCTGCATATGCATGAGCTGCTGCTCTACCTCAACCGCAAGGGCGCGGCGACCTACATGACCGTCGCGCAACACGGCCTGGTGGGCGACATGCAGGCGCCAGTGGACATCACTTACCTGGCCGACACGGTGATCCTGCTGCGTTACTTCGAAGCGCTGGGCAAGGTTCGCCGAGCGATCTCCATCATCAAGAAACGCACCGGCAGCCATGAATCCACTATCCGCGAATACCGTATCGGCAACCAGGGCATGACCATCGGCGAGCCGCTGGAGGCCTTCCAGGGTGTATTGCGCGGTGTGCCAACCTACATGGGAGCGGACAATCCGTTGCTCAAGGACGACATCCAGTGACGTTAGCGGAACCCTTGTCCGAGCGGGCGTTGATCCTCGCCCCGCTGGGAAGGGACAGTCAGATTGCCTTGATGATCCTCAATGAAGCCGGTTTTGCCGGCCTCATCTGCCGTCATCTGGGGCAATTGTGCGAAGAATTGGAGAAAGGCGCCGGCTTGTTGGTGATTTCCTCGGAGGCCCTGGTGGGGCCGGACTTGGAGACGCTGTTCCTGGAGATCGAACAACAGCCCGCCTGGTCCGACCTGCCCATCGTCCTGCTGACCCATCACGGTGGCCCGGAACAGAACCCGGCGGCACGCATCGGCATGCAGCTGGGCAACGTGACCTTCCTGGAACGCCCTTTCCACCCCGTGACCCTGGTCAGCCTGGTGACCACCGCCCTGCGCGGCCGCCGAAGGCAATACGAAGCCCGGGACCGCCTGATCGACCTCAGCAACAGTGAATTGCGCCTGCAAAATACCCTCGAAACCCTCGAGCAGCAGGTAGAGGAACGTACCGCACAACTGCGCCA
This sequence comes from Pseudomonas sp. 7SR1, assembly GCF_900156465.1. NCBI lineage: Bacteria > Pseudomonadati > Pseudomonadota > Gammaproteobacteria > Pseudomonadales > Pseudomonadaceae > Pseudomonas > Pseudomonas sp. 7SR1. The sequence continues at coordinate 4,936,195 of NZ_LT707064.1, forward strand.
CAACGAAGAAGCCCTGCGCCAGTCACAGAAAATGGAAGCGGTGGGCCAGCTCACCGGCGGCATCGCCCACGACTTCAACAACATGCTCACCGGCATCATCGGCAGCCTGGAGCTGCTGCGTCGCCGCCTCGCCCGCGGCCGCACCGAAGACCTGGACAGCCTGATCGACCTGGGCGTGACCTCCGCCAACCGCGCCGCCGGCCTGACCCATCGCCTGCTGGCTTTCTCGCGTCGCCAATCGCTGGACCCCAAGGCCGTACAGATGAACACCCTCGTACTGTCCATGGGAGAACTGTTGCAACGCAGCCTCAACGAAAGCATCCGGCTGGACATGCACCTGGACAATCAACTGTGGATCGCCGAAGCCGACCCCAATCAATTGGAAAGCGCCCTGCTCAACCTGGTGCTCAACGCCCGGGACGCCATGCCCGATGGCGGTAAACTCGTGGTGAAGACCTACAACCAGTACCTGGATACCGGGTTCACCGACGCCTACACCAACCTCGAACCCGGCGATTACGTGGTATTGAGCGTCCAGGACACCGGTTGCGGGATGCCCGAGGCGGTCGTCAGTCGTGCCTTCGACCCTTTCTTCACCACCAAGCCCATCGGCCAGGGTACCGGGCTGGGCCTGTCAATGATCTATGGCTTCAGCAAGCAATCCCACGGCCATGTGACCATCGACAGCGTTGTCGGCCAGGGCACCACGGTCAACCTGTACCTGCCGCGCTTCAAGGGTGAAGAGGTGCAAGAGCCCAAGGTCGATGCCCAGCACACCCCCCATGCCCAGGATGGCGAGACCGTGCTGATCGTCGAAGACGATCCGGCGGTTCGGGTGCTGGTCAGCGCGGTACTGAGTGAATTGGGCTACACGTTCCTCGAAGCTGCCGACGCCAATGGCGCGATACCGATTCTCCAATCAGACCAGCGCATCGATCTGCTGGTCAGCGACGTGGGCCTGCCGGGCATGAACGGGCGGCAACTGGCGGAAATCGGCCGGCAGATACGCCCGGACCTGCGGGTGCTGTTCATCACCGGTTACGCCGAACATGCCGCGGTAAGGGGTGGTTTCCTCGATCCGGGCATGCAGATGATCACCAAGCCGTTCACCTTCGACTTGCTGACCGCCAAGGTACGGGAAATGATCCGGGCCTGAGCGGCCCGGACTTACCGGCGATGCATGAAGATCAGGACAGCATGGTGCGCATGATGGCCTGCAGCTCATCCAGCTTGAAGGGTTTGCCCAGAATGGGGGCCGTGCGGGTGATGGGACTGTCGGTTTCCTGGATCTCCGCGGCATACCCGCTGATGAAGATCACCTTCAGGTCAGGGCGCAACCTGACGGCAGGCTCGGCGATCTGTACCCCGGAAATGCCGCCTGGCAGACGAAAATCAGTGATCATCATGTCCAGGTGGGGCTTGCTTGCCAGGATCTCGAAGGCCTTTTCACCGTTCTCGGCCTCCAGCACCCGATACCCTTCGCCCGACAGGTAGGCGGACAACACCGTCATGATCGACGGGTCGTCCTCGACGATCAGTACAACATCTTGCGCATCTTCACTCATGAGAAGCCTTTGTTCGATCAATAGCTGCTGATACGACCGTAGGGTCACTCAGAGGTTGCGTCGGCCCGACAGTTTTCTGCAGGGGCAGACAAACGCGAAACAAGGCCCCTTCGTTGAGGCGGCTGTCGACCGTGATGGTGCCACCGTGGGCGGTCACGATCTGCTCGGAAATGAACAGCCCCAGCCCCAGGCCGGCGGAGACAGCCTTGGACGTCACCCGCTCGAACTGCTGGAAGATGCGCTTCTGGTTCTCTTCGCTGATGCCGATGCCGCGGTCCTGGACTTCGACGCAGGCATGCTCAGGCGTCTGGTAGACACGCACGTCGATGGGACCTTTGCCGCCATAGCGCAACGCGTTGGTCAAAAGGTTCGACACCACCTGTTCGATCCTGAACTCATCCCAATGGCCTTCCACCGAGGGTTCGGCGGTGTAGGTCAACGAGCATTCAGCCGCCATGAGCTGCGGCTGGAAGTTGCGCAGCAGGTTTTCCACCAGCGTGCCCAGGTTGAAACGAGTCGGACGGATGGACAGTTTTCCGGTACGAATCCGCGACACATCCAGCATGTCTTCGATCAGGCGGATCAAGCTCTTGATCTGACGCTCGTCGCGCTCGACCATCGCCCTCACCTTGTCCAGGCTGAATGCCGCGGCATTGTCCCGGGCCAAGTGCATCTTGCGCAGTTGAGTCTCCAGGATCAGGCCATTGAGGGGCGTACGCACCTCATGGGCCACGATGGACATGAAATCGTCACGCATGCGCACCGCCTGTTCGAGTTCGCCGCGGGTGGCCTGCAACTGCTGCAGCAGGACTTCCTGTTCCCGGCGACTCTCTTGCAGGGCAACGACCTGCTCCTTAACAGCCTTTTTCTGGCGATAAAGCTCCACGAACACGTTGACCTTGCTTCTGACGGCATGGGTGTCCAATGGTTTGTGCAGGAAATCCACCGCGCCGTTCTCATAGCCGGTGAACGCATAGTTACGCTCACGACCGGCGGCGCTGACGAAAATGATGGGAATGCTGCGGGTCTTCTCCGTGCCGCGCATCAGTTCGGCCAGTTCGAAGCCGTTCATCTCCGGCATCTGCACATCGATAATCGCCAATGCGAAGTCGTGTTGCAGCAGCAGGGACAGCGCCTGGTCAGCCGACAGCGCCTTGAAGACCTCGCGGTTGTCCCCCTTGATCAGCGCCTCCAGAGCCAACAGATTTTCCGGCAGATCGTCGACGATCAGCAGTTTGGCTTGAATCTCTCTTGGCATCTCGTTCATTCCAACCCGGCCAGCAATTCGCTGATGCCTTGTAAAGTAAGGATGTGGTCCGGCTCGTGCAGCGCCAACGCCGCCTCGGGCATGGTCGGGACCTGGGCTTGTGCGGGGTCCTGGACAACCGTGACGCCGCCCAGGGCCTTGACCCGGGCCAGGCCCTGGGCACCGTCGTCATTGGCCCCCGTCAGCACGACCGCCAGCAGGTTCGGGCCGTATACATCGGCGGCGGATTCGAACAGCACGTCAATGGACGGCCGGGAATGATGCACCGGTGCCTCCAGGCTCAACGACAGGCTGCGATCGGCCTCCACCGACAAGTGATAACCCGGCGTGGCGAAGTACAGGGTGCCAGGCTGGATGTCCTGCTTGTCCCGCGCCTCCTCCACCGGTATCGCCAGGCGATGGCCGAAGACCTGGGCCAATTGGCTGTCACGCTCGTCGGGCAGGTGCAATACCGCCAGCACAGGTATGCCAAAGCCCGGGCGCAATTGCCCGAACACCTTGAGCAGCGCCTCGACCCCGCCGGCTGAAGCACCGACCACAATGGCCTCGACCGCAGGCCAGGACCCATCCCTCGTCTGGTTCATAACTTGCGATAGATCCGTTCCTGTTTGACCAACGGCTCGAATTGCTTGCCGAACGTTGAAAAATCCAGGGTTTCCTTGCTGCCCAACACAAGAAAGCCTCGGTGGCAGAGCGACTCGTGGAATAACCCAAAGGCGCGATCTTGCAACTTCTTGTTGAAATATATCAATACGTTACGACAGGAAATTAACTGTGTTTCTGAAAAAACACTGTCCGTCGCCAGGCTATGATCAGCGAAAGTCACGTTCTCGCACAGTGTCTTGTCGAACATGGCGTAATCGTAGGCAGCAGTGTAGTAGTCGGCAAACGATCGACGCCCGCCGGCACGCTGGTAATTCTGGGTGTAGCTCCTGACGCTTTCCAGGGAAAAAATGCCCTGCTTGGCTTTTTCCAGCGACCTGGGATTGATATCGGTGGCATAGATCAAGGTACGGTCCAGCAAGCCCTCCTCCCGCAGCAGGATCGCCATGGAGTAGACCTCTTCCCCCGTGCTGCAACCGGCAATCCAGATCTTGATGGAAGGATAGGTCTTGAGCAGCGGCACGACTTCCTCGCGGATAGCCAGGAAGTGCGACGGGTCGCGGAACATCTCGCTGACCGGAATCGTCAGCAACTGCAAAAGCTGCATGAAAATGCCCGGGTCGTGCAGCACCCGTTCCTGGAGCGCCGAAATGGTCCGGCATTCGAACTGGCTCAGGGCATGCAGTACCCGGCGCTTGATGGAAGCACCGGAGTAATCCCGGAAATCATAGCTGTACTTGAGGTAGATCGCTTCGATCAACAACCGAAGCTCAATGTCAGTGTCACGTTCCACTAAATTCTTTCCATATTCGGCAACCACACGCGAATCAGTGAAAACAGACGGTCCAGGTCGATCGGCTTGGCCAGGTAGTCGTTGGAACCCGCCGCCAGGCAACGCTCCTGATCATCCTTCATGGCCTTGGCCGTCACGGCGATGATGGGCAGCTTGCGCCAACGCGGGTCCTTGCGGATCAGCGCGGTGGCTTCGAAACCGTCCATTTCCGGCATCATCACGTCCATCAGCACCAGGTCGATGTCCTCGTTCTCATTCAACCGCTCGATCGCCTCGAAGCCGTTGCGACCGATGACCACGATCGCCCCTTTTGCCTCCAGGGCACTGGTCAACGCGAAGATATTGCGCACATCGTCGTCCACCAGCAGCACCTTGCGCCCCTCGAATACCTTGTCGCGGCTGCGGGCAGCCTTGAGCATGCGCTGTCGTTCATGGGACAACCGGGATTCGACTTTGTGCAGAAAGAGTGTCACCTCGTCCAGCAACCGCTCTGGCGAGCGGGCACCCTTGATGATGATCGAGCGCGAATATTTGCGCAGCTCGGCTTCTTCATCGCGGGTCAGGTTGCGTCCGGTGTAGACGATCACCGGTGGGAAGGAACAGATTTCCTCGGTGGACATGCGCTTGAGCAGATCGTTGCCCAGCATGTCCGGCAGCTTGAGGTCGATGATCATGCAGTCGTAGACGTTGTCCCGCAGCAGGTCCAGGGCTTGCTGGGCCAGGCCTACGGCCGTGATCTCGATGTCGTCGTCGCCGATCAGGCGGGTGATGCTGTCGCGCTGCAGGTCATCGTCCTCCACCAGCAGCACTCGCTTGACCTTCTGGGTCAGCTTGGCTTCCAGGCGCGCGAACACGTCCTTGAGCTCTTCGCGGGTGGTCGGCTTGACGGCATAGCCGATAGCCCCCATGTGCATCGCGGCCTCGACGCGATCTTCGACGGAAATCACATGCACCGGGATATGCCGGGTCTCGGGTTGTTCCTTGAGCCGCTGCAGCACGGTCAGGCCGGAGTGATCGGGCAGGCGCATATCCAGCAGGATCGCATCGGGCTTGAGCTGCAAGGCCAGGTCGAAGCCTTCGTCGGCAGCGTGGGCCACCAGGCACTGGTAGCCCAGTTCGTGAGCCAGGTCGAAAAGGATCCGGGCGAACCGGGCCTCGTCTTCGATCACCAGGATGCAGCGGGTGGCGAACGGGGCCTTGTCCCGGTCGTCGGCGAACCGGGCGATGGGGCTTTCCACTTCGGCCACCGGGGGAGCCGTCACAGAAGCAGGCGCGGCGGTCACGGGGGCAGGCAGGCTGGACGAGGGGATGAACGTCGGTGGCTCCACTGGGGCGTTCCCAGGCTCGACATAGCGCTCGGGCAGGACCAGGGTGAACACGCTGCCCTGTCCCGGCTCGCTGGACACCGAGATCGAGCCGCCCAGCAGGGTCGCCAGGTCCCGGGAAATCGACAGCCCCAGGCCGGTGCCGCCATACCGGCGGTTGGTGGTGCCATCGGCCTGGCGGAACGCTTCGAAGATACTCTGCTGCTGGTCCGCGCTGATGCCGATCCCGGAGTCACGCACCATGAATGCGATGCCCGAGTCCGGCTGGCCGCTGACGGTCAGGCAGACCGAACCCTGCTCGGTGAATTTCACCGCGTTGGACAGCAGGTTCTTGATGATCTGCTCCAGGCGCTGGCGGTCGGTGTACAGCATCGACGGCGCGTCCGGCAGCAGTTGCACCTCGAAGTCCAGGCCCTTGTCGGCCGCCAGCGGCGTGAACAGGTCCCGCAGGCTGTCCACCAGGCGCGGCACGCTGGTGTTCTCCGGGCGGACTTCCAGCTTGCCGGCTTCCACCTTGGAAATGTCGAGGATGTCATTGATCAGGTTCAGCAGGTCGTTGCCGGCGGAGTAGATGGACTCGGCAAACTTGACCTGCTCTTCACTGAGGTTCTGCTGCGGATTCTCTGCCAGCAATTTGGAGAGAATCAGCGAGCTGTTGAGCGGCGTGCGCAGCTCATGGGACATGTTGGCAAGGAACTCGGACTTGTATTTGCTGGAGCGCTGCAACTCTTCGGCGCGTTCCTGCAACTGCAGCTGGGCCAGGTTCAGCTCGCTGTTCTTCTGGTCCATGGCGTCGCGTTGCTCGGCCAGTTGCTCGTTGGTCTGTTCCAGTTCCTGCTGCTGGGCTTCCAGGTGCGCCTGGGACTCCTTGAGGATGCGCGACTGCTCCTCCAGCTCCTCGTTGGCCGTCTTGAGCTCTTCCTGCTGGACCTGCAACTCTTCATTCAACTGCTGGGTTTCAGCCAGTACTTCCTGCAACCGCTGGCGATAGCGGGCGGCTTCTATGGAGGTACCGATGCTGCCGGAGATCCGCTCCAGCAGTTCAACGTCGCGTTCGGTCAACGGACGCAGGAATCCCAGCTCGATGGCGCCGTTGACCCGGTCATCGTCGCTGGTCGGCACCACCAGCACGCTGTTGGGCAAGCCTTTGCCGAGCCCCGAGCTGACTTTCAGGTAATCCTTGGGCACGTTATCCAGGCGGATAAGGCGCCCCTGTTGGGCGGCCTGGCCGACGATGCCTTCTCCAGGAGCGATCAACTGCTCCTTTTCCGCGTCCTCTCGGGACAATCCATAGCTGGCGACCCGCTTGAGCACGCCATTCTCTTCACGGGCATACAACGCCGCGACGGCGCAATCCAGATAACGGGCACAGAACTGCAGGATGTTGCGACCCAGCAGATTCAGGGTCAATTGCCCCAGCACCTGCTCGGCCAGTTGGGTCTGGCCGGTACGCAACCAGGCCTGCTTCTCCAGGTGCAACGCGCTCTGCTGCTGAATCTTGAGGCTGGCGGCGTACTGACTGGACAGATTCAACAGGTCGCGGCGCCCGACATAGGCCAGCAGACCACTGACAGCGGCGACGAACATCAGGTACAGGGTGATGCTCCAGAGCGTGGTGGAACGGACCCTGTCGTTGCGCTCCGTGCGCAATCGCTGCTCGGTATCGATGATTTCTTCGAAGGACTTGCGGATTTCATCCGTCAGGCGCTTGCCACGCCCGGCCTTCACCGCACCGCGATAATCGCCACTGCTGCGCTGCAGGTCGATCATGCTCTGGGCGTAGTTGGCCCACTCCGTCTGCAACGCTTGCACCTTGTGCAGGCGATCGGTCTGGGTAGGGTTGTCGGCTGTCAATTCCAACAACGTTTCCAACGCCACGGCGATGCGCGGCTTGGCGACTTCATAAGGGTCGAGAAAATGCTCGTCACCGCTCAGCAGGTAACCGCGCATGCCGGTTTCCAGGTCCACGCTGAGCTTCAGCGCTTCGTTGGCATTATTGATCACCCGGTCGGTATGACCGACCCACTGGATCACCGACAGCAGGTAGGTCACCAGCACGATGAAGAACACCGCACTGAGGGCACCGATGCCCAGCGGCAGGCTGATATTGCGGCTCAGGAGCTTGCGAAAACTTTGCTCGTCGACCGAAGACGAAGGAGTCATGGAAAAAGGCCTTGGCAAACAGTTGAAAACCGTGGAGTGTGCCCGAAAGTGATGGCTTGGATCCACATTTCTGACGAGGCAAGGACGCAGTTCCCAGGGCGAGCCGCCCAATGGCAAGGAAGCGACTATCCTTGTCGGCTCTTGTACTATAGATCCTTTCTTGTACACCCCAGGGAACTTGTCACACCTCGCCATTTACTCATGCATAAGGCCTTTTTGCCGCTTCCGATTTATTTTCCGAGAATAATGACCATGTCCACCCCCGCTCCTGGCACCGCCATCACCGTTCTTGTCGTCGAAGATGACGACATTGTCCGCATGTTGATCGTCGATGTGCTGGAAGAACTCGAATACCAGGTGCTCGAGGCGGACGGCTGTGAACAGGCGCTGGAGCAGCTTCGCAACCCCGACCAGGCCATCGACTTGATGATGACGGACGTCGGCCTGCCCGTAATGGATGGCCGCGAGCTGGCCAAACAGGCCCGCGCGGTACGCCCCGGCCTGCCGATCCTGTTCGCCAGCGGCTATGCCGAAAGCATCGACGTGCCTGACAACATGGCGGTCATCGGCAAGCCATTTTCCATCGATCAGCTACGCGACAAGGTCAAAAGCATTCTGCCTTGAGCCGCAAGGGATTTCTGGTCACTATCGGCGCCCCCTGCGCCGTTGTGCCTGATTGCCAAAGGAAATGCCCTGCTCATGCCTCTCCCTCCCTCCTTGAAGGTCCTGGTCATCGGCTACGTCTGGCCCGAGCCGCGCTCATCGGCCGCCGGCGGACACGTCATGCAGATCCTCGAAGCGTTTCTCGGGCAAGGTTGGGAGATTACCTTCAGCAGCCCCGCCAGGCCTGGCGAGAACCGCGCCGACCTGTTGGCATTGGGCATCCGTGAGGTGGCGATCGAACTCAACCACAGCAGCTTCGATGCATTCATCAGCGAACTGGCACCGGATATCGTGCTGTTCGACCAGTTCATGATGGAAGAGCAGTTCGGCTGGCGGGTCGAGAAACATTGCCCCGATGCCCTGCGGGTACTCGAGACGTCCGACCTGCAGAGCCTGCGCCACGCCCGGCATCACCGCTTGAAGGAGCGTTTGAAGACGGACAGTGCTTCCCAGGATTTCAGCGACCTGTTCGCACCGGCCCTGCATGAAGAATTCCGACTGATGGCCGACACGGACATGGCGAAGCGGGAAATCGCCGCGCTGTACCGCTGCGACCTGAACCTGATGGTGTCCGAGTTCGAAATCGAGCTGCTGGTTGAACATTTCGGACTGCCCCGCGACCTGCTGCTCTGGTGCCCGCTGATGCTGGACATGCCAGCCGCGCCGGCCGTGCCCTACGAAGACCGGGCGCATTTCCTCAGCATCGGCAACTTCCGCCATGCACCGAACTGGGACGCCGTGCTCTGGATGAAAAATGCCGTCTGGCCGCTGATCCGCCAGCAATTGCCCGGCGCGCAACTGCACCTGTATGGCGCCTACACCCCGCCAAAGGCAGCCGCGCTGCACAATCCGGCCCAGGGCTTTCATATCATGAACTGGGCCGAAGATGCCCTGCAGGTGATGTCGGCGGCACGCATCTGCCTGGCGCCGCTGCGTTTTGGCGCCGGCATCAAGGGTAAGCTGATCGATGCCATGCTGTGCGGCACGCCGAATGTCACCACCCCCGTCGGCGCCGAAGCCATGCACGGCGGCCTGCCGTGGCCCGGGGTGGTGGCCAGCAGCGCAGAAGCGCTCGCCGGGGCTGCCGTGCAGCTGTATAGCGATCCGGCGCGCTGGGCTCAGGCCCGGGACGATGGCTTCGCGCTACTGGCGAGCCGTTATTGCCGGCAGGTCCACGCCCCGGCGTTGATCGAGCGCATCCAGGCCTGCCGCTCCAACCTTGCACAACGGCGTCGGGACAACTTCACCGGCAGCATGCTGCGGCACCACCAGCATAAAAGCACCCAATACATGTCCCAGTGGATCGAGGAGAAGAATCGCAACCAGTGAAGGCCGCTGCAGATCGAGAGTGTCCTGCATGAACCTTTTCGACCGCGTTTCGATCATAGGCAACTGTGCAACCCTCTTTCGCCACGTACATGACCCAGCGACCACCGGTACCCTCGGCGGGCTGGCACCGCTACGGCGATAGGGGCATTATCCAGCAGCGATAAAAACAAAAGCGCAGGCCTATGACCCGAACAGCGAGAGTCACCGACCCTTCCTATGAGTTGATGGATGACCATAACGGACTGTCCATCATCTATCGCCAGCATGGTTTTCCGTGCCCCTTGGTGCGTTGGCATTTCCATAAGGAATATGAGCTGCACCTGATCGTTGCCAGCTCCGGCAAGGTGTTCATTGGCGACTACATCGGCAACTTCTACCCGCAGACCTTGTTTCTCACCGGCCCCAACGTGCCCCACAACTGGATCAGCCAGGTGGCCGAGAATGAAGTGGTGCCCAAGCGTGACATGCTGGTGAATTTCACCGATGAGCTGTTCGACAGCGGCCACCAGGTATTCGCCGAGCTCAAGACCATCGCCCCGCTGCTGGAACGGGCCCGGTACGGTATCGAGTTCCGCTGCAAGCGCACCATCCGCCAGGCGACGATCCTGATGCAGCGGATCGCCGATTCCCAGGGCATGAGCCGCCTGGGCTATTTCTTCATCCTGATGGAGTTGCTGGCCACCTCGGATGACTATCAGTTGCTCTCCGGCGCCACCTCTTCGCAGATGGCCGACGAGCACAGCGTCGACCGCACCAACCGCGCCGTGGATTACATCTTCGCCCACTACGCCCGGGAGTTGACGCTGGAAGAAGTCGCCGAACACCTGGGCATGAAACCCACCTATTTCAGCCGGGTGTTCAAGCAGGCCACCGGTCGTTGTTTCATCGAGTTCGTCAATCGGCTGCGCATCAGCAAATCCTGCGAGTTGCTGGCCGATGGCGACAAGCCGGTGACGGAGGTGTGCTTCGAATCGGGCTTCAACAACATTTCCAACTTCAACCGCAGGTTCCAGCAGCTCAAGGGCATGACCCCTTCCCACTACCGACGGTTGGCGGTACAGCGGCTGACCGAGCAGAACCAGGGCTGACACTTTCCTGCCCCGGTGAGGCAGGATCAGGGGCCGGAGTGACCTGTGGCGAGGGGATTTATCCCCGCCGGGGGCGCGACAGCGCTCCCCATATCAATCCAACACTGAGGTGGGTCAGAAAGAACCGGGGGCCGCTTCGCAGCCCAGCGGGGATAAATCCCCTCGCCACGCCACAGATTTATCTCCTACACAGATTTAATCTCCTACATACAGATTCAATCTTCCGCACATGGACGAATCCTTCCCGACAGACAAACTTCGCTGAAACCGCATGCACTGCAAAAAAGTATCAGCATAAGTGCGACGGATGATTTGTCACGCCGCCCATTGAAGGCTGTAATCAGCGCACATCCTTCCTTTCATCGGAAGACTAAAAACAATAACTGTCCTTCTGCAGCCTGCCGGGCGCAGAAAAGGAGTGCGCGATGAAACCTTTGGCAAAAACCCTGCTTGTCTCCACTTGCTTGACCTTCAGCAGCGTCAGTTTCGGCGCACAGACCCTCACCATTGCCACCGTCAACAACAGCGACATGATCCGCATGCAGAAACTCTCGAAGACCTTCGAGACAGAGCATCCGGACATCAAGTTGAATTGGGTGGTGCTTGAAGAAAATGTCCTGCGCCAGCGCCTGACCACCGACATCGCCACCCAGGGCGGGCAGTTCGACGTCTTGACCATTGGCATGTACGAAGCCGCACTGTGGGGCGCCAAGGGTTGGCTGGAACCCATGAAGGACCTGCCGGCTTCCTACGACCTGGACGACGTCTTCCCTTCCGTGCGCGATGGCCTGTCGGTCAAGGGTACGCTGTACGCCTTGCCGTTCTACGCCGAAAGCTCGATCACCTATTACCGCACCGACCTGTTCAAGAACGCTGGGCTGACCATGCCCGAACGCCCGACCTGGACCCAGATCGGCGAGTTCGCGGAAAAACTCACCGACAAATCCAAGGAACAGTATGGCCTGTGCCTGCGGGGCAAGGCCGGTTGGGGCGAGAACATGGCCCTGATCACGACCCTGGCAAACGGCTTTGGCGCGCGCTGGTTCGATGAGAAATGGCAGCCACAATTCAATGGCCCCGAGTGGAAGGATGCGCTGAACTTCTACGTCGACAACATGAAGAAATCCGGCCCTCCGGGTGCTTCCAGCAACGGTTTCAACGAGAACCTGGCGCTGTTCAACAGCGGCAAGTGCGCGATGTGGGTCGATGCCAGCGTGGCCGGTTCGTTCGTGACCGACAAGACCCAGAGCAAGGTGGCCGATCACGTCGGGTTCACTTTCGCCCCCCGGGAAAAAACCGACAAGGGCACCTCATGGATGTACTCCTGGTCCCTGGCCATCCCCACCAGCTCCAAAGCCAAGGACGCGGCCAAGGTCTTTACCACCTGGGCGACGTCCAAGGAATACGGCCAATTGGTCGCCAAGACCGACGGCATCGCCAACGTACCGCCAGGCACCCGCACCTCGACGTACAGCGATGAGTACATGAAGGCCGCACCGTTTGCCAAGGTGACGCTGGAGTCGCTGAAAGTCGCCGACCCGAAAGCCCCTACCCTCAAGCCCGTGCCTTATGTCGGCATTCAGTTGGTGACCATCCCCGAATTCCAGGCCATTGGCACCCAGGTAGGCAAGTTCTTTTCCGGCGCGCTGACCGGACAACAGACCGTGGACCAGGCCTTGACGGCCGCGCAGTCCACCACCGAACGCGAGATGAAACGCGCTGGGTATCCCAAGTAGTCAGCTCATTGAGGCCCGCTCCCGATTCCTGTGGGAGCGAGCTTGCTCGCGATGAGGGCCACCCGGCCAATATCACGAGTGACTGATACGACGCTATCGCGAGCAAACTCGCTCCCACAGTGGATCTACACAGGCCCGCAAAAATCGGTTCAATGCCATGAATAGCTCAACGACAACTGTCAAAGCCCCACTCGAGATAGCCCCACCGGTACGCAAGGTCCGTGTGGCCAACCCCGGCTGGTTCCTGGTCAGCCCTTCGGTGGCCCTGTTGCTGCTGTGGATGATCGTGCCACTGGGCATGACTGTCTACTTCTCGATGATCCGCTATAACCTGCTCTACCCCGGCGAAAACGAATTCGTGGGGCTGGAGAACTTCACGTACTTCCTGACCGACTCGGGGTTCATGCCCGGCGCCACCAATACATTGCTGCTGGTCGGCAGCGTGCTGCTGATCAGCGTCGTGTTCGGGGTATTGATCAGCGCATTGCTGGAGGCCAGCGAATTCTTCGGGCGCGGGATCGTGCGGGTGCTGCTGATCTCGCCGTTCTTCATCATGCCCACCGTGGGGGCGCTGATCTGGAAGAACCTGATCTTCCATCCGGTCTCGGGAATCCTCGCCTCGGTGTGGAAGCTGTTCGGTGCCCAACCGGTGGACTGGCTGGCCCATTACCCGTTGCTATCGATCATCATCATCGTGAGCTGGCAATGGCTACCCTTTGCGATCCTGATCCTGATGACCGCCATGCAGTCCCTCGATCAGGAGCAGAAAGAAGCTGCCCGCCTCGACGGCGCCGGGCCGATCGCGATCTTCTGGCACCTGACCCTGCCGCACCTGGCCCGTCCGATCGCCGTGGTGCTGATGATCGAAACCATTTTCCTGCTGTCGGTGTTCGCCGAAATCTTCACCACCACCAACGGCGGTCCCGGCTATGCCTCCACCAACCTGGCCTACCTGATCTACAACCAGGCGCTGGTGCAGTTCGACGTCGGCATGGCGTCGGCCGGTGGCTTGATTGCCGTGGTCATCGCCAACATCGCCGCCATCATCCTGGTTCGGATGATCGGCAAAAACCTCACCGACAAGCACTGAGGCCGCCGCCATGACTCTTCAACAATCCCGTCGGCTGCAAAGCCTGCTGCTGGGTACGCTGGCCTGGGCCATCGCGATCGTGATCTTCTTCCCGATCTTCTGGATGGTGCTGACCAGCTTCAAGACCGAAATCGACGCGTTCGCCACGCCGCCGCAATTCATTTTTGCGCCGACGCTGGAGAACTATCTGCACATCAACGAGCGCAGCAACTACTTCAGTTTCGCCTGGAACTCGGTGGTGGTGTCCTTCAGCGCCACGGCCCTCTGCCTGCTGATCGCAGTACCGGCGGCCTACTCCATGGCGTTCTACGAAACCCAGCGCACCAAAGGCACCCTGCTGTGGATGCTCTCCACCAAGATGCTGCCGCCGGTGGGCGTGCTGATGCCGATCTACCTGCTGGCCAAGCAGTTCGGCCTGCTGGATACCCGGGTCGCACTGATCATCATCTACACACTGATCAACCTGCCCATCGTGGTCTGGATGATTTACACCTACTTCAAGGACATTCCCCGCGACATCCTCGAGGCCGCGCGCCTGGACGGCGCCACCCTATGGCAGGAGATGGTCCGCGTGCTGCTGCCGATCGCCAAGGGCGGGCTGGCATCCACTGTGCTGCTGTCGCTGATCCTGTGCTGGAACGAGGCGTTCTGGTCGCTGAACCTCACCTCGTCCAAGGCTGCGCCGCTGACGGCGCTGATCGCTTCCTACTCCAGCCCTGAAGGTCTGTTCTGGGCCAAATTGTCGGCCGTCTCGACCCTGGCCTGCGCGCCGATCCTGATTTTCGGCTGGATCAGCCAGAAACAGCTGGTGCGCGGTTTGTCCTTCGGCGCCGTCAAGTAACGCGCCTTACATCTTTATCAAGCGGAGGCTCATCATCATGGCCAACCTGAAAATCAAGAATCTGCAAAAAGGCTTCGAAGGCTTCTCCATCATCAAGGGTATCGACCTTGAAGTGAACGACCGCGAGTTCGTGGTCTTCGTCGGCCCGTCGGGCTGTGGCAAATCCACACTGCTGCGGCTGATCGCCGGCCTGGAAGAGGTCAGCGACGGCACCATCGAACTCGATGGCCGGGACATTACCGAAGTCAGCCCGGCCAAGCGCGACCTGGCCATGGTGTTCCAGACCTACGCCTTGTACCCCCACATGAGCGTGCGCAAGAACATGTCCTTCGCCCTCGACCTGGCCGGCGTGCCCAAGGCCGAGGTGGAAAAGAAGGTCAACGAAGCGGCGCGCATCCTTGAACTGGGACCGATGCTCGAGCGCAAGCCCAAGCAACTGTCCGGTGGCCAGCGCCAGCGCGTGGCGATTGGCCGGGCCATCGTGCGCAACCCGAAGATCTTCCTGTTCGACGAACCCCTGTCCAACCTCGACGCCGCACTTCGGGTGCAGATGCGCCTGGAGCTGGCGCGCCTGCACAAGGAGCTGCAGGCGACCATGATCTACGTGACCCATGACCAGGTCGAGGCCATGACCCTGGCGGACAAGGTGGTTGTACTCAACGGCGGTCGCATCGAGCAGGTCGGCTCGCCGCTGGAGCTCTATCACCAGCCGGCCAACCTGTTTGTCGCCGGCTTTCTCGGCACCCCGAAGATGGGTTTCCTCAAGGGCAAGGTCACGGCGCTCAGCGGCCTGGGCTGCGAAGTGTTGCTGGATGCGGGCACGCGTATCCAGTTGCCCGTCAGCGGGGCCAGCCTGGACGTCGGCAGCGCGGTGACCCTGGGCATCCGCCCGGAACACCTGAACCTGGCACAACCGGGCGAATGCACCTTGCAGGTGACGGCCGACGTCAGCGAGCGGCTGGGCAGCGACACCTTCTGCCACGTCACCACGGCGTCCGGCGAAGCCCTGACCATGCGCGTTCGTGGCGACCTGGCGAGCCGTTTCGGCGAGCAGTTGAGCCTTCATCTGGACGCCGACCACTGCCACCTGTTCGATGCCGATGGCGTGGCGCTGACCCGCACGCTGCGCGCCGCCGCCTGATTACCGAGACCCGTGATGAAACTCAACCGTCAAAACCTGCACAACCTCGCTGCGCACGTCGCCCTGCCCGCCTATCCCTTGAGCGATATCCGCCAAGGCATCGCCCACATCGGCGTCGGCGGTTTCCACCGGGCTCATCAGGCGTACTATACCGATGCGCTGATGAACACCGGCGAAGGCCTGGACTGGGCCATCTGTGGCGTAGGCCTGCGGCCCGAAGACCGCCGCGCGCGGGACGACCTGGCCGGCCAGGACTACCTGTACACGCTGTATGAACTGGGTGACACCGACGACACCGAAGTGCGGGTCATCGGCGCCATAGCCGACATGCTGCTGGCCGAAGACAGCGCCCAGGCGCTGATCGACAAGCTCGCCGACCCGCAGATCCGCATCGTCTCGCTGACCATCACCGAGGGTGGCTACTGCATCGACGACAGCAACGGCGAGTTCATGGCCCACCTGCCGCAGATCCAGCACGACCTGAGCCACCCGGACCATCCGAAAACCGTGTTCGGTTTTCTCTGTGCAGCCCTCGCCAAGCGGCGTGCCGCGGGCATCCCGGCATTCACCCTGATGTCCTGCGATAACCTGCCCCACAATGGCGCCGTGACGCGCAAGGCGCTGCTCGCCTTCGCCGCGCTGCGCGATGCCGACCTCGGGCAATGGATCGACCGCAACGTGAGCTTCCCCAACGCCATGGTGGATCGCATCACCCCCATGACCAGCGTGGCCCACCGCCTGCAACTGCACGACGAACACGGGATCGACGACGCCTGGCCGGTGGTCTGCGAACCGTTCGTGCAATGGGTCCTGGAGGACAAGTTCGTCAATGGTCGGCCGGCCTGGGAAAAGGTTGGCGTGCAATTCACCGACGATGTTTCGCCTTACGAGGAGATGAAGATCAAGCTGCTCAATGGCAGCCACCTGGCCCTGACGTACCTGGGCTTTCTCAAGGGCTATCGCTTTGTCCACGAAACCATGAACGATCCGCTGTTCGTGCGTTACATCCGCGCCTACATGGACCTGGACGTGACACCGCAACTGGCACCGGTGCCCGGCATCGACCTGGGCGAGTACAAGGACACCCTGGTGGAGCGTTTCTCCAACCAGGCCATTGCCGACCAGTTGGAACGGGTCTGCTCGGACGGCTCGTCGAAGTTTCCGAAGTTCACCGTTCCCACCATCAACCGCCTGATCGCCGATGGCGCTGAAACCCGCCGCGCGGCGCTGGTGGTTGCGGCCTGGGCCGTGTACCTCAAGGGCGTGGACGAGAACGGCGCGACGTATTCGATCCCGGACCCTCGGGCGGCGTTCTGCCAGGCCCTGGTGGCCGACGATGCGCTGGTGACACAGCGGATGCTGGAGGTGGAAGAAATATTTGGCACCGCGATCCCCCGCTCGCCGGAGTTCGTGGCAGCATTCGAATGGTGCTGCAACAGCTTGCGCGAGCACGGGGTAACACGAACACTTGAACGGGTATTGGCTGACGCAGACTGAACCTGCGGACGCGGTCGCTTTTTTGTGGCGAGGGGATTTATCACCTTGCCACAGGTTCCAGGTTCCAGCCTGTCCCGGTCCGAACAGTTCTGTGCTGACGGTTCATTGATATCAAGGATTTCCATGGCAAACCAACAACTGTTCCTGGGCATCGACTGTGGCACCCAAGGCACCAAGGCGCTGATCCTGGATGCGATCAGCGGCCAGGTACTTGGCCAGGGCGCCGCTGCCCACAGCATGATCAGCGGGGCCAACGGTCGCCGTGAACAAGACACCGGGCAATGGCTCGATGCCTTTACCCAGGCGACTCATCAGGCGCTGGCTGCGGCCGGGGTCGATGGCCAGGCCATCCTCGGCATCGGCGTGTCCGGCCAGCAACACGGCCTGGTCCTGCTTGACGACCAGGGCCAGGTCTTGCGCCCGGCGAAGTTATGGTGCGACACCGAGACGACGCCGGAAAACGATCGGCTCCTGGCGCACCTGGGCGGCGAGGACGGCAGCCTGGAACGCCTCGGCGTGGTCATCGCGCCCGGCTACACGGTGTCCAAGCTGCTCTGGACCCGCGAACGACACCCGGATGTCTTCGCCCGCATCGCCCGCATCCTGCTGCCCCATGACTTCCTCAACCATTGGCTCACCGGCCGCCATTGCAGCGAATACGGCGACGCCTCGGGCACCGGTTATTTCAACGTGCGCACCCGCCAATGGGATGTGCGACTGCTGCAGCACATCGACCCCAGCGGCCGATTGCAGGCGGCCCTGCCGGAACTGATCGAGGCCCACCAGCCCGTCGGCCGCATCCTGCCGGCCATTGCCGCGCGCCTGGGCATCAACCCCGAGGCCGTGGTGGCAAGCGGTGGCGGAGACAATATGATGGGCGCCATCGGCACCGGCAACATCCAGCCAGGCGTGATCACCATGAGCCTCGGCTCTTCCGGCACCGTCTACGCCTACGCCCGGGAACCGGCGGTCAGCCCGCAGGCATCGGTGGCGACGTTCTGTTCATCCAGCGGTGGCTGGCTGCCATTGATCTGCACCATGAACCTGACCAACGCCACCGGTGCGATCCGCGAGCTGCTGGGGCTGGACATCGAGGCTTTCAACACCCTGGTGGCCCAGGCACCCATCGGGGCCGAGGGTGTCTGCATGCTGCCGTTTCTCAACGGCGAACGCGTGCCTCCCCTGCCCCATGCCAGCGCCAGCCTGCTGGGCCTGACGACTACCAACCTGAGCCGGGCCAACCTGTGCCGCGCGGTGGTCGAAGGCACGACGTTCGGCTTGCGCTACGGCCTGGACCTGCTGCGGGCCAACGGCCTCGAGGCCCGCAGCATTCGCCTGATCGGCGGCGGCTCGAAAAGCGCGGTCTGGCGGCAGATCGTCGCCGACATCATGGACACCACCGTCATCTGCACCGAGCAGAGCGAAGCGGCCGCCCTGGGCGCGGCGATCCAGGCCGCCTGGTGCCATTCAGGATCGCCGCAAGGCCTGGACGAGCTGTGCGAGCGTTGCGTCAAGCTCGATCCGGCCAGTGAAACCCGGCCGATCGCCGAGCACGTCGCGGCATCGCAACAGGCCTATGAACGTTACCGACAACACGTCGCAACCCTTTGAGAGCAGGCAATTATGTTTCTGGTGTGTGGTGAAGCATTGTTTGATGTCTTCAGCGAAGACGAGGCTGGCGGTCCGGTCGCGCAGGTCAATTTCAAGGCCATCGCCGGCGGCTCGCCGTTCAACGTGGCGGTGGGGCTGCGCCGCCTGGGGAGGGAGTCGGCGCTGTTCGGTGGTTTGTCCACCGACTATCTCGGCCGGCGCCTGCGCCAGGTCCTGCTCAGCGAGGGCGTCAGCGCAAACTACCTGGTGGACTTCGATGCACCGACCACCCTTGCGATGGTTGCCGTCGGTGCCAATGGCTCACCCCATTACAGCTTCCGTGGCGAGGGTTGCGCGGATCGTCAACTGACTCTGGAGCATCTACCCGCGCTGGGGCCGGAGGTCCGCGGCCTGCATTTCGGTTCGTTCTCCCTGGTGGTACAACCCGTCGCCGACGCGTTGCTGGCACTGGCGCAACGCGAAAGCGGCCAGCGCCTGATCAGCCTCGATCCGAACGTGCGACTCAACCCGCAGCCGGACATCGAACTCTGGCGTGCCCGGATCGGGACGCTGGTGCAATTTGCCGACCTGATCAAGGTCAGCGACGAAGACCTCGGCCTGCTCTACCCTGAGCGCGATCCAGGCACGGTGATCCAAGGCTGGCTTGAACACCGCTGCCAATTGGTCTTCCTGACCCGGGGTGGCCAGGGCGCAACGGTGTTCAGTCGCCGCCATGGCAGCTGGTCGATGCCCGCCCAACCGGTCAAGGTGGCCGATACCGTGGGCGCAGGGGACACCTTCCAGGCCGCCCTGCTGACCTGGCTGTCGGAGAACGAACTGGATTCGGCCGAAGGCCTGCGGACACTGGAACGGGATCAGGTCAGCGCCATGCTGCAATTCGCCATGGGCGCGGCCGCCCTGACGTGCGGCAAGACAGGTCCGGACCTGCCGTACAGGCACCAGCTGAGCTGAGGGAAACGAGGGGAAACCGGACGCCGGGCCTGGGCTTGAGCCCCAGCCCAACGTCTGCGTGACTGACTATGGGCTATTAACGCCCGGTCATTCGATGCTGCTGGTGGAATTGATTACCGGTGACATGACTGTGGTCAAGCTCGGTACGCAGGTCGGCGATCAGATCGTTGATGGCCCGGCAGCTGGTGAGCTTGTTGGCATCGATATCGGTTCTGAGCAAGGCGACACGATCGGTTACATGGTCATCGAAGACCTTGATGGTCATCGACAGATCGGGTGACAAGGTGCATTGGGAGCGCTTGGGTAACAAGCTGCTTTCAATGATGCTGCGCATTTCGAGGGCAGATAAAAACATGGCGACTCTCTCCTGTTGAGGCGTCCAACTTATGTTCACGACGACGGTGATTCTTGTCCGTGTTCTTCCGTGCGGACTGGGACGATAAAAAAACCGTGCCGTTCGTTTTTGGCGTTTTAATCAATAGGCTCGTACAAACGAACTCTTGGATCATCCCGCAAAAAATATGCCTGCAATTGCCACGTTTCTGTTTGATGTAAATCAATGACTTAGCGTGCCAGCGTCGAGACTTCCTCGGGCAAAATGCAAGGAAGCGGCGTATTGCTCTTGCAAACTGCAATTGCTCATTGCGTCGGAAGCTAGATTAGCCCTAATTGCCATCATGCAAAGGGGCGTCCGTCGGCTGGCATGAAAAAAGCGATGACAGGTCATGTCACGCCGTTTCCAGGGCGGCTCGCTGCGCGACCTGCCCCAGGCTATCGAAGTTGATATTGGCACCGGAGTCGATGGCCACCAGCGTCTGGCCCCGGATGCCGGTACGGGCCACATACTGCTTGATGCCGGCCACCGCCAACGCGCCGGAAGGCTCGGTGATCGAGCGGGTATCGTCGTAGATATCCTTTATAGCGGCGCACAATTGGCCGTTGCCGACCGTGATCACCTCGTCCACGCAGAAGCGGCAGATCTCGAAACCATGGACGCCGATCTGCGCCACCGCCACGCCATCGGCGAAGGTCCCCACGCTTGGCAGGATGATTCGCTCCCCTGCGGCCAACGCCGCCTGCAGACAAGCGGAGTGTCGGGACTCGACACCGATGATGCGCACCTGTGGGCGCAGGTACTTGATGTAGGCGGCAATCCCGGCGATCAGCCCGCCTCCGCCCACCGGAACGAAGATCGCATCGAGCGCGCCGGCATGCTGGCTGAGGATTTCCATGGCGACCGTACCCTGGCCGGCGATCACATCGGGGTCATCGAAAGGAGAAACGAATTCTCGTCCGGTCTCACGGGCCAGGTTCAACGCATGCTCCAGGGCATACGGAAAACTCTCCCCGTGCAGCAGGGCTTCGGCGCCCCGGTCGCGTACGCCCGACACCTTCAACCCGGGTGTGCTCCTGGGCATCACGATGCAGGCCGAGATGCCCAGCTCCCGCGCCGCCAGCGCGACGCCCTGGGCATGATTGCCGGCCGATGCGGTGATGACACCACGGGCCCGCTGCGCCGGGGTCAACCGGACCAGCTTGTTGTAGGCGCCGCGGATCTTGAATGAGAACGTCGGTTGCAGGTCTTCGCGCTTGAGCAGGATCCGGTTGCCCAGGGCCTGGGACAGCGCCGGCGCCGCTTGCAGCGGGGTGCGTACGGCCAGTTCGTATACCGGCGCGGCGAGGATCTTCTTGACGTAGTGTTCCAGTAACGTTTGCTCGTGGCGGGTCGCGGTCATGGCGTGCTCCTGGTGAGGTGGAAGCCCAGGAGACAGAAAGAAGAAACCCGCCTCGAGGGCGGGTTGGGTACAGTCGTCAGCTAGCCCGCCAGATAAGGAATGGCGGTAATAATGCTTGGTTGGTTGCGCAGTACGGTGTTAGTCATGCCTGGAAACTAGCCGGGTGTCGAGGGCAAGTCAATCACCAGTGTGCGGTAGACCGAATCAAGGCCACCGCCCTGCGGATCACCCGGCGCTGTTTACTTGAGCCCGACCCTGTACAACGCACCGTCATCTTCGTCCGTCAGCACATACAGGTAACCGTCCGGCCCCTGGCGCACGTCCCGGATGCGCTCCTTGAGTTCCCCCAGCAAACGCTCTTCGTGGGCCACCTTGTCCCCCTCCAGTTGCAGGCGGATCAGGTCCTTGGACACCAAGGCGCCGATGAACACGTTGTGCTGCCAGGGTTTGAAGCGGTCACTGTCGTAGAACGCCATGCCACTGAGCCCCGGCGAAACCTGCCATACATGATGAGGGCCAAGCGCACCGTCGACGATCTTGCCCTGGGCTTCGGGAATCGGCGAACCGGAGTAGTTGATGCCATGGGTCGCCAGCGGCCAGCCGTAGTTCTTGCCACGCTCTATGATGTTCAGTTCATCGCCACCCCTGGGCCCGTGCTCGTTCTCCCACAGCGTACCGGTCCAGGGATTGAGCGCGGCGCCCTGGGGATTGCGTACACCGTAGGACCAGATCTCGGGCCGGACTTCTTTCTGCAGGACAAAGGGGTTATCGTCCGGCACCTGGCCGTCCGGGTAGATACGCACGACCTTGCCTTGCAGCTTGTCCAGGTCCTGGGCCGTAGGACGCTGGTTGTTCTCCCCCAGGGTGATGAACAGATAGCCATCCCGGTCGAACACCAGGCGCGAACCGAAGTGATGTCCCGTCGATAGCTTTGGCTGCTGGCGGAAAATCACATCGAAGTTCTCCAGGCGCGTCAGGTCCTGGGACAACTGCCCGCGCCCCACCGCAGTGCCGGCCTTGCCGTCCTCACCGGCCTCGGCATAGGACAGGTAGACGGTACGATCCTGCTTGAAGTCCGGCGACAGCACCACATCCAGCAATCCGCCCTGGCTCCTGGCCCAGACCTCGGGTACGCCGCCCAGGGGCGCCGATAATCGGCCTTCGGCATCCACCAGGCGCAGGTTGCCGGACCGCTCCGTCACCAGCATGCCCCGCTGGTCCGGGAGGAACGCCACGGACCAGGGATGCTCCAGCCCCCTGACCACGGTGGTCACCTCCAGGGTGCCCTCCTCGCTCTTCAACGACTGGGTCTGGGCGGCCGTGGCCACGGTGGCGAATGTCAGGACAGTGCTGGCGCAGAGCGCAGCGATGAATGTCTTATGCAACATGCACAGCTCCTTCTGTTATCACTGGCGATTACCGTTGTTCATGTTCCGGTTGGGCGTGCCGTGGTCACCTCCAGGGTGCCCTCCTCGCTCTTCAACGACTGGGTCTGGGCGGCCGTGGCCACGGTGGCGAATGTCAGGACAGTGCTGGCGCAGAGCGCAGCGATGAATGTCTTATGCAACATGCACAGCTCCTTCTGTTATCACTGGCGATTACCGTTGTTCATGTTCCGGTTGGGCGTGCCGGACTCGATGGTGGGCCTGGGTGAACCAGGCGGCGGCCCGGAACGCGGATAACCGTTGCCGATACCACCATTTTCCAGGGTCGGGGGTCGAGGTGCGGGGATCGTCGGATTGTGGCGGATCGTCGGCACGTTGGGCTGGGTGCCCTGCATGCTGTTGGGATTGGCCCGCCGTATCGGATTGCTGTAGGGGTCATTGTTGCCCGGCAGGTTCTGGGCCAGGACCAGCGCCCCGGGGTCCGGCGTCGCCTGGGCGGCACCGGCCAGCAACAGCGCGGAAACGGCGAGCATCAGCCTGTTCATGGGTTTCTCCTGCGTCGCGAAATCGCTCAGGGATATCGAAAGCACGCTACTGCTCTGGTTCGCCGTTGTTAAGTGAAAGTCCCGGTAAAGATGTAACGAGGCATCTCCGGGCAAATCGACAGGCGTTCCCGTCACGGCTTGAACTCGCTTCCAGGGAAACTTTTGCCGGGGCCGGAAGGTCACCAAGAGAGACTTCATCACTGGCAAGGAACCCCCACCATGGCACGGGCAATCTGGAAAGGCGCTATCAGTTTCGGGTTGGTGCATATCCCGGTTGCGCTGGTGTCGGCGACGTCATCCCAAGGGGTGGATTTCGACTGGCTGGACAAGCGCAGCATGGACCCGGTGGGCTACAAGCGGGTCAACAAGGTCACCGGCAAGGAAGTGACCAAGGAAGACATCGTCAAGGGCGTCGAATACCAGAAAGGCCAGTATGTGCTGCTCAGCGAAGAGGAGATCCGCTCCGCACACCCCAAGTCCACGCAGACCATCGACATCTTTTCCTTCGTCGACAGCGAGAAAATTCCACTGCAGAACATCGACACCCCCTACTTCCTTGCCCCCGACAAGCGCGGCGGCAAGGTCTATGCGCTCTTGCGCGAGACCCTGGTCAAGACCAACAAGGTGGCCCTGGCCCATGTCGTGTTGCATACCCGCCAGCACCTGGCGGCCCTCATGCCCCTGGAATCGGCTTTGGTGCTGGTGATGCTGCGCTGGCCCGCCGAAGTGCGCGACCTGGATATCCTGGAACTGGGCGACGAGGTGATTCACCCGACGCTGGCCAAGGGTGAGCTGGAAATGGCCAAGCGCCTCGTGGAGGACATGAGTGGGGATTGGGAACCCCAGGCATACCGCGACAGTTTCGAGGACAAGATCATGGAACTGGTGGAGAAAAAAGCCAACGAGGGCCGGCTCGAAGCAGTGGAAACCGACCCGGGCGAAGAACAACGCAAGAGCGCCGATGTCATCGACCTCACCGAACTGCTCAAACGCAGCCTGGGCAGCAAGGGCAAGGCGGCCGACAAGCCCGGCGGCAAGACCGCCGAGAAAGCCGCCAAGCCTCGTAAATCCACCCCTGCCAAAAAAGCCACCAAGGCCTCCCGGGGCTAATCCCCGAAGCCAGTACTGCAAGGGAATCTGTCATGGCCAAGGCCGATAGTGAATATGCCCGTTCGTCCGGCACCGAACCGGACACCGTCACGACTCGCGACGACAACCGGCGAGACGACAGCCTTACCGATAACCGGTTACCCGAACGCCTGTCCCCACAACTCGCTACGCCCGTGGAGCAACCACCGGCCGGCGAGTGGCGTTATGAAGTCAAATTCGATGGCTATCGACTGCTGGCCCGCATCGAGCATGGCGCGGTCCGCTTGTTCAACCGCAATCACCAGGACTGGACCGAGCGCCTCAAGCTGCACGCCGATGCCCTCGCCGCCCTGGGCCTGGGGGACAGTTGGCTGGACGGTGAACTGGTGCTGCTCGACGATACCGGGCGATCCGACCTGGCGGCCCTGCGGCAGGCTTTTGAGATCGGTCGCACCGTGGACCTGCTGTATTTTCTGTTCGATGCGCCATTTCTCAATGGTCGGGACCTGCGCCAGGTGCCGGTGGAAGAACGGCGAGCTGCGCTGAAAAAGGCCCTGGCCAACAATGCCAGCAAACACCTGCGGTTCTCCGAAGCATTCTCCGCCAGCCAGGACGAGATCTTCGAGAGTGCCAGCGCCCTGTCGCTGGACCGTGTGGTCGGCAAGCGCCTGGGCAGCCCCTACGCGGGCCAGCGCAGCGTCGATTGGGTCAAACTCAAGTGCCGGCTGCGCCAGGCCTTCGTGATTGTCGGCTTCACCCGTGCGCAAGGCACCCGCAGTGGTTTCGGTGCGTTGCTGCTGGCGGTCAACGGCCCTGCGGGGCTGACATACGCCGGTCGGGTTGGCACAGGGTTCAATCAAGCCCAGCTCAAGGGCTTGCACGAGCAGCTCTTGAGGCAGGTGCGTGACACTTCGCCCCTGAACGTTCCCCTCAATACGGCACAAGGGCGCGGCGTGCAGTGGGTCGAGCCAACCCGCGTCTGTGAAATCGAATTCGCCGAGTGGACCCGCGACGGCCTCGTGCGCCAGGCAGCCTTTCTCGGCCTGCTGGCCGACACGCCAGTCGACCAGGTGGTGCGAGTGCAACCCTTGCCGATCAAGGCCATGGCACCTGAACCCAAGCGCGGCGCAAAACATCGCGCGGTGCATGTCGGCGGCGTGAAGATCTCTCATCCCGAGCGGGTCATCGACAGCGTCAGCGGCGTGCATAAGGTGGAACTGGCGCAATACTACGCGGACATCGCGCCATGGATCCTGCCCCATCTGAAACAGCGCCCGGTGGCCCTGCTGCGGGCACCGGATGGAGTCGGTGAAGAGCAGTTCTTCCAGAAGCATGCCGACCGCCTGGAAATTCCCCATATCCGCCAGCTGGATCCGGCCCTGGACCCTGGCCATGCCGCGCTGATGGAAATCGACAGTCCACGGGCACTGATCAGTGCGGCTCAGATGGGGACGGTGGAGCTGCATACCTGGACCGCGACCCACGACCGGATCGAAACCCCCGACCTGTTCGTCCTGGACCTGGATCCGGACCCGACACTGCCCTGGAGCGCCATGCTGGAAGTCACCCGCCTGACATTATCGGTGCTCGACGAATTGGGGCTGCAGGCATTCCTCAAGACCAGCGGCGGCAAAGGCATGCACGTTATCGTGCCGCTGGCGCGCAGTGAGGGATGGGACACGACCAAGGCGTTCGCCAAGGCCATCTCTCAATTCATGACCCGGCAGATGCCCCAGCGGGTGACGGCCACCATGGGGCCCAAGAACCGGGTCAGGAAGATCTTCATCGACTACCTGCGCAATGCCCGGGGCGCCAGTACGGTAGCCGCCTATTCGGTACGCGCCCGGCCCGGCCTGCCGGTGTCGGTACCGATTGCCCGGGCGGAACTCGATGGCCTGCGTAACGCCCAGCAATGGGATATCCATACCGCACTGGAGCGAGCCAGGGGGCTGGGCGCCGATCCGTGGGACGGCTACAACCACCGCCAGCGGATCACGGCCCGGATGTGGCAACAACTGGAGGCCGAGAAGCCCGGAGAGTGAGCTGCTCGCGTCCCGACACCGTGCAGGAACGGGACTGCGGCAGCCCCCTCAGATCCAGACGAAAATCGCCAACAGCCCACCGAAGAACGCCCATTTCTGCAGGTAATACAGGGTACGGTTGCGCTTCTTCAGGGCCTTGCCTTGCAGGCGGATCCTGTAGAGCCTGGAAAACGCCCGGTTCAGCCCGCCGGTCCTGTCGCCAGCATCGTTCGGTGCACCGGCGGCCGCCATTACGGTGCGACTGAACCAACGGTTGAAGGCACTGGCCCAGCGGAATTTCATCGGCCGCTCCACGTCGCAGAACAGGATGATGCGGTTGTGAGGCGTGGTGTTCTCGGCGTAATGGATGAACGTCTCGTCGAACATCACCGCCTCGCCATTACGCCAGTGGTATTGCTGGCCATCGACATTGATGTAGCAGCCAGGATCGTTGGGCGTATCCAGGCCCAAGTGGTACCGATACGAACCGGCATACGGGTCGCGGTGCCGGACCAGCTTCGAGCCTGGCGGCAACTCGGCGAACATCGCCGCCTTGATCGACCCGATGCCCTGTACCAGCTCGGTAGTGCGCGGACACAGCTTCATGGCCGAAGGATGGCTGTCGCCGTACCACTTGAGATAGAAGCGCTTCCAGCCCGTCTTGAAGAACGAGTTGAAACCGACATCGTCATATTGATTGGAGCGCTTGATTTCTCCTGCCTTCAGCAGGTTCTGGCCTTCGGCGCGAATTTCTTCCCAATGGGCCTGCAAGGGGCTCAGGTCGGGAAAATCGGCCGTTTCCAGGTAAGGCCTGTTGGGCAGTTTCGAACACAGGTACAGCAGGCAATTGATAGGCGCGAGGAAGGAGGAATGGTCGCTCAACTGGCGACCGAGCTTGTGCCGTACACGCCCACGCAAGTGCACATAGCCGATGGAGAGGATATAGATCGCAACAATGATGAGTTTCACGCGATTCGTCACACAGCTTAAGTGAACGGACTGCTCTCCCCACCAATCGGCAGCGTGAGGGCATCTGAAAGATGGCATTTTAGCCACACTTTGTAACTGAAAGTTACCCTCAATTGTGAAAAACTGTCATGCCCGGCCCCCCTCCCCAAGCGCCCCTCGGCCCAGCCACGCCCCCAGACAATGTCATAAGGACTGAATCAGAAGCGACGATGCACTCCAGGCATCAGCTCCCTAGAAAAAATGAATTAGTCACTTGCCCGCTCGGTCAAGAATTATGAACGCAGTAATCTGACGAGGTAACAGAGATGACTATCGAAGCAGAGACACTCGTGCAACTGACCGAAGCGCTTCAAGAGCAAGGCATGGTTCTGGTCTCGGACGTGGCATTCACCCGTGCACCCTACCGGCAGAATCATCGCTGGATCTGCATCGTGGAGTAGCGAGCGCCATGACGGGTGGACCCGTCCTGCGCGCTGGCGATCGCTAGCTGTTTTCGCCTTGCCTGACCTTCATCTCAAGACTTTTGTACAGAGCCTAGGGTGATGGAGTACCACCTTCGACCGGTCGTCCATCAAGGGCAGGCATCGGGTCCGTCTGGACCCCGGTGGATAGACAAGCCCAGGCTTCATATGCACGCCTATGGCGAGAGACCGCCTCATCCCAGCGAACCCCTGAAACTTCGCGAGAAACGACGAGCATCATGAGATGATTCGTGGCTGCATCGAGATCGAGCAGCAGGTGATGGGCGTTGAAGCGAAAATCGTCAATCGAAGGCATGAGGTCACACATGAAATCGGCGGATTACCAGGGATCAGGTGCCCTGCCACGTAGAATCATTGTGACACCACTTCGATTGACGATGTGAAAGCCCAGACGATCGGTGGCCTGGGCTACTTGTAGTACACGTCAAAGATAGCGCCGGCTTTGAAGCTGCCCAGCTTGGGTTTATCCGTGCGCCACTTCAAACGAGCCTCGAATTGCTTGCTGTTACTGGTCGAGCTGACTTGAGGAATCACCACGAACGCGTTGTTGAAGCGCAGCGGGGTGTGGTTGTCGGCATCCAGGATTTCGATACCGACCGAATCATTGTCCTTGGGCACCAGGGTTCCCATACTGTCGTATAGACTCGCGTTCTCCGCGGGTCGCAGAATCCCGTTCAAACCATACACGGCGGTACCTTGACAGGTACGTTGTTCAAAGAGCGAGAAGGTGGCACGCTTGATTTCAAGCCCGGGAGTTGCGCCAGCACTGATGATATTTCCGAAACTCATGGTAGTAGGATTCACGGTAACCGTGGACGAACAGGGGATGAGGTTGGCGGTGAGGCCTTTGACAACTACAGAGAGCAACCCCGAAATAGGCTGCCCCTCCTTCCCAATCGTATAGGGAACATAGTTGTTCAGGTCTACTGTCCTGGTCTGTGAAGTCGTGCTTGCAGCGGTCTTTTTTAAAATAAACAAAGAGGCCTTGTAATATCCGAACTCATTGACATTTATCTGCCCTACCGACGTACTGTTCGTAGGCATGGTCCTTGCGCGCACAGACTTGGTAACAGACGGGCGATAGTCAGTGCCATTCAACGTCACCCCGACTTCTATATCCGGACCAAAATCCCGGCCGAGGGGATTAAGAAAAAAATAGGTCGCAAACGTCGAAGGTCCTAACCAGCAGTTGTAGTTCAGGTCCTGGGCGGGCATCCGCCATACTACCGTTCCTGCAGGTGCCGAGTCGGGTATCGTTACAGAGGCATTGATTTGCAAGGCTTGCGTAGTTGCATGAGTGTAGGTGTTGTCACAGGTGTATTGCACCTCGCTCTGGGCCTTGGACTCAGACACATTGAAACTCAACGAAAGCGCTGCCAGGATACTTATTGCTTTATTCATATCGGCGATCCTGAATTAGGTGTGGAACGCGTCACAGCCATCACATGCGGAGTTCTATCGCCCTCATCCGTGATGAACGTGCTGGTAATCCTGGCTATTGGCTTTGCACAATCGGCCAGCTGTACATCCCGTGTAGAAAAGGGGGGCAACATCAGGTGCGCCACGGGTTTCCCACACACCCGCCCCTGCCGATCAAGGAATTGGACATCCGTGAGAGTCTGGAAATAAGGCGAATCATTGTGAGCATCGAGGATGGCATCTTTTGATTGGGTCGCCTGCCGCCAATACAACCTGGTAAAAGCTTCTGTCGGAGACATAGGCAACGCGGGGCGGAAAAATACCTTCAGGCGGTGACGCAGGACAATCTGCAACCTGTTCTGCTCCGCAGGAACCTTTGGAATATCCATCACACTCAATAGAAAACAGGATTCCCGATCCCGAGGAAGCCCAACCCCTTGATACAGAATATCAACCGTCTGCTTGTCTCCGGGCTGAATCTCAATTAATGGTCTTGAAAGCGCAAGCGGCAAGTCGTCCAGAGCTTGCTGATCATCGCCATCACCAAATGTGACCTGAGCCAGCACGGCTTGCTTGCCAACATTTTCGATCGTAATTGTTTTTGCCTTGTCCCTGGCATTGAAGACGAACCGGGTCGTCCCACCGAAATCAACATCTGCCGCCGCCAGCCCAGTAAACGTTATCGTTTGAGACAGTAGCCAGACCAAGGCACCGAACTTGATAAACCGCATAAAACAAACCATCCCTGCCACAAACAAAATCATTCATTGAAATTGCAAGCTTCCCGCCCACGACCAGACAGAACCATCAATACTCCCAATATTCGGCTGCAGCCCGGCACTGGTTTTTTATAACATCGAGCATCGGTTCATTCCAGGAAATGGCCGCTCTTTAAGAATCGTCTTAATTCCGGCAATCGATCTATAAAACAATAACCAGGTATTGGGCTCAGCTATATAACATCGGCAAGCGAAGGGCCGCAGTTACGCAACATCGTAAACTGGAAAGACGAATCACCACTTGCAGTTGGTGAAACCTGATCTGGCACTGATCGGCGGATAGCGCTTTATCGGTTACATGCGGATCGATCGATGTGCCTGTCGACAACCTCCCGCGAGCGACCTTACGTACCCGAGGAGATCGGCAGGCCATTTACAGCGCAGCTCCATGAAAGCCAGGCCGGCAGCTCTCGCCCTCCAACCCTCCTGCGAAGCGATCACGCGCTCCCGCAAGGAAGCCCGCTGATGAAGGGTCAGGTGCGGATGCGCTTTCGGCTGCCATACAACTGCCGTCATACTTATGCGACAATGCGCGCAACGTCCAACATGCCCCCCGCATTCATCGCTCAGCAGCTTGGCCACAGCGTCCAATGTTGCTGGCGACGTATGCGCGTTGGCTCAACCTCAAGCTCGGACTGGGCGGAGCTGGAGAAGCTCCGAATGGATACCACATCGGTATCAGGGAAAATGACCAGCTCTAACCCATTGATAGGTAAGGTAATTGATCTCCACAGCTAACATCACCATGCAGTTCGGCGCCAAGCCGCTGTTCGAAAACGTTTCGGTCAAGTTCGGTGCGGGCAACCGCTATGGCCTGATCGGCGCCAACGGTTGCGGCAAGTCGACCTTCATGAAAATCCTCGGTGGCGATCTCGAGCCGTCCGGTGGCCAGGTGATGCTCGAACCGAACGTACGCCTGGGCAAGCTGCGCCAGGACCAGTTCGCCTACGAAGCCTTTACCGTGATCGACACGGTCATCATGGGTCACGAGGAACTGTGGAAGGTCAAGGCCGAGCGTGATCGCATCTACTCGCTGCCGGAAATGACCGAAGAAGACGGCATGGCCGTGGCCGAGCTGGAAACCGAGTTCGCCGAGATGGACGGCTACACCGCCGAGTCCCGTGCCGGTGAGCTGCTGCTGGGCCTGGGCATTCCGCTGGCACAGCATTTCGGTCCGATGACCGAGGTGGCGCCGGGCTGGAAACTGCGGGTCCTGCTCGCCCAGGCGTTGTTCTCCGATCCTGAAGTACTGTTGCTCGACGAACCGACCAACCACCTGGACATCAATACCATCCGCTGGCTGGAAAACATCCTCACGGCGCGTAACAGCACCATGATCATCATTTCCCACGACCGGCACTTCCTGAACAGCGTCTGCACCCACATGGCCGACCTGGACTACGGTGAGCTGCGCCTGTTCCCGGGCAACTATGACGAGTACATGATCGCCGCGACCCAGTCCCGCGAGCAGCTGCTGTCGGACAATGCCAAGAAGAAAGCCCAGATCGCCGAGCTGCAGACCTTCGTCAGCCGCTTCTCGGCCAACGCCTCGAAAGCCAAGCAGGCCACTTCCCGCGCCAAGCAGATCGACAAGATCCAGCTCGCCGAGGTCAAGCCGTCGAGTCGCGTGAGCCCATTCATCCGGTTCGAGCAGACCAAGAAACTGCATCGCCAGGCAGTCACCGTCGAGCGTATGTCCAAGGGCTTCGACGGCAAGACCCTGTTCAAGAACTTCAGCTTCACCGTCGAAGCCGGCGAACGTGTGGCGATCATCGGCCCCAACGGTATCGGCAAGACCACCCTGCTGCGCACCCTGATGGGCGAACTGACACCCGATAGCGGCTCGGTGAAATGGACCGAAAGCGCCGAGCTGGGCTACTACGCCCAGGACCACGCCCATGACTTCGAAGACGACGTCAGCCTGTTCGAATGGATGGGCCAATGGACCCAGGGCGAACAGATGATCCGGGGCACCCTGGGTCGCATGCTGTTCTCCAACGATGAGATCCTCAAGTCGGTCAAGGTGATCTCCGGTGGCGAACAGGGCCGCATGCTGTTCGGCAAGCTGATCCTGCAGAAGCCCAACGTACTGGTGATGGACGAACCGACCAACCACCTGGACATGGAATCCATCGAAGCGCTGAACCTGGCGCTGGAAAACTATCCGGGCACGCTGATCTTCGTCAGCCACGACCGCGAGTTCGTGTCGTCCCTGGCCACCCGCATCATCGAACTGAGCGCCGACGGCGTCGTCGACTTCAGCGGCACTTATGACGACTACCTGCGCAGCCAGGGTGTGATGTTCTAGGACCGTCCCCAACGGCCAATGAAAAGCCCTGTCCAATGCGACAGGGCTTTTTTGCATTCGGCATCCCCATAGGCGCGAGCCGGGTTCAAAGGCCTTGGCCTGGCCATTTAGTTAGCCTGCTTTCTTTTCTCCCCATCTCGCGCCATCATGGACCTCTCCCGCCGCCGCCCGCGAACGAGCTCCATGTCAACGCCTCAATCCGCCCCCAGCTCCCTGTCGGTCACCCTGCAGATCGTCTCCATCGTTTTCTACACGTTCATTGCCTTTCTCTGCATCGGCCTGCCGATTGCCGTATTGCCGGGCTACGTCCACGAGCAACTGGGCTTCAGTGCGGTGGTGGCTGGATTGACCATCGGCTCGCAGTACCTGGCGACCCTGCTCAGCCGGCCCATGGCCGGGCGGCTGTCGGACAGCGTCGGCACCAAGCGGGCGATTGTCTACGGTTTGTCGGGTATCGTGCTCAGCGGGGGGCTGACCCTGCTCTCCACCTTGCTGCAAAGCCTGCCACTGCTGAGCCTGCTGATCCTGATCGGCGGCCGGCTGTTGCTGGGGGTGGCCCAGGGCCTGATCGGCGTAGGCACCATCAGTTGGTGCATGGGCCAGGTCGGAGTGGAACACACGGCCCGTTCGATTTCCTGGAACGGCATCGCCTCTTATGGCGCGATCGCCATCGGTGCCCCCCTGGGAGTGGTGATGGTGGGCGACCTGGGTTTCGCCAGCCTGGGGATCGCCTTGTCGCTGCTGGCCGGTGGGGCGCTGTTGCTGATTCGCAATAAACCGTCGGTGCCGGTGGTTCGTGGCGAGCGCCTGCCTTTCCGGGCGGTATTCGGCCGTATCGCGCCGTTTGGAACGAGCCTGTGCCTGGCCTCGATCGGCTATGGCACGCTCACGACATTCATAACCCTGTTCTACCTCAGTCGCGGCTGGACCGGCGCGGCCTGGTGCCTGACCGTCTTCGGCATCTGTTTCATCCTCTCGCGCTTGTTGTTCATTTCCAGCATCGGCCGCTTCGGAGGGTTCAACTCTGCCATTGCGTGCATGAGCATCGAAACCCTCGGGCTGGTGTTGCTGTGGCTGGCGCCTTCCACAGGGTTCGCCCTGGTGGGCGCGGGGCTGGCCGGTTTCGGGCTGTCGCTGGTGTACCCGGCGCTGGGCGTGGAGGCCATCAAGCAGGTGCCGAACACCAGCCGCGGCGCGGGATTGAGTGCCTACGCCGTCTTCTTCGACCTGGCCCTGGCGATTGCCGGGCCCATGATGGGCGCGGTGGCGTTGAACCTGGGTTATTCATGGATCTTTTTCAGCGCCGCTGTACTGTCGATCAGCGGCCTGGCCTTGACCCTGCTGCTACGCCAGCGTGCCGGAAAAGCCGCTTATTGATCCGCGGTCCGCAGGCCGGCGCGGGTCGGCCTACCCAAGGCCTGGCTGAAAAAGCGCCCTGCTTCGGAGATCATGGTGCGGTGGATGTCCTTGCGGTCGACGCCATCGGCATCGGTGCAGAGCGCAGGCATCGCGGCGATCTGCTCTTCAGTGCAAGGGGCCATGAACACGAAATGCCCGGCCCCGGCCAGGGTCTTGAAATCCGGCGCGGTGGGCAGTTTGCGGGCCAGGGCGGCGGCATTCTTGTCAAAGGCCACCAACTTGTCGCCATCGCCGCTGTACAGCAGCACCGGCACATGGACGTCGGCCAGGGTATGACGGCCGAACTTCAGGCTCAACGGCGCCATCAACAACAACGCCCGGACCCTGGGGTCGGCCACCGGATGCAGGTCGTCGCGGTCGGCAATCAGCTCGCCCTGGGTGTTGCAGGCATCGCGATCATCCG
The DNA here is from genome assembly GCF_900156465.1 of Pseudomonas sp. 7SR1. Taxonomy (NCBI): domain Bacteria; kingdom Pseudomonadati; phylum Pseudomonadota; class Gammaproteobacteria; order Pseudomonadales; family Pseudomonadaceae; genus Pseudomonas; species Pseudomonas sp. 7SR1. The sequence goes on from NZ_LT707064.1 coordinate 4,970,413, forward strand.
GCCGCTCATGGCAGTAGCGACGCAGGCGATCGAGATCCGGGGTGGCGCCCGACAGGATCAACGCGGTTTCGCCGCCGGCCGAATAGCCGATCACGCCCACCTGCCCGGCATTGACGAACGGCGACAGCATCGGGTCGCTCAACGTTGCGGTGATGGCTTCGGAGATCTGGATGGGCCGTCCGTACAGATTGCTCAAGGTGCCGAGCCGGCTGTGGTCCTGGGCGTTATCGCCCGGATGAATCACCGCCACCACCACGAACCCCTTGCGCGCCAGGGACGTGGCCAGGTCATGCAAGGCCAGCGGCGTACCGGTGTTGCCATGGGAGAGCATCAGCATGGGAAAGCGGCCGATGGCGATCCGGGCGTCCGGCGCGGCATCGATCTCATAGCCTTCCAACCGGCTGGTCTGCTCCCGGGCGGTCGACGGATAGAAGGCGATGGCACGCATGGGCTGGTGGTCCAGCGGATCGAGGAAGCTCAGCTCATGGAAACCGGCACTCCAATGAGGCTCCAGCCCCGGTGCGGCCTGTACTGTCACCAGGCTGCCGAGCAAACCAAGCAGTAACCCTGCACCAAGACGCTTCATCGACTCTTCCACCTTCACCAGCGAACGACAGAGACCTGTCCGCTCGCCGCCCTGACGTGCACCCGGCAGCCAGAATACAGCGTTTTACAAGGGTTTCGATATGCACGGTAAGAACAAGCCCGCCCACGACAGCGATGTATCGCCCGGCATCGCTGCTGGATGACACACCGCTATCGCGGGCGGGCCGCTCCCGGAGGATTCAACAGCGTTATGCGGCGGCGAACTGCTCGCCGATCTGCAGCTTGGCTTCGCTCATGGCCTTGGTGCGCATGTCATCACCGTAAGCCAGGCCTTCGGCCCGGACGATCTCGATGTCGGTGATGCCGAGGAAACCGAACAGCAGTTTCAGATACGCTTCATGACCCACGCCGCTTGGCTGGCCGGCATGCAGGCCGCCGGCAGTGGATACGATGACCAGTTTCTTGTTGCCGCACAGGCCTTGCGGACCGGCTTCGGTGTAGCGGAAGGTCTGGCCAGCGACGGCGATACGGTCGATCCAGGCCTTCAATTGGGTCGGGATGGTGAAGTTGTACATCGGCGCAGCCACTACCAGTGCATCCGCCGCCAGGAATTCGGCCAGGGTGGCGGCGCTGAGCTGCGCCTCATGCTGCAGGGCGGCGTCGCGCAGTTCGGCGCTGGTACCGGCCGCCACCAGCGTCTGGGCGGAGAAGTGGCTGATGGCGTCGGCGGCCAGGTCGCGATAGGTCACCTCCACGTCCGGCTCGGCGGCTTTCCAGGCCTGGACCACTTCGCGGCTCAGCTGGCGAGAAGCGGAGTTGTCTCCGAGAATGCTCGAATCGATGTGCAGAAGTTTCATGAAGTGCTCTCCAAGTGGAATCGCTACCGAGGCGATCGATTGGTGACAATCCTACCGATGAAACCAATGGCCGATTAGCCAGCATTGATGCGATAGTTCGTTCCACTGACAGGACAATCGGGCTTTACATGCAAGACCTCAACGATCTGTACTATTTCGCCAAAGTCGTCGAAGCCGGTGGTTTCGCCGCCGCCGGACGGGCACTGGGCATTCCCAAGTCACGGTTGTCCCGGCGCATCGCCGAGCTGGAAGAACGCCTCGGTGCCCGGCTGCTTCAACGCACCACCCGACAGTTGAAGCTGACCGCCGTGGGGGAACGCTACCTGCGCCATTGCCAGGCCATGCTGCTGGAGGCCGAAATGGCCGACGAAGCCGTGGCAAGCATGTCCAGCGCACCGCGAGGCAGGCTGAGGGTTTCGAGCCCGGTGGGGCTGGCCCACGAGATGCTGCCCGGCGTGGTGGCCGACTTCCTGGAGAAATTCCCCCAGGTGCAGCTGGAAATGATCCTGCTCAACCGTCGCGTGGACCTGGTGAGCGAAGGCATCGACGTGGCGCTGCGGGTGCGCGACCTGGGGGACGAGGACCCGCTGCTGATGACCCGGCGCCTGCGCCAGGCACGATTGATCATGGTGGCCAGCGCCGCCTTCGTCGAAGGGCACCGGATCGAGACCCCGGAAGACCTCAGGCAACTGCCCGTGCTGGGTGCCCTGGAAGCCGACCGCCTGGTGCACCTGCGCCTGCTCAATGCCGATGGGGAAAGTGTCGACCTGGCCCTGGAAGCGCGCCTGGGCATCGACGATTTCATCGTCCGCCGCGCCTGCGCCCTGGCCGGCCTGGGCTTTACCCTACTGCCCAGCATGTATTGCGAACAGGAGTTGAGGGACGGCACACTGGTGGAACTATTGCCAGGCTGGTCGCTGCCCGATGGCTGGCTGCAGGCCGTCTATCCCCACCGACGCGGACTGCTGCCGGCGGTGCGGGCTTGGATCGACCATCTGGTGGAAGCCTTTGCCCGTTGTGGAGACAGGACGCTATGAGTTTGAGCGAAGAGGACGTCGCCCGCTTCTGCCTGGGCCTGCCCGGCGCCAGGGAAGATTACAAATGGGGCGGCGTGCGGGTGTTCTCCATCGCCGGGAACAAGATGTTCGCCTTGCAGGGATTGCGCGGTGACTCCCTGGCGTTCAAGGTCGACAAGGACCTGTTCCTGGGCCATTGCGATCGACCGGGCATCCACCCGGCCCCCTATCTGGCCCGGGCCCAGTGGATCATCATGCAGACGCCCTACCCGCTGGGCGCCGAAGAACTGCGGGGCCTGCTGCAACGCTCCCATCAACTGGTGGTCAGCAAGCTGCCCAAGCGCACCCAGGTCGGCTTGCTGTTGCCCTGATTCAGAACAGCGCCAGCAGATGGCCGCCCAGGAACAACTGATCGATCCAGAACACCTGATGCAGCACCACGATGAACCAGAACACCACCTGGAACGATACCTTGCGGGTCTTGTGGCGGAACATTTGCTGGGCGAGCAATGCCCCGGGCCAGCCGCCCGCCAGTTCCATGGCGTGCAGGACGTTCTCCGGGGTGCGCCAGGCCTCGGCGCGGGCCTTGCGCTTGTCATTCCAGTAGAGCAGAAACGTCATCAGGCTGACGGCCCCGTAGGCCGCCAGCGGCAGCCACGACGCCTCTTGCAGCCAAAGCAGCAAGGAACCCAGCAGTGGCAAGGCGCACAACAGCGCAAACACGATCCACTTGAGCCGCAGGTTCTGCACGCCACCCGCCGCCTGACGCGTAGCAGGCTTGCGCAGGCCCGGACCGTTCATGGCCGGCCCTTTCATGGCTGGACTGTCGCCCAATCCACCCAGCCGAATTGCCAGGTCGCCAGGATCAACAGGCCGAACGCGATCCGGTACCAGGCAAACACCGCGTAGCTGTGGCTGGCAATGAACCGCAGCAGCCCCCTGACCGCGATCATGGCGAAGATGAAGGCCGTGATGAAACCGATGGCGAAGACCGGAAAATCCGCCGGAACGAAGAGCTCGCGATACTTGTAGCCCGAGTAGACCGCCGCGCCGACCATGGTCGGCATCGCCAGGAAGAACGAGAACTCTGTCGCGGTCTTGCGCGACAAGCCGAACAGCAAGCCGCCGATGATGGTCGAGGCCGAGCGCGAGGTGCCGGGAATCATGGCCAGGCACTGGGCAAGTCCGACCTTCAGCGCGTCTTTCCAGGAAATATCGTCAACGGTTTCGGCGTGTACTTCATGCTGGCGCCGCTCGGCCCAGAGCATCACCAAACCGCCCAGCACCAGCGCAGTGGCCACCGTGATCGGGTTGAACAGATAGTGGTGGATCAGGTCGGCGAACAGCACGCCCAGCACCACTGCGGGCAGGAAGGCGATCAGCAGGTTCGCGGTGAACCGTCGGGCAGAGGGTTGGGTGGGCAGGCCCAGTACCACGTCGAAGATCTTGCGTCGGAACTCCCAGACCACCGCCAGGATCGCCCCCAGCTGGATGATGATATTGAACGCCATGGATCGTTCGCCACCAAACTGCAGCAAGTCGGCTACCACGATCTGGTGCCCCGTGCTGGAAATCGGCAAAAACTCCGTCAAGCCCTCTACAACGCCAAGAATCAGTGCCTGTAAGGCGGTCCACAAATCCATTCATCCCCCAAAAAAGACCTGGTATGCGCAGGCCTCATCGATATTCAAGTGTCAAGGCAGTGCAAAAGCAGCGGGAGCACGATAACGGCGACCGTTCAAAAAAAACCAATGAAAGATCGACGCCAGGCTCAGGTTTTTCGCCGCGAGGCCGAAATCCTATCAGACAAGCCCTGATAACGCCGCCGCGTTATGGCCCAAGCGCCGCGGACGACAAGAACAAGAAACCGGAGTGACAGCGTATGAATAGTTTGCGCAGTGTATCGATCAGTCGACGCTTGTGGCTCATCCTGGGCGTGGCCATCGTGATGATGTTCATGTTGGGCGCCTTGATGCTCAAACAGATCCACACCGACCTCCATCAGGCAAAGGTGCAGAAAACCCAGCATGTGGTCCAGACCGCCAGTGGCGTGCTGAACTACTACCATGGCCTGGAAACGGCCGGCACGCTGACCCGGGAGGCCGCGCAGAAGCAGGCGCTCAATGCCGTGCGGGGCCTGCGCTATGACCAGAACGACTATTTCTGGATCAACGACCTGACCCCGGTCATGCTCATGCACCCCACCAACCCCAAGCTCGAAGGCCAGAATCTCTCGGCGATCCGCGATCCGAACGGGTTCGCGCTGTTCAACGAAATGGTGTCCATCGCCAAGACCAAGGGCGCCGGCATGGTGAACTACCTGTGGCCGAAACCGGGCGCGGAGGCACCGGTGGGCAAGACTTCCTACGTCACCCTGTTCCAGCCCTGGGGCTGGATCATCGGTTCGGGCGTGTACGTGGATGACGTACAGGCCGAATTCCTCGCCCAATTGATCAAGGCTTCGGTGATCGGCCTGGTGATCGCGCTGATCATGGGCCTGCTGTTGGCGCTGATCGTGCGCAGCATCGTGCGGCCGTTGCAGGAGACAGTCCACGCCATGGCGAATATCGCCAGCGGCGAAAGCGACCTGACCCGGACCCTGGACACCCACGGGCAGGACGAAGTCACCCAGCTGGCCCGGCACTTCAACGCCTTCACCGCCAAGCTGCGGCAGGTGGTGAGCCAATTGCAGGCCTCCGCCGGCGCCCTGGGGCAATCGTCCAATGAACTGGGCAACGACGCCGCACAAGCCCAGGAACGCAGCCAACAGCAATCGCAACAGATGGAACTGGTCGCCACGGCGATCAACGAAGTGACCTACGGCGTGCAGGACGTGGCCAAGAACGCCGAACATGCCGCCAGCGAAATGCGCGACGCCGAATCCCAGGCCCAGCAGGGCCAGGTCAACATCGACGGCAGCCTGCAGCAGATCGACCGTCTCTCCCAGACCATTGACCAGGCCGTGGAAGTGATTCGCACCCTGGCGAGCGAAAGCACCCAGATCGGCAGCGTGCTGGAGGTGATTCGCTCCATTGCCGAACAGACCAACCTGCTGGCCCTCAACGCCGCGATCGAGGCCGCTCGCGCCGGGGAACAGGGTCGTGGCTTCGCGGTAGTGGCCGATGAAGTGCGGTTGCTGGCCCAGCGCACGCAAAAGTCCACGGCGGAAATCCAGTCAATGATCGAGCGCCTGCAGAGCCATTCCGAAGCCGCGGTGAAAGTCATCAGCGACAGCAGCCGTGCCTCGCAACTGACCATCGAACAGGCCGGCCTGGCCGGCGCCAGTCTCAACGCCATCGGCCAGGCCCTGCGCAACCTCAACAGCCTCAACGCCTCCATCGCCAGTGCCACCCTGCAACAGGCCCACGTGGTAGAGGACATCAACCAGAACGTGACCCAGGCCGCCGGCCTGTCCCACAGCACCGCCCTGGCGGCGGAACAGTCGAGCCTGGCCAGCGCCCGGCTCAGGGAACTGAGCGAACAATTGAACGGACTGCTCAAACAGTTCCGCGTCTGACGACCACCAGGGCGGGACAACCGCCCGTCCTGAACCTGTGTGGGAGCCAACCTGCTCCCACACAGGTTCTATGCAGTTTCCCCGGAATCGATGCTGGCCCCCACGGATGGAGGTTGGAGCTATCCCCTGCATACCGTTTACAATCCCCGCCCCTTCCACTCCCTGAGGAACCGCCATGTCCGGGCTCGAACTGTTTGCCGCAGTCCTCGGCGTGATCGCTGTCTGGCTGACCGTCAAGCAGAACCCCTGGTGCTGGCCGATCGGCCTGGTCATGGTGTTGCTGTACACCTGGATCTTCTTCGGTGTGAAGCTGTACTCCGATATGTTGCTGCAAGTGGTCTACGCCGTGCTGCAACTTTACGGCTGGTGGCAATGGACGCGTGCCGGGCAGCATCATGACGGCCGGCAGGTGACACGCCTGGGAGGGCCTTCGGTGATGCTCGGGCTGGCGATGGGCGCAGCCGCAAGCCTGATGCTCGGCGCGGCAATGGCGCACTGGACGGACGCGGCGCAACCCTGGCTCGATGCGGCGCTCACCGGCTTCAGTCTGGTGGCTCAATGGTGGATGGCGCAGAAACGCGTGCAATGCTGGCCGTTGTGGATCGTCCTGGACGTGATCTTCGTGGGCCTGTTCATCTACAAGGGCTTGTACCTCACCGCCGGGCTTTATGCCCTGTTCACCCTGCTGGCCGTGCAAGGCTGGCGGGAGTGGCGTGCCGACCCGGCCTTGCGCGCATGAAGGTGGTGGTGCTGACCGGCCCGGAGTCCGCCGGCAAAAGCTGGTTGGCCAAGCAACTGCAGGAACAGTTCGGCGGCTTGCGGGTGGATGAATACGTTCGCCACTTCATGGAACGACACCGGCGCGATACCTGCCTGGCGGACATCCCTGATATCGCCGCCGGACAACTGGCCCGGGAAGACGCGGCACGCGTCCGGCAACCGACCCTGCTGATCCTCGACACCCATCTGTTGAGCAACATCCTCTGGAGCCAGACGCTGTTCGGCGATTGTCCGCACTGGCTCGAACCCGCCCTGCTGGCGCGCCACTACGACCTGCACTTGCTGCTGAGCCCCGAGCAGGTCGACTGGACCGGTGACGGCCTGCGCTGCCAACCCGACCTGAAGGAACGCATGGCGTTCTTCGAAGCCATCGAGCAGTGGCTGGTCCGTCACCACCGTCCTTACCAGGTGATCGAAGGTGACTGGACGCAACGTCGGGACCAGGTCTTCGCTGCCGTGGCTCGACTGCTGCGTACCTGAACGCCGGATCGTCCCTGAACCCGCGCCACCCTTTACAACCGGGCCTATTCCCATCGTTGTGTTTCATCGATGCAACACCTGCCTGGCGCCAAACACGGATCCAAGGCTGTTTCATCATTTTGCCATCGCGACTGTCAATTTTTCGGACACTGCCGCCAGACACTGGATCCAGAGCCAGCGGACCGCCTGCCGCCCGTCGGGCTCTGCCGGCCTTGTCTCAGCAATGAAACAGGTTGCGTAGGCGGCCCTCTCGGCTCGCCAACAAGCCATTGAATACAAAGGTTTTTCAGAAACCGGCACAACTACTGCTCCGCCCCCTTCGCAGCGCTGGACCAAGGCCAGCCCACCGAAGAAGGAATCGATGCCGTGGGGACTTTCAAGAGACGCTTGACCTGCCTGTTGCTGATCGGCTGCGCCACCAGCGCAACCCTCAGCCTGCCGGTACAAGCCGAAGGAAATGGCGTCATTGTGCTCGACCGTGACGTGCAGCCCATCCACATAGGTCGCAACGGCGGCAAAGACCCCTACCCGACCACTGTCAACGCCAACCCCTCCGATCGAATCCATCAGGCTACGACCAGTACCGAATTGAGCGACGGCGACTTCGCCAGCGTCGCCAGCGGCTCGTCGATCCGCAACACGGTCAATACCAATACCGGCGTGCAGGGCCTGAACGTCGTGACCAACCCCAATGGCATGCCCGGCATGAGTGCCGGCCACGGGGGCGGTAGCGGTGGTGCGATTTCCGGCACCATCAACCGCTCGCTGAGTTCCGGCCTGGCCCCGCTGGGTCGATTGGCGGGAGGACAGTGACATGAAGCCGGCCCTGTTGCTGCTCGCCCTGCTCGGCCCTTGCGCCGCGTTCGCCGATCCGGGTGCAGCGCTGGTCAGCCATGCCAACCTGCAGGACTCCGGCGGCCGCTACACCGGCAACCTCAACGTCAACCAGGCGGCCGGCGACCAGACCCAGCAGACCAACACCCGGGCCATCGCCATCGGCACCGGGGCACAGGCGACCACCCGCGTTCACCAGCGGCTGGATACACCGGCCAATGCGTCCATGAGCGCCACCGCCCGCATCGGCGGTCATTCATTCACCAACGGCAACGGAGTACTGGGCGTCAACCAGTCCGCCGGTGCCAACAACCAGATGGCCAATGTCATGCGGGTGGGCATCAGTGCCCAACCTCAGGGCATGGACGACAGCGCGCTTTCTCAGCAGAACGTGGCGTTGTCATCGAACTCAGGAGCAACTGGCGCCCCAACCGGAAGCCGCCAGGTCGTCACCAGCGACCAGGCATTCACCGGCAGCCGTGGGGTCATCCAGGTGAACCAGAGCGCCGGGGTGGGAAACCGCATGGCTAACACCCTGAGCATACGGGTCGCTGACTGACCCGGAATAAAAACAAGAAACAAAAAACTGACACTTCACCGACGACAAGCAAGGAGAAACACCATGAAACCTGCAATGGCACTCAAACCATTGGTTTTCGCTCTCGCCGCTGTCATGGCAATGGCCGCACAGGCCGGCGGAAACGGTAATGGCAACGGCAACGGCAACGGCCATGGTCACCATGGCCCTCAAGGGCCGACGCTGGATCAACTGCTGTCCATCAACGCCGGAGCTGGGGCTACGGTGATGGACGAGCAGAACAGCGACGGCAACGTGGTGACCAACCAGGCCACCCGAAACACCGCGCAAGCCACTGACTCACTCAATGGCAGCAACGGCAACATGGGCGCCAACATCGCCGCTGGCGACGGCAACCAGCAGGACAATGCCGCCGCCCTGGCCACCGCCGACGAAAGCTTCATCTTCGGTTCGGCGGTGGCCGCCTCCAGCGCCACCCAAACCAATAACAACAACTACGTCAAGAACAACTCGACCCATAACACCGCCTCGCTCACCAATGCAGGCAACAATGGCTCCGGCAACATCGGCATCAACGTGACTGCCGGCAACTTCAACCAACAGAAAAACAACCTGGCCATCGCTGTATCAGGAGGTCGCATCGCAGAAGCGTCCGCCTCGGCCGATCAGTCCTCCACCGGCCTGCAGGTCGACAACAAAGGTGTGCGCACCTACAAGACCGACACCCTCACCAGCACCTACTCCGCTTCCGGCACCTTCAAGGCCAAGGGCACCGGTACCGCCGAAGACGATCATGGTGGCTGGGACAACAGGGGCGGCTACGGCGGCGGCCACGATGACGACAAGTTCAAGTTCTCCGCCGTGGGTACTTTCGAACTGGCCGGCAGCAACACTCAGCAAGTGCTGACCCGCGATGGCTGGAAAACCCCAGTGATCAATAACGCCACCATGAGCAATTCCATGAACGGCTTCTCCGGCAACGGCGGGGCCAACGTGTCGGCAGGCGTGGGTAACCAGCAAAGCAACTCGCTGTCCATCGCTGCCGGCTGCAAGGCCTGCATGTAGTCGCGCATGAAACGAAGCCCCGGCAACGGGGCTTCTGTTCCAGGATTTCCATAAGGCGTATCCATCATGCGCGCGATTGCCCTTTCCCTGCTGCTGTGCATGGCCTTCATGGCCGAGGCTGCGCAGATCCCCGTGGCCGCCTTGCCGGGCGGCATGCTGGTCTACAAGCCGGTGCAAAGCCTGCGCGAGCGCAAGTTCCGCGACATCGTCGAGCAGAAGACCGACTTCAGTTGCGGTGCCGCCGCCCTCGCCACGGTGCTGCGCCAGGCCTATTGGCTCGATGTCGATGAGGAGCACGTCATCAAGGGCATGCTGGTCAATGCCGACCAGGACCTGGTTCGCACCCAGGGCTTTTCCATGCTCGACATGAAGCGTTACGTGGAAAGCATCGGCATGCGCGCCCGGGGTTACCGGATACCCGCGCAAAAGCTCGAAGCCGTGACGATCCCCGTGGTGGTCCTGATGGAGATACGTGGCTACAAGCACTTCGTGGTGCTGCAGCGTGCCGACAAGCAATGGGTCTACATCGGCGATCCGGTGCTGGGGCACAAGCGCTACGCCCATGACGATTTCGTCAAAGGCTGGAACGGCATCGTCTTTGCCATCGTCGGTCCCGGCTATGACAAGGCCAATGCGCTGCGCAGCCCTCCGCAACCTTTGACGGCACGCAACAAGCTGGACGGGTTCAACCCGGTCAAGGATGCGGAACTGATGGATTTCGGCTTCATACAGAGCGACTTCTTTTAATCGCCGACCACTTGCCAACAAATAAGTAAAAAAGGAGCAGGATGCTCCGGGAGCAGTACATGAAAACTTCATACTGGCTGTCGCTTGCCTGCCTGGTCGCGACGGTCTCGGGCTACGCCCATGGCGGATTCAAACCCATCGAAGTCAAGGACCAGGAGCTTTCCGAGCTGCGTGGTCGTTATGTCATGCCCGGGCGAGTCATCAGCTTCGGCATCGTCATGAGCAGTACCTGGCGCAACGCCAGCGGTGATCTGATCGGCGCAACCAGCTCCATGCAGATCCAGGCCGCCACCGTCAAACCCGAGTTCTACGTCTCCACCATCAAGCAGGCCGGCAACGGCCACACTGCCGAACAAGGCAACGGCACTATCTCCGGCGGTGCGGGCCTGGGCACGGGCCAGGGCGTGACTCAGAGCGTACGCGCCGCGGGCGACGGCAACACGGCCTACAACACTGTCAGCATCAACGTGAAGGAAAGCAGCCAGGCTCCTGCCTTGACGCCATCCCAGGGCCAACTGCTGAGCAGCGGCCAGACCATCACCGGCAGCAACGCCGCCGGCAGTGTCGCGGTCAAGGCCACCGGCAGCGGCGTGCAGATGGCGATCCAGGCGAGCCACAACCAGGGCAGCACCCTGCAACAGGTAGCCCAGGGCGGCTTGCTGCAGAACACCCGCCTGCTGGGCAACAGCAACCTGGTCAACAACATGACGCAGCTCAACGTGGTGCTGAACAACAACGGCCCGAGCGCCGGGACACTGGACTGCAACCTGACCCAGTTGCGCGGCCTTCGCAACCTTGGCTATTGAACGGCGCTGCTTGCGACCACTGGGCTTATAGGGATGGCATACCTCATGTATCGATCCGTATCGTTGCGCGCTGTGATGTGTTTGAGCACGCTGTTGCCTGCCCCTCTGCTGCAAGCGGCACAGGATGCGGAAATCGAAGCCCTGAAACAGGAACTGCTGGAGCTCAGGCAACGCTATGAGGTCCAGCAGAAGGCCCTGGCGGTCCTCGAACAGCGGGTTCGCCAGGTGGAAGACCAACCCGCCGCCCCGCCGCCCAAGCGCCTGGTCAAGTCACCGGCCGACATGAAAGGCAATCAGACTGTTGCCGGAAGCGGCACGACTGCCAGCGGTGGCAGTGGCTACGGACAATCCCTCGCCGCAGACTCCCAGCCCGCCCAGAGCGTCTCCAACCTCTACGACGAAGCCAGCGGCTTCTTTGGCGGTGGCAAGTTCAGCTTCGAGACCGGCGTGACCTATTCGCGCTATGACACACGGCAACTGATCCTCAACGGTTTCCTGGCCCTGGATTCGATTTTCCTGGGCAACATCAACCTGGACCGGATCAAGGCCGACACCTGGACACTGGACCTGACCGGTCGCTACAACTTCGACAACCGCTGGCAGTTCGACCTGAACGTACCGGTGATCTATCGCGAATCCACCTACCAGTCCGGCGGCGCCAACCAGGGCGCGGCCGGGGTGACCAGCGAAGAAACCGTCACCCGCGACCCGACCATCGGCGACGTCAATTTCGGCATTGCCTACAAGTTCATGGACGAGTCCATCGATACCCCCGATGCGGTGGTGACCCTGCGCGTCAAGGCGCCCACCGGCAAGGATCCGTTCGGCATCAAGCTGCGCCAATCCCAGGCCAACACCAATCTGTTCGTGCCCGAGGACCTGCCCACCGGCAATGGCGTCTGGTCGATCACCCCCGGGATCTCCCTGGTCAAGACCTTCGATCCGGCCGTGCTCTTCGGCAGCCTGTCCTATACCCATAACTTCGAGGAGTCGTTCGACGACATCAGCTCCACCGTCAACCAGGAAGTACCTGGCAAAGTGCGCATCGGTGACAGCTTCCAGATCGGCGCGGGCATCGCCTTCGCCTTGAACGAGAAGATGAGCATGTCGTTCTCGGTGTCCGACCTGATCCAGAAGAACAGCAAGCTCAAGCAGGACGGCGGGGATTGGGAGTCGGTGGTCTCCAGCGACGCCAACGCAGGCTATTTCAATATCGGCATGACCGTGGCCGCCTCCGATAACCTGACCATCGTGCCCAACCTGTCCATCGGGCTGACCGACGACGCACCGGATTTCTCCTTCAGTCTGAAATTCCCGTATTACTTCTAAGGCGTACGAAAAGTCGCCGAGCGACGCTCAGGCAATACAAGATAGACGAGCAATGCCCTTGTGGGAGCGAGGCGGCTGCATCATCCGCGGCCGCCCCCGCTGCCACAATTACTTTCAGGGCCTAGCGGATCTGATGCTTGTGCAGCAGGCGGTAGAACGTCGGGCGAGACACGCCCAACACCCGGGCCGCCACGCTCAGGTTATCGCTGTGCCGGTTGAGGACGTCGCTCAGTGCCTGGCGCTCGGCGCGGGTCTTGTAGTCTTCGAGGGTGCCCATCGGTGCCACGACGCCCTGGTGGCTGGCCAGGCCCAGGTCCCGGGCTTCGATCTGCCGCCCCTCGGCCAATACCAGCCCGCGACGAACACGATTGGCCAGTTCCCGGATGTTGCCCGGCCAGTCATGCATGCCCATCGCCACCAGCGCGTCCTCGCTGAAGCTGCGCGGCCGGCGGCCGGTTTCCTGGCTGTAGAGATGGGAGAAGTGACTGGCCAGCATCGATAAGTCGCCGTGGCGCTCACGCAAGGGCGCCATCACCACTTGCAGCACGTTCAGGCGGTAGTACAGGTCTTCGCGAAACCGCTTGTGCTCGATGGCCGCCTCAAGATCCACATGGGTGGCGGCCAATACCCGCACGTCCACGGGGATGGGCTGGCTGCCGCCGACCCGTTCGATGTGTTTCTCCTGCAGGAAACGCAGCAGGTTGGCCTGCAGTTCCAGGGGCAGGTCACCAATTTCATCCAGGAACAATGTCCCGCCGTGGGCGGCTTCGATGCGCCCGATCTTGCGCTGATGAGCGCCGGTGAAGGCCCCTTTCTCATGGCCGAACAGTTCCGACTGGATCAGATGCTCGGGAATGGCCCCGCAATTGATGGCAATGAACGGCTTGTTGCGCCGCTGGGACTGGGAATGCAGGGTGCGCGCCACCAGCTCCTTGCCGGTGCCGCTCTCACCGCGAATCAATACAGGCGATTCGGTGGGCGCCAGTTTGTGCAACAACTTGCGCAGCTCGCGAATGGGTTTGCTGTCGCCCAGCAGCTCATGTTCGGGCTGGTCAACGTGGACAGAACCCTGCCCCCGCAGCCGCGCCATGCCAAACGCTCGACCCAGCGTCACCTGGACCCGGGATACGTCGAAAGGCAAGGTATGGAAATCGAAGAACCATTCGCAGACGAAATCCCCCACGTTCTTGAGGTGCAGCACTTCCTGGTTGAGTACCGCGATCCATTCGGCGCCGCTGCGGCTGATCAGCTCCTTGACCGCCTCCGGGCGCTCCAGGTGAAAGGGCTGCAGCCGCAAGAGGCCGACATCGCAGGAGCGATCGCCTGCATGCTCGAGGGAGCAACTGTCCACTTCCCAACCAATGCCGCGTAACCCCGGCAGCAGGCGATGACAATCATCGCAGGGATCAACCACGAGCAGACGACGCAACGTACTGGCTTCGATCATGACTGATCCTTGGCGCCAAAAATAAGAAAAATGAGTAGAAACAGTCGTTTGGCGAACCTGCATGTAACAGTAGCAAGAAGTTGACACCCCCTTGTATCAATTAATTATTGATTGGGCATTAAAGCGGTTATAAGCGAGCATTTCGTTAGTTGCCACTTGCCGGAATCTTTCACGAGGCTTTCAAACAAAAGCCTTTTTGCCCTGTCTGAAAGAAAATCGAAATTTATTCAAGGAATGTGTGACCTGATCCCGGGTTCGGGACATCAGTACAAGTAACCCGCCGCACGGTACGCCCAACCGACGGCACATCATTTGATTGGGCACTTTTAAGAGAAAACGCCATGAACGCCCCGCTCCGTATCAACGAAGCTCTTTTGATTGCCGACCGCGCATTTAAGCCTTTCCAATGCGTGGCCTGGGCCCCACAAGACGGTAACGGCGAACTGAGCCTGACCGTCGTCGACCGCACCAATACCCATATTGGACGCACCCAGATCCCCAGCAGTGCCTATACCGATCCAGCCCAACTGGCCGACCTGTTGAAACAGGCACGCGCCGAACTGAGCCAGGAAGGTTACAAACTGCAATCCTGGTCCATGCCTGAATAACTGGCTGTCAGGCTCTGTACGAAAAGTCTTGAGACGAATGCCAGGCGAGGCTGTTTTCAACGCAGCATGAACGAGTATCAAGGCGTTTTATACAGAGCCTGAAGGCTGTTTATTGAAAGCAGGCTTTGCACTGGGTCAAAAAGCCATTGTTCTGGCACAAGACGCTTCTATATCTGTAGAAGTTGACAGTTGTACGCCATCACTTTCAGGGATTGAATGTTGCCCTCATGCAGTCATCGCCCCTCCGGGCCGGTCGACGCGCAAGGAGAGGCATGCATGCTCAATCACTTCGCTCCTGGACTGCCGAAGACGGTAGCCCATGCCGGACAGTTGGACTCAGGCTTTGCCAATGGCGGCAAGGTGTCGGTTCAGTTCCATGGCAGCACGTCGAGCCTGACCACGGGGATGGCCGTCGACCGCCACGGACGCATCCTGGTGGCAGCCAAGGTCGAGACCGCCCAAGGCAGCCGTTTCGGGCTTGCCCGCCTCAACCATGACGGTTCGCCGGACAAGGGGTTCGGTACCCTGGGCTGCGTCATCGGCGCTTTCGAGCAGGGCTTTGAAGCGACGGCGGGCAAAGTCATCGTGTTGCCCGACGCAAGCATCCTGTTATCGGGTCTTCACTACGAAAGCGCCGACCGCACCCTGCCCGCCCTGGCGTTGTTCGATCAGCAAGGCCGCGCGGTGCCAGGCTTCGGCCACACCGGGCGAACAATCATCCGGCTTTGCGGCAATCTTTCCCAGGGCCTGCGTGATCCCTGGCTGCCTCCCGGCGTACCAGGCCTTGAAGCCTGCGACATGCGCGTACAGGCCGATGGCCGGATCCTGTTGTTGGCCAACCATCATTTTCAGTTGTCCGATCATGTCGGCATCCTGATCCGCCTGCTGCCGGACGGCAGCCTCGACAGCACATTCAACAGCGGCGGCTTCGTGATGGTCCGGCGCCTGTTGAAAAACACCTGGCTGAGCTGCCTCGCACTCCAGGCCGACGGCAATATCCTCGCAGGCGGTGCCATCGACCTGCCCCAACAAGGCCTGATGGCCCGCTATGACCCCAGTGGCAGACTCGATGACAGCTTCGGCGACAACGGTTTCCTGTCCATCACGACCCAGGAGCGCAGCGTGATGATCAGCCAGATCGTCCAGCATGAAAACGGCGACCTGCAGGCGTTCGGCAGCAGCCGTGACCCGATGCAGTGCCTGTCACTCAAGGTACGCCCGGACGGCCAAGCGGACCTCCAGTTCAACCAGGGACAATGCCGGCTTCTACAGATCGGGCGCAGCGCGAGCCAATGGACCGCCGCGCAGCTTCAATCGGACGGGAAGCTGGTGACCGCCGGCGCCACCATCGGCGGCATCGAGGCTGACTTCGTCCTGGCCCGGCATCTGCCGGACGGCTGCCTCGACCCGTTTTTCGGCCAAGGCAGAGGCTGGACTCGCACCCGACTCGGCTACAGCCTGGATACCGCCACCTCCCTGGCATTGCAGGCAGATGACAAAATCCTGGTGGGCGGCTATTCCCTTCATGGCAACTACAGGGCAGTCGTGGCGCGGTATTGGGCCTGAGTCGCAACAGTATCTTTTCCTACGCTTGATATTCCGCATTGCTTACGGCAACTTGCGCGCTTCTAAATAAAAGGAGCAGCCGATGTCCGGTTCAATGGCTGAAGCTTTCGCGCATAACTTTCTTGGGCATTCGCCTCGCTGGTACAAAGCGTGCATCGTCGCCTTCCTGATCCTCAATGCCCTGGCGCTGTGGACCCTCGGGCCGGTCGTTGCCGGCTGGATGCTGGTGCTGGAGTTCATCTTCACCCTGGCCATGGCGCTCAAATGCTATCCCTTGATGCCTGGCGGCCTGCTGTTGATCGAGGCCCTGGTCCTGGGCATGACTACGCCCAAGGCCCTGTACGACGAGTTGACCCATAACTTTCCGGTGATCCTGCTGCTGATGTTCATGGTGGCCGGGATCTATTTCATGAAGGACCTGCTGCTGTTCCTGTTCTCTCGCCTGCTCCTTGGCGTGCGCTCGAAGGCACTGCTGGCCTTGATGTTCTGCTTTCTCTCGGCGTTCCTGTCGGCATTTCTCGACGCACTGACCGTCACCGCGGTGATCATCAGCGCCGCGGTGGGCTTCTATTCGGTGTACCACCGCGTGGCATCGGGCAACGACCCGCGCCAGGACAGCAGCATCGATGAAGACCATGACCTGCCTTCGCTGCACCATGGAGACCTGGAGCAATTCCGGGCGTTCCTGCGCAGTTTGCTGATGCATGGCGCCGTGGGCACCGCCCTGGGGGGCGTATGCACGCTGGTGGGCGAGCCGCAGAACCTGCTGATCGGCCATGAAATGGGTTGGCACTTCGCGGAGTTCTTCCTGAAGGTCGCCCCTGTATCGCTGCCAGTGCTGGCAGCCGGACTGGTCACTTGCGTGGTATTGGAGAAACTGCGCTGGTTCGGCTACGGCACGCTGCTGCCAGACAATGTACGAGCCGTGCTGGCCGATTACGCCGCCCAGGACAACCACGAGCGCACCTCACGCCAACGCGCAGCCCTGGTCGTGCAGGGTATCGCCGCGTTGATCCTGATCGTGGCCCTGGCCCTGCACATTGCCGAAGTCGGCCTGATCGGCCTGATGGTCATCGTACTGATCACCGCGTTCACGGGGATCACCGACGAGCATCGACTCGGCAACGCATTCAAGGATGCCATGCCGTTCACCTCCTTGTTGGTGGTGTTCTTCGCGGTGGTGGCGGTGATTCATGACCAGCAATTGTTCACGCCGCTGATCCAGTGGGTACTGGCCCTGCCCGCCGACCAGCAGCCAGGGATGCTGTTCATCGCCAACGGCCTGCTGTCCGCCATCAGTGACAACGTGTTCGTGGCGACCATCTATATCACCGAGGTGAAACAGGCCTTCGTTTCCGGTCACATGAGCCGCGAGCAGTTCGAGACCCTGGCCGTGGCCATCAATACTGGCACCAACCTGCCCAGCGTCGCGACTCCCAACGGCCAGGCCGCGTTCCTGTTCCTGCTGACTTCATCGATTGCACCGCTGATTCGCCTGTCCTATGGCCGGATGGTCTGGATGGCGGTGCCTTATACCGTGGTGATGGGCGGCCTGGGCTGGTTTGCGGTGACCTACTGGCTGTGAGGCCTGGCGATGGCCCTGCCAACGGTCTGCACGTTGGCAGTCACTTTCGCGGGCAAGCCTGCTCCCACGGGAGAATCCGCTGATCCGGATTGCCGACTCATCGGGTTCGTGCGGGAGCGGCATTGCCCACGAAGACGGCGACCGGGCCGATATCAAGGCAAGCCTCCCCCTCGTGGCTTCACCGGGGCAGGATGAATCGCTCGATCGCCAATGCCGCGCCATCCTCGGTCACGGCGGCGGTAATCACGTCCGCTTGGCGCTTGATCGTCTCGTCCGCCTGGCCCATGGCAATGGACAGGCCCGCGCGATGAAACATCGCCGGGTCGTTACCGCCGTCCCCCATGGCCGCCGTCTGCTCCAGCGGCACGCCCAGGAACGTCGCCAGCGTGGACAACGCCTCCCCCTTGTTCGCCTTCATCGCCGTGACGTCCAGATAGATGGGTTGCGAACGCGACACCTGGGCCTGGCCCTTGAGCAGCGGATGCAAACGGGCTTCCAGCTCAATCAGTAGATCGGTGTTGGCGCTGGTGGCGACGATCTTGTCGATGCGCTCCAGGTATGGCTCGAAACTCTCCACTTCCACGGGTGGATAACCCAGGCCACGGGTCTCTATCGGCACCATCGGACCGTTGGCGTCACGCACCAGCCAGTCACCGTCGGCAAACACCCAGACTTCGATGCCGGGTTGGTCGGCATACAGCGCCAGGGTGGTCAGCGCCGCCTCGGGGGGCAGGTAATGCACGGCAAGGAAACTGCCGTCGGGATGAACCAGGGTGCCGCCGTTGAACGCAGCGGTGGGCAGGTCGACACCCAAGGCCTCGATCTGTTGCAGCATGGCCCGCGGCGGTCGCCCCGTGGCGAGGCTGAACAACACACCTGCTTCACGTAGCGCGCGCACCGCCTGGATGGTGCGTTGATTGAGGCTGTGATCGGGCAGCAGCAGCGTGCCATCCATGTCGCTGAGCAAAAACCGGATGGGCTGTTTCAACGACTCGCTCATCCGAGGCCATGCCAGACACGACCGTCGCGTGTCAGCAGGTCGTTGGCAGCGGCCGGGCCGTCTTCCCCGGCCTGGTAGGGCTGCACCGTCGCGTCCTGCTGCCAGGCATCCAGGAACGGCTGCACCGCGCGCCAGCCGTTCTCGATATTGTCGGCCCGCTGGAACAAGGTCTGATCCCCCGTCAGGCAATCGTAGATCAGGGTTTCATAACCCGTTGATGGCTGCATTTCGAAAAAATCCTTGTAGGCAAAGCCCAATTCTATGTTGGCCATGTCGAGGGCCGGCCCCGGCCGCTTGGCCAGCAGGTCGAACCACATGCCTTCGTTGGGCTGGATCTGGATTCTCAGGTAAGTGGGTTGCAATTCATCGACTTCGGTGTCGCGAAACTGTGCATAGGGCGCCGGCTTGAAGCAGATGACGATTTCCGTATCCCGCACGCTCATGCGCTTGCCGGTGCGCAGGTAAAAAGGCACCCCGACCCAACGCCAGTTGTCGATCATGACCTTGAGGGCCACATAGGTCTCGGTGCTGCTGTCGGCGGCGACGTTGGCTTCCTGGCGATAGCCGCTCACCGGATTGCCGGCGATTTCGCCGGCGGTGTACTGGCCTCGTACCGAGTTGGCGCGGGCCTGTTCCACCGACCAGGGCCGGATCGCCCCCACCACCTTGGCCTTTTCGCCACGTACCGCATCGGCACCGAAGGCGGCCGGCGGCTCCATGGCCACCATCGCCAGCAGTTGGAAAAGGTGGTTGGGCACCATGTCCCGCAGGGCACCGGTGCGCTCATAGAAACTGCCACGGGTTTGCACACCGACGGTTTCAGCGGCGGTGATCTGCACGTGGTCGATGTAATGGTTGTTCCAGAACGCTTCGAACAGGCTGTTGGAGAAACGGCTGACCAGGATGTTCTGCACCGTCTCCTTGCCCAGGTAATGATCGATCCGATAAATCTGTTTCTCGCTCATCACCTTGAGCAGGCAGGCATTGAGGGCTTCGGCGGTCTGCAGATCGGAACCGAACGGCTTTTCGATCACCACGCGCCGGAAGCCATCCTCCTGCTCCTGCAGCAGTCCGGCCGCACCGAGGCGACGGACCACTTCACTGAAGAAACGCGGCGCGGTCGCCAGGTAGAAGACCGCATTGCCAGTACCGCTGGCAGCGATTTTCGCTTCCAGCGCCACATAGGTACTGTCATCGAGGAAGTCACCCTGCACGTAGCTGATGTTCCTGGCCAGCCTGGCCCACAGCTGCGGATCAAGTGCCCGGGCGGCATCGCCGCCCTTGCTTGCCGCTTCGTTGCGGATGAAGTCCTCGAGTTTCCTGGCGAAGTCCCCGTCACTGATAGCGTTGTGGTCAACACCGACAATCCGCAGTCCATCCCCCAGCAGCCCATCCCGACAGAGATGGTAAAGCGCTGGCATCAGCAGGCGCTTGACCAGATCACCATGGGCACCGAACAGGAACAACGTGGTCGGTGGTGCGGGCTCCGCCTTGGATTTCCTGCCGATCGAGGTCATTTTTTTGGTGTCTCCACATGGCCGCCGAAGCCGAAGCGCATGGCCGACAGCATCTTGTCGCCATAGGTGCTCTGCTGGCGGGAACGGAAACGGGCGAACAGCGAGCTGGACAACACCGGAACCGGCACTGCCTGCTCGATCGCGGCCTCGATGGTCCAGCGGCCTTCCCCGCTGTCGGCCACTTCACCGGAAAAACCGTCCAGCTTCGGATCGCTGGCCAGGGCATCGGCCGTCAGGTCCAGCAACCAGGACGAAACCACGCTGCCACGCCGCCAGACTTCGGCGATATCGGCCAGGTTCAGATCGAAACGCTGCTCCGGCGGCAGGCTTTCGCTGGATTTGGTCTTGAGGATATCGAAGCCTTCGGCGAACGCCTGCATCATCCCGTATTCGATGCCGTTATGGATCATCTTCACGAAATGCCCGGAACCGGCCGGGCCCGCATGGATGTAGCCACGCTCGGCGCGGTCATCGTCGGACTTGCGGTCACGGGTGCGCGGAATATCGCCCATGCCAGGCGCCAGGCTGTCGAACAGCGGGTCCAGGCGCGCCACCACTTCGGCGTCGCCGCCGATCATCATGCAATAGCCACGCTCCAGCCCCCATACGCCCCCGGAGGTGCCGACGTCGATGTAGCTCAAGCCCTTTTCCGACAAGGCCTGGGCGCGACGGATGTCGTCCTTGTAATACGTATTGCCGCCGTCAATGACCACGTCGCCTGGCTCGAGCAGCTCGCTCAACGCGTTGATGGTGTCTTCGGTGGGTGCGCCGGCCGGCAGCATGACCCAGACCGCCCGTGGCGCCTGCAGGCCGGCCACCAGGGCCGCCAGGTCCGCGACGCCTGTGGCGCCTTCCTGGACCAGGTTTTCGATAAAAGCGCTGTTGCGATCATAGACAACGGTGGTATGCCCGTTGAGCATCAGGCGCCGCGCAATATTGCCGCCCATGCGGCCCAGTCCAATGATCCCGAGTTGCATGTGCTGATGCTCCCTACTACAAATAAAGGTATGTCAAAGGTTTAGCTCACGACTATGAGGAGGTTAGTCCAGAGCATTGCTGCATAGTTTCCGGTTAATTCGTGCAATCACAAGGGATAACGCTCCAGATCCGGTCGAAGACACGGCGACCATGAAAAATAAAAAAGTTCCATTCACGAGCAAAAGAAATCAGAATCGGCGCCGATAGTAGAGGTGTCGACCAAAAACTGGCGACATCTCTATAGTTGATGTACGCCATTTGCGAGGTGAGCAATGGACCCAGTCGTTACCGCACGTCCCCCACAGACCCTTTATGTGACCATTCGTCGCGATGAATTACGCCTGCTCAAAGAAGAGCGTGATCTGCTGCTCGATGAAGTGACCCAGTTGCGCCTGCAGCTGCAACACGCACAACTGGCCCACCAGGGTCAGGCGCTGGCTCGCTAGACCTGCTCCAGTCGGAAGTGACGCTGAACATACCAGTGTCACTTCCATGAACCCTGGGCATCCCACAGAAAAATCGGCTCGGTTCGAAGCATTCGCGCCCCCCTGTCCCCTCGCGGTCTCCCTTCGCGACACCACGCCCCTGCGTCCCGTAGACAAAAAACTCACGAAGTTTTCACACCCTCATCGCAATACTCCGCGCCTTTGAAGAGGGTCGGTGCACGCCCGCGGATGCCGGATCGGCCCCTGCGGCAGCGCCGACAAAAGGCTGGAGAGCTTGATGAGTGTGTTCAAACGCAGCAAAACGACTGCGAAAGGTTTCGATTGGGCCGGACTTGGCTGGCTGTTCCTGTTCTTCTGGTATTTTTCGGGCATTACCCAACTGCTTATCCTGGTGACCGACACCTCCGGCTTCACCGGGTTTCGCCAGGCGCTGATCATGAGCGCCGTGTGGCTGGCGCCCATGCTGCTGTTCCCGGCCCGGACCCGCCTGCTCGCCGCCTTGATCGGCGTGGTGCTGTGGGCGTGTTCCATGGCAAGCCTGGGCTATTTCTTCATCTACCAGCAGGAATTCTCCCAGAGCGTCATTTTCATCATGTTCGAATCGAACGTGTCTGAAGCCGGTGAATACCTGACCCAATATTTTGCCTGGTGGATGGTGCCGACCTTCCTGGCCCATACAGCGGTCAGCTATTGGCTATGGACGCGCCTGCGCCCGGTGTACCTGCCGCGGGGCCGGGCCATGATGGCCGCCGCCGCGATCATGGTGGCCGTGGTGGGTTACCCATTGGTCAAGCAAACCTTGCGTACCGGCACCCTGGCCGGGGGCCTGGAGAAATTCGAAGACCGCATCGAGCCCGCCGTCCCCTGGCAGATGCTGGTGGCATACCGTCGTTACGGTGAACAACTGACCAATATGCAGGGCATGCTGCACAGCGCCAGCAAGATCGAGCCACTGCGCAACCTCAAGGACGCCATGGCGAACCAGCCGGCGACCCTGGTATTGGTGATCGGCGAATCCACCAACCGTCAGCGCATGAGCCTCTACGGCTACCAGCGGGAAACCACGCCGGAACTGGACAAGCTCAAGGACCAGCTGGCGGTGTTCGACAACGTGATCACTCCACGTCCGTACACCATCGAAGCGCTGCAACAGGTCCTGACCTTTGCCGATGAGCAGCATCCGGACCTTTACCTGAGCACACCCTCGCTGGTCAGCATGATGAAACAGGCGGGCTACAAGACGTTCTGGATCACCAACCAGCAGACCATGACCAAGCGCAACACCATGCTCACGACCTTTTCCCAGCAGGCCGACGAGCAGGTCTACCTGAACAACAATCGCAACCAGAACGCCGCGCAATACGATGGCGACGTGATCGCGCCGTTCAACAAGGCCCTGGCCGATGCCGCGCCGCGCAAGCTGATCGTGGTGCATCTGCTTGGCACCCACATGAGCTATCAGTACCGGTACCCGCCGACCTTCAACAAGTTCACCGACCGCCAGGGCGTACCGGCAGGGGTGCGCGACGATCAGGTCCCCACCTATAACAGCTACGATAACGCGGTGTTGTACAACGACTTCGTGGTCTCCAGCCTGATCAGGGATTACGCCAGGACCGACCCCAACGGCTTTTTGCTGTACCTGTCGGACCACGGTGAGGATGTATTCGACTCGGCGGGGCACGACACCCTGGGACGCAACGAAGGCAAGCCCACCGCGCCGATGTACACCATTCCGTTCATGGCCTGGGCCTCGCCAAAATGGCGCGAAAGCCATGACTGGAACTTTGCCGGCGACCTGTCACGGCCCTACAGCAGTTCTCAGCTGATCCATACCTGGGCAGACCTGGCAGGCCTGAGTTTCGACGAGCTGGATCGCAGCAGGAGCCTGGTCAGCGATGACTTCAAGGCCCGGCCCCTGTTGATCGGCAATCCCTATCAACGCCAACACAAGGCGCTGATCGACTTCAGCCTGATGCAACCCAGGAAACCGGAGCCCCGGCTCGTGCAGAAATAACCCAGGCCCGGGCGCGGGCCAGGGTTCTACAAAGACTTGGTCCAGAACAGCATTCGGCCATGGGCCGGGTCGAACATGCCGGCGACGAAACCGAATTTGCCATAGCTGGCCTGGGCCACGGCGTTGCCTTCAAGCACCTCCAGGGTCATCTTGCAGCAGCCGCGCTGGCGGGCGATATCTTCGACCTTCTGCAGCATCTTCTGGCTCAGGCCCAATCCGCGAAAGGCCTGCATCACCGCCACATCATGGATATTCACCAGGGGACGGCAGGCAAAGGTGGAAAAACCTTCGAAGCAGTTGACCAGCCCCGCCGGCTCGCCATTGACGAATGCCAGCACGCTGAACGCATGGGGGCGCTTGGCCAGTTCTTCCGGCAGGTGCAACAGCACTTCGGCCGGCAGGGGCCGACCGCCCCCCATCGGGTCTTGCGCATAGCCGTTGAGCACATGACAGATCGCCTCGGCGTGAACCGGGTTGGTGTAGCTGGCTTGCAATACAAGGATGTCCCTGGCTTCTTCCATGACCTTCCATCTCTCTTTGAATGCCGATCGCCCTTGGCTTCGGCGGATACAGGTCAGGCTGGCTGACCGAAACGTTGCAACTGCATTTCCTGGAGGCGACTGAGGGTACGGCGAAATGGAAATTGCAGATAGCCCTCGGTGTACAACCGCTCCATCGGCACCCAGGCCGAAAGATACAGCGGTACCTTGCGGTCGTAGCATTCGTCGATCAGGGCGATGAAGCGGCGCACACCATCGTCGTGAATCGACAACTGCGGCAGTTCTCTGTCCCCCGCCTCGACCCGCTCGACGCCGTCTTCCGTACCACGGGCAATGCGGCCCTCGCGCTGCTCGGCGCTCAGGCTGGGCACATCGCTGAGCAGAATGACGCTGAAGCGGTCGCAAAGCGCCATGAAATCCAAGGCTGAAAAAGGCTGCTCGCACAGGTCCGCGTAGCGGGTCCAGAGCACTGTCTCGCTGGCCTGGACCGGCTCATGCAGGCGATGGCCCACTTCTATCGGTCCGTCACGCAGCGCTTGCCCCGCAGTCAATTGAGCGAAGACTGCGGCCAACGGGTCAGGCCGAGCGCGTTCCCGCAGCCAGTAGCGCTGTTGCAGCGCACCCGGATGCTGGCGGTGGTCTTGCCATCCATTCACCGGCACGATCTGCATATGTTCCTTGATCGCGCTGATGGTGGGCAGGAAACGCTCGCGGTTGTGGCCGTTGGCGTAAAGCTCTTCGGGAGGCAGGTTGGACGTGCTCACGATCACCATGCCCCGCTCGAACATCACCTGGAAGAGCCGGCCGAGGATAATGGCATCGCCGATATCGGTGACGAACAGTTCGTCGAAACACAGCACCCGCACTTCGGCGCTCAGCTCCCGGGCCAGGGCCTGCAAGGGATCCGGCGTGCCGGTGAGCTGGAATGAACGCTGGTGTACCCAGGCCATGAAATGATGAAAGTGCTGGCGGCGCGCGGGGACCTTGAGACTTTCGTAGAAACGATCCATCAACCAGGTCTTGCCGCGCCCCACCGGTCCCCAGAGATAAACCCCCTTCACGGGCTTGCGCCCCTCCTGCAATGCCCGGTGGCATTGCTCCAGGGCCATGATGGCGAGCTCCTGGGCCTCGTCCTGGACGAAGCCATGGTGTTCGATGGCGTGCTGCCAGGCGATCAAGGGTGAGTCGAAAATCATACGGCCCGGGTCCGGAAAGCGAAGTCGCCGAGTATGCCATGAACCGGCACTTCGCCGTGTGACGGAAGGTCTCCCTCGCCGTCACTGGGCTCGCGTCAGGTTGCCGGGTTTCTAGACTGAAATATCCAACCGGCTGATTTTCCCCTGTTCGTTGAGGCGGAAGGTGTATCGCAGCTCCAGCGGGCTGCCGGGAAAGGTCCCGGAGATCAGGTTGTGGACCAGCACCTTGCCGGTGCGCTGCTGCACGTTCAGCACCTGCACCCGCGGCTGGTAGCGCCGGGCGGTGTCCTCCATCCATTGGGCAATGGCCTGGGTACCGGCCCGGTGCTGGCCTTCATCGAATACGTTGGCATCCTCGGCGAAAAAACGCGGCACCGCCGAACTGTCACGGGCATTGGCGGCCGCAATGTAACCGGCTATGGCCGGGGCCAGGGAAGAGACGGGATTGGACATGGTACGGCTCCTTGTTCTAGCGATCTGGCATCATGCTAAAACAGCGCCATGTCAGTTTTTGTCAGGAGTGAAACGTCCGGTTTCATCCAGCTGCATCGACTTCATCCAGGCCCGCAACAGATCGCTGCGCCTGCCAGGGTAGCGCCCCCCCTCCTCGATGGCACACGCGATCCGATCGGTGCGAAAGGTCCGATAGGCGTCGCGTAATTCACACCATGCCACCACGACCCGCGCCTCGTTGAAAAACCCCAGGGCCAGGGGCCAGACCAGTCGCTGGCTCGGCGTATTGTTCACGTCGGCGTAGTCGATGCGCAGCTTCGCCTGGCTGCGAATGGCCTGGCGGTAGACATTCAGTTCCACCCTGTTCTGCGGGTAGCCATAGCCCGGCGGACCGGGCAGCACCGTCGGGTTGCGCAGGGCGTCCCGGACGTCGGGAGCCAGCACCGCGGCGACCTTCGCCAAGGCATCGGCGGCGGCCTTGCCCAGCACATCGTCGCCACGCTGGTCGACGTAGCGCAGCCCCAGCACGATGGCCTCGATTTCATCGGCAGTGAACATCAGCGGCGGCAGGAACAACCCGCTGCGCAGTACATAGCCGATGCCCGCCTCGCCCTGGATCGGAGCGCCAAGGGCCGTCAACTCGGCTATGTCCCGGTAGAGCGTGCGTTCAGACACGTTCAGCTCGGCCGCCAGCGTCGCGGCAGTGACCGGGCAACGCTTGCCCCGCAAGACTTGCAGCAAAGTGAGCAGCCGGGTGGTACGCGACACGATGGCGATCCGCAAGAAAAAAGTTGACGCAGATTAGCAGAGCCTGATGTCAGAAACTGTCAGGAGCCCTTTATGGAGCGTGTTGTGGGTTATGGTGTCCTCGGTTTCCGCGTTTCCCGACTGCATCTTTATCTTGAGAGCGTGCCATGCGCAGAATCATCGGTTTATCTTTCTTTCTGATGCTCTTGAGCCTGAACGCCTGCACGCTGCTGCAGCGTCACGACCCGCTGAACATCAATGTGGTGGGCATCGAACCCTTGGCCAGCCAGGAACTGGAGATGCGCTTCGCGGTGAAACTGCGCTTGCAGAACCCCAACGACATCGCCATCGATTACAACGGCGTGGCCCTGGACCTGGAGGTCAATGGACGCACCCTGGCGTCGGGGGTCAGTGACCAGGCAGGCACCATCGCGAGGTTCTCCGAAACGGTGCTGAGCGTGCCGGTGAGCATCTCGGCTTTTTCGGTGCTGCGCCAGACGCTGGGCCTGAGCCAGACCCAGCGCCTGGACAACCTGCCCTACGTGCTCAAGGGCAAGCTGGCGGGTGGATTGTTCGGTACCGTGCGCTTCGTCGACCGCGGCACCCTGGACTTGCCGAGCTCCACGGCCAACTGGTGATTCATGGGATAAAACGCACGCCGGGCCTGGCCCGCTCGTCCACCACCAGCTCGAACACATCCGGACGGGCGTAATGCCCGACCACGTCATAGTCGTAGCGCGCCCCCACCAGGTCGTCGGTGTCGATTTCAGCGGTCAACAGGCCGGCCTTGTCCTTCAACGGACCGGCGAGCACGTCGCCCATGGGCCCTACAATCACGCTGCCGCCGGCGATCAGCGGCCGCTCGGCCGGCCAGTTCGCGACTTCGATCCCCAGCGCCTGGGGCGAGGCCTGGACCTGGCAGGCACTGACCACGAAGCAGCGGCCCTCGTGAGCGACGTGGCGCATGGTCACTTGCCACATGTCCCGCTCATCCACCGTCGGCGCGCACCACACCTCGACGCCCTTGGCGTACATGGCCGTACGTAACAGGGGCATCATGTTTTCCCAGCACACCGCCGCGCCCACACGCCCTATCTGGCTGTCGACCACCGGCAGTGTCGAGCCATCGCCCTTGCCCCAGATCAGCCGCTCCGTACCGGTGGGCATGAGCTTGCGATGCTTGGCCACCAGGCCTGCCTCGGGCTCGAAATACAGGGCCGTGCAGTACAAGGTGCTCCCGGCGCGCTCGATGACGCCCAGCACCAGGCTGGCGCCGGTGCGCGTCGAAAGCCCAGCCAGTGCCTCGGTCTCGGCGCCGGGCACGTCGATGGCATTGGCGAAATAGCGAGCGAAGGCTTCTCGCCCTTCCGGCAACCGATACCCCAGCTGGGTACCGAATCCTTCGCCCTTTGGATACCCGCCCAACAGGGCCTCGGGCATTACCACCAGCCGGGCGCCGGCCTGGCGTATGGCCTCTTCATAGGAAAGGATCTGCGCCAGGGTCTCGCCCTTGCCGCCGGGCAAGGAACCGATCTGCAGGGCGGCCACGATGGATTTTGGCATGGGGTTGCAACTCCTTGGTTCATCAGGTGTTGCCGATTCTCAAGCGTCGACCGATCATGAATAAAGCCCTGATCACTGCTAAATGATATGAGCCAAATGAATATCGCCGATATCGACCTCAACCTGCTCAAGACCTTCGAAGCCCTGCACGACGAATCCAGCGCCAGCCGCGCCGCGCTGCGCCTGGGCGTGACCCAGTCGGCCATCAGCGCCGCCCTGCGCAGGCTGCGCAGCCTGTATGACGATCAGTTATTCGTGCGCACCGGTCGCGGCCTGGCACCGACACTGCGGGCCGATCAATTGAAGCCGGTGATCAGCGACGCATTGAACAAATGCCGCCAGAGCCTGGCGATGATCGATCCGGATGCCAGCCATTACCAGGGGCGCTCGGTCATCGTCGGCCTGTCCGACGACTTCGAGATCGCCTATGGACGGCGCTTGATCGAGGAAGTGGCGCAACGTGCACCAGGGTTGAGGTTGATCTTCCGCCAGACCCATAGCCAGATCGTCGGCCGTGATCTGATGGAGCGCCATTTTGACCTGGCGATCACCGCCGGAGGTTTCGCGCAGCGGCTGCTCAGTCGACGGGTCCTGGGTGAAGGGGACTACGCGTGCCTCGTCGATCAGGCCAGCCTGAAGGAAGGCCAGGCGCACCTTGCGCTGGAAAGCTTCGTGGCGCGGGAACATCTGCTGGTATCTTCCGGTGGGTTCATCGGCATCACCGACGAGGGGCTGGCCGGGCTCGGCCTGAGCCGGAGGGTCTGCGCCTCCACCACGCATTTTGCCGCCCTGCCATTCCTGCTCAGGGGCAGCCAGGCCGTGGCGACCATTCCGGCACATGCGGCCCGGGCCATTGCGTCCCTCAGCGGCCTGGCGCTGTTACCCTGCCCCCTTGCCTTGCCGCGCTACCCTATCGAACTGGGCTGGCGAACCCACGCGCAGATGGATCCGGCCGTGATCAAGGTTCGCGAGGCCATCCTGGCGACCTTCAAATGAGGTTCATTTATTGGCCGCCATCAGGCGATTGACTTCACTGCGCACCATGTTGGCGTACTCAGGGGGCGACATGCCATCCAGCTCCGCCCGCACCCACTCGGCCCACTTGCCCTTGCGCTTGGAGCGCTCGCCGAACAGGCGGGCCGCTTCGCCCTTGGCCTTGCCCAGGTTGTTCTGCCACAGTTCGAACAGTCGGGATTTTTCGTCTTCCAGCGCAGCGCGCTCGGCCAGGGGCTTGTCAGCGAGATTGAAGCTCATGGAAATTACCTGTTGCGTAAATAGGCGACATCTTACACCTTGCAAGGAAACGTCTTAACACCCATTTTGGCTGTGCGGCGCTTGCAACTTTCCCCCAGGCGCGGCACTCCACTGTTCACTGCCATCATCTGCAAGGAGTCATTCAATGCCCCGTAAAAGCCCAGAGCAAGCGAACGGAGAGCAAATCAAGGACCAGGCCTTCAGCGAATTGAAGGCCTTGATTGAAGAATCGGAAAAACTGCTCAAGAGCAGCGCTTCACTGGTGGGCGAAGATGCCGAGAACCTGCGGGGGCAGATCGCCCATAAACTGCAACAGGCCCTGGACTCCCTCGCCAGCGCACGGGATCGCACCCGTCCCATGGTGGACGCCACCGAGACCTACATTGGTGGCCACCCTTGGCAAACCGTGGCGATTTCCGCCGGTTTCGGGCTGGTGGTGGGCTTGCTGCTGGGACGACGCTAAGCCTGCCCGTGGCAAGGGGCTTCCCCCTTGCCGCGCTGAGTCCGACACCCGCCCAGACGGGCCTTACATACCGGCCAATTCCCGCAACTGCGCCAGTGTCTGTTCCTCCAGCACAATCCCTCGCTCGCTGGATTGACGGCGCTCGCGATGCCGGCGATCCCCCGGCAACCGTTGCAACCCCACCCCCTGCATTTGCCTGACCAGTTCCTGGCTGCGCTCGGCGAAATCCTGCCCGGCGGCCTTGCTCGGGTCGATCACGATCAGCAACTGGCCGGTCCATGGCGTCTTGGCACCGGGATGATTGCTCCAGTCGAACTCGAAGGAAAAATGCCCCCCCGTCAGGGCCGCCGCCAGCAACTCCACCATCATCGACAAGGCCGACCCCTTGTGCCCGCCAAACGGCAGGAGTGCCCCGCCATCCAGGATTGCCTTGGGATCGCAGGTCGGCTGACCCAGACTGTCCACCCCCATGCCCGGGGGCAACAGTTCGCCCTTGCGCGCGGCAATCTGCACATCGCCATGGGCGATGGCGCTGGTCGCCAGGTCGAAGACAATCGGCTCCCCGTCAGCCCGTGGCGCGGCAAAAGCGATGGGGTTGGTGCCGAACAGCGGGCGCTGTGCGCCATGGGGCACGACACACGTCATGCTGTTGACCACACTCAAGGCCACCAGCCCTTCATAGGCGAACGGCTCGACATCCGGCCAGAGGGCGGCGAAGTGGTGAGAGTTACGGATAGCCAGCACCGCAATGCCGGCGCTGCGGGCCTTCTGCACCAGTAGCGCACGCGCGGCAGCCAGGGCCGGCTGGGCGAATCCATTGCCGGCGTCCACCCGCACGAACCCCGAGGCAACATCCTCGACCACCGGCACGGCCTGGCCATCGACCCAACCGCTATCGAGGGTCGAGACGTAACCGGGGATGCGAAACACCCCATGGCTGTGGGCTCCGTCGCGCTCGGCGCCGGCGCAGTTTTCAGCCAGGATCCGGGCGACGTCGGCCGAGGTGCCGTGTCGCAGGAAAATCTTCTCCAGCAAACCCGCCAGGGCATCGAAGGACAAGGCGCCGGAACCGGCGTGTTCGGATAGCGCAGACATCTGAAGCTCCAGAATGATTGTTGGAGGTAGCAACAGGTAAGACAAACCAGCGCGCCGATTAAACACCGCTTCATGAGCGCGCTGTCAACCTTTGCGCCGGCGCCTGAGCCTGACAGGCACCGGGGGCCTGGCGTGCGGTAACTATCTACCACCTTCGCCCTTCCATGGCGTCCTAGCCTGACCGCTTCATCCACGGCTGCCTCGCGGCGCCTTGATCGAGAAGCGACGATGACCGAGACCACCCCACTGCTGTTTTCCCACGTGCTGGATGCCAGGCGCCTGGACGAACTGAGCGCACCCCACGGATTGACGCAGGCGGACCTCGACTGGTTGCATCACGCTGCACTGCCCAGCCACTCGCTGCGTGCAGCGCAGACACCGCCGATGTCTGTCGAAACCATCCTGTTCGAAGCGACCGGCCGAACCCCGATTCCCCTGGCCGGCTGCCTTAGCCTGACGGCCTCGCCAGCGACCGGCGCTTCGCAGGCTTGGCCTGCGTTTCTCTATACACCACAAGGTGGCATCAGAAAGTTCGCCAGCCGCCGAGCCCTCGAAACAAAGATCGAGCACATGCTGGCGAGCCCCGTCGAACGTGACGATCTGTTTCAACTGCTCTCGATTTCACAACGGGCCGAACTGAACGGCTCCCCCGGCATCCGACAGACCCGCTCGCTCATCGAGGGCGATGTCTTCGAAGCCCTGGTCGCAAGCATCGAGCATGCACAGAGCCTCAATGCCCGGACAATGGTGGACGAACTGATGAAACTGCCTTCGTTGCAGGCGATGCTCGACCAGGTATTGAACGAAGCGGCGTCGAACTTCGACCACAGGCAGGGACGCGTGGCGATCAGCACCTATGCCGGCGCCGGCAGCCCGACAGCCGGCCGGGTCATCAACACCATGTCCCTGGCTGACGCGGTCCTGGTCTATTTCCACCACCAGGGACGACCCAGCGGACATGACGTGGAATTCATCCATCCGGGGATCACCCCATCATCCGGGAACGCCCGGCAGTGGGAAAACCTGCTGAAGGTCGCCGCTGGACACCTGATCCCACGGCTCATCCAGTGCATCGAGGGTTACTGGGACGCCACCGGCCCCTTTCATATTTCACGCCGCAAGCTTCTCTCGCAGGTGCTCAGCGACACGTTGCGGGCGAACATCCTGATCCAGCGGGAACAGAGGCAACTGACGCATGCACAGAGCCGGGAGCTGTTCCGGGTCCTCGGGCCGTCCGGTCGGGATGAAACGCTTCTGTTCATCGAAACGGTGCGACTCTGGGAATACGAACCGCTCTACGTGGAGCTCGCCGGCTCGTTGATGATCAGCGGCAAGGGGCACTACCTCTACACGCCCAGCCACGGTCTCCAGAAAGTCGACGACTATCTGAGCTTCAAGCAGACATTGCTCGGCACTCCGACCCGGGCCACGCGAAAAGAAGCCCTCTACGGCCTTCTGAGCCTGGAAGAGCGCAACCGCTTCCTACGCCTCGACGAGCCAAAGGTGTCGGGGCACCCCGTGGCCTTGCCGGTGTTCGAGTCCCTGGCCAACACCATCATCGGCAAGCAGACCAGCAACCTTCATTACGCCTTGGAGATGTCTCGCCAGGGCAAGGTCGACCTTCACGCCCTCGTCGACAAGGCGCTGGACATACGCACCTTGATCGACAAAAGCCTCTTGAAGCAGGGGATCCAGGGCCATTGGGGTGCCCAACCGGTGTTTTACGGAGACTTGCGCCCTTCCAACTTCATGGCCGACCAACTGGAAAGGAAGATCAAGAGCTATGCCAGCGTCGAAGAGGCTTTCACCACGCTGTTCGCCCGAGTGCCGATGTCCAGTCCCCACGAGTTTTCCAAGGACCTGAGAGCGCTGCTGCCAAAGCTCACCAACGTTTTTTCCCTGGGAATACGTGCCGAAGCCGAACTCAGGGAGCTGGACGGAACCCTGCCGCCAGCCGCCCACGACCTCATCAGGACCGTGTTCGCCTACGACCCCGATTTTCCCGACCGCACCCAACGCATGGGGGTCAAGGGCTTCCGGCCGGACGTCTATTCGCTGAGGCTCACCTGTACCGACGAAACCCGAACGGTCCACCTTTGCCTCGCCAATTGTTTTTTCCTCACCGAACGCGGCGGGCTGGATACGCCCTATTCAGGCCTGGGTATTCTGTGGACACCTTCGGACGGCCTGCAGGTCTTTTCTTCCGTGGAGATGGCCGCCGGGCAATTGAACCGCTACCTGCTCGACCCTCGAAGACGTTTCAGCCTGCTGGAAAACCTGCCCGCTGCCCAACGCAAGCCCCACGGGCATTACCGGCTCGAGGCATTCGAGCTGATCGAAGACAACGTCCTGTCGAACCGGATGAGTTCCTTCATCGATCTTTTCGAAGCCGAACACCGGTACCTGAGCAGTCTGAAAATCGGCCCATGGAAACTGAGCGGGATGGCCTTGGCGAAAAGCCTCGAGGCGCTGCAGAACAAAGGCGCTCCGACCAATCTGCCGCGTGCGATGCGCATCGCCCAGGCGAACCGGTGGCGGCAGAAACTGCCCGCCTGGCTCGGCACGGCCGCCCTGGAAGATCAACGCTTGCATATCGATCTGCTCGACCAATACAAGAACAGCGTGGCCGACGGCAAGGACTACCTGGACGGTATCGAGCCGCTTCGCACCTATGTCGGTAAAAAGCTCAAGGCATTAATGGATGCACGCCTTGGCGAAAAGGATCTCGACCCGGCCAGCATCCTGATCACGCCGAACCTCGCATTGGCCGGTCCTCCCGCTTCCTTGATCGATTTCGCCTTGAACCATGTCGAGTTCACCCAGAAGACCGGCTTGCATGTCTCCTCCACGTCCGGAAAAAAACTGCCGGACAGTCTGAACGAAGCCACTGTGAAGCAGATGCTGCTGTCCCTGGATATCTCCACTTCGTATAAAAAACACGTCAGGGACAAGCTCTCCGGCACGGGAGCGGACGCAGAAGCGAGAAAGCAGCGTTTTCGCCGCCAGTTGCCCTGGCAACTGTTGCAGCATGCCCACGCACGGCACCTGCAACAGTACCTGTCGGCCACGGCATTCGACTTGATTCGCCAGGTCCTGGATATGCCGGACGGCATCGCGCGCCAGGCAGTGAAGGGTGCCAGCGCCCTGATCCGTCCACTGGAACTGATAACGACCGGCGGCGCCGCGGCGGTCAAGACACTGGGACTCTACCTGATCGGATCGAGCACCGACGCGATGGCTCCTCATGTGCTGTATGCGCCCTACCGCGCGGGGCCGAACCTCATCGAATTCAAGGACGAGGCCAGCCTCATCGCTGCGCTCAACCTGCCCGGGGCGCTTCAGGACCTGCTGATCAGCCGACTCCCCACGACCCAGCAGGGGCTGTTCCGGAACCTGTTCGTGTCCACCCTTGGAAAGCTGTCGGACATCACCCTGGCCTCGAATCCGATTCAGACGAACCTGCTCGACACGCTGTTCAACGATAACCTGGACCTGCTATCGGACCTGTTGAGCACCCAGACCGACCGCAAACGCCAGTTCGACTGGCAAACGGTCCTGCATCTGTTCAGCACCGGGGTCAGGTTTGCGGGACGCCAGCTACCGGGCAAATTGACGTTTTTCGAGACCCTTTGGGAAAGCTACCAGGACTTCAAGGCCTCTGCCGAAGCGCTGCGACAGCATGACTGGAAAACCGGCTTGCATGACTTCATCGCCGGCGCCGCGGAAATGGTCTCGCTGGGCATGCTCAATCGCGACGATACGTTCGGCCTGCTCGCCCCTGCCAGCCCAGCAACGCAGGTGTCCCGGACGACGACCGAAATGAGCTGGAAAGATATCGCGTCCACGGCACCGACCCGTACCAACCTGCACGCCTTCGAAGCCACGGATGCCAGCCTTTTCGACCTGCACGCAAACCTGGCCGACGGCACCTACGGCGCAGCGGGATCCGGCAAGCTCTATGCGAGCGTGGCCGGCAGGGTCTTCCAGGTCGCCAAAGCGAACCAGGTATGGCGTGTCGTCCATGCCCATGGCGAAGGACCGATACTGGCTCGATCGTCCGACGACCAGCAGTGGGCGATCGATCCGCAGCGACACACCATTCGCTACGGCAAGGTCATGTCCACGCTCGCCAATTCCTACAGTGACTACCAGGCCGGCGCCTCGTTGAACATCGAAGCCCGGGGCATGGCTGAAATACGCAGGAAATACCCCCACCATGCCAATGCCATCGTCCAGGCCCTGGAGACAGCCAGGTTCTACTCCATCAACGCCCTCCATAACCTGGAGCACGCCAGGCAGCAACGTGCGCCGGCCTCTCGACTGGAAACGTTTCTCCAGACGTTCCTGGGCGTGGAACACGTCGATGCCGGCCTGATCGAGAAGGTCCACACGGCGATTGCGCCGATCTGCCGGGCACTGGCCGATCCTTCATGGGAAGCGCAGAACGCCAAGCGCATCGTCATCGGCAATCTCAAGGATATCAACGATATCGCCACAGCATTTGTCGTGGAACCCAACGCCAAGGGACGGATTT
Organism: Pseudomonas sp. 7SR1; assembly: GCF_900156465.1. NCBI lineage: Bacteria > Pseudomonadati > Pseudomonadota > Gammaproteobacteria > Pseudomonadales > Pseudomonadaceae > Pseudomonas > Pseudomonas sp. 7SR1. The sequence continues at coordinate 5,005,897 of NZ_LT707064.1, forward strand.
ACCTCACGCAGCTGTTCTTTGAAATAGGCCTGGACCGATACCAGGAGCTTGTGCCGCAATCATTCAATGTCGACGCCCATGCCCAGGGGGCGACACTTATCCATGAATTGACCCACCAGTTGTTCGACACGTACGACATCGTTTACCTGGATGCTTCATTGCCCTTCTTCGACCTCATTTCCCAAGACACCGAATTCGGACGACGCAAGTCGGGGGAGTTGAAAGAGCAACAACTCAAAGGGTTTTCGCTGGGTACGCCGCGATCGAAACTGTTCATGGCCTGGGACCATCGGGCCGGGATGCTCAAGAGCCTGGAACAGATACGTCAATTCAAGGACATGACCAGGGAAATACTGAAAATCACGGGGGCTACCAGCATCAGCGAAGCACGGGATATTTTCCTCGACCCCGCTTCGGCCGATAAACGCATCGACCTGATCCTTCGAAACGCCGACTCCATGACCTTGCTGATTTGCATGCTGGGACGCCAGCTCGACGCCGTGCTGCCCGCCGCTGGCTCTTGAGTGGCTATTCTTCTGCCATGCGCGACCCGTTGATCTTTTTTTCACCCAGCCCATGGGATGCTAGGGCGCAGCCATACGGGTGCAAGCACCTTTGGCGGAAAAAAACCGGCCTATTTGACATGTTATCGCCATGACGGCAGTTCTCGACAGCTCATGCCGAAGGTTAGAATGCGGCAAACCAGGAAGAGTCAATGACCGAACATACACTCTCGGAAGCCGAATACGACGCCATTACCGATGCGGCCGCGCACTGGTGCATGCGTATGCATGCTGCCGACTGTAGCGATGCCGAACGGCTGGCCTTCAAGCAGTGGCACGATGCCGATCCCCTGCATGCGTTCGAATACGCCGCCATGCTGGAGATCTGGGACGTCGCCGATCACTTGCCGCGCGTCGAACCCGCGCCGCCGGTCCCGGTGTCTCGTCCCCGGCCGCGGGCGCGCTGGCGTCCCCTGGCCGCTGCCGCCGCGGTGCTGGTGCTGGGGCTGCCACTGGCGGCCTATACGGGCTGGAACCTGGGCTGGCTGGCCAATTCCTACGAGCGCTTCGAAGCCGACGCAAGCGTACGGCGCATCATCCTGGGCGATGGCAGCCAGGTAGAACTCAACCTGGGCAGCGAGCTGGTATTCGCCAATTACAAGAATGAGCGTCGCGCGACCCTGAAAAAGGGCGAGGCGTTTTTCGAAGTCAGCCACGATACCCAGCACCCGTTCATCGTTCGGGCCGGCCAGGGCCAGGTACGGGTGACCGGGACCCGCTTCAACGTCTGGATGTATCAGGACCAGGTGCGCGTCACGCTGGTGGAAGGCTCGGTACTGGTCGCCAGCAACCATGCACTGACGCAAAACGGCTCGCGCCTGACACCCGGCATGCAGGCGAGCTACAAGGCCGGCGATTTCCAGCCGCAGGTCCGCGAAACGCCTGCCGATGACAGCTCACTGGCATGGCGCAGCGGCAAGCTGGTGCTGGATAACCTGACCCTCACCGATGCGCTGCCGCTGATCAACCGCTACCTCGACCGTCCCGTCATGCTGGCCGATAACAACACCGGCGCCCTGCGCATCGGCGGTATCTACAACGTCAGTGAAGTGAAGAACCTGGTGCCGTCGTTGCCAAAAGTACTGCCGGTCTACCTGACGCAGAACAAGGACGGCAACCCGGTGCTCAATGCCGTCGGCCAGAGGCCGACCAGCACTCAGAAAACTGCTCCCCGTCAATGACAAAGGGCCTGCGATGGCGTCGGCGTTGACGCTATCGCAGGCTGTCTTGCGGCTCCAGGCTTATTGCGTGGCCACCCTGCCGGCCTCATCGCGCTCACGAATGATCAGCGCCTGGTAGTGGGGATCGGCCTTGATCTGCTGTTCGGTGAATGGCAGCACGCTCCAGCGTTTCTTCGAGAACGCCTCGGTCTGGTCCGCCGAATGAGGGGATGCCGGGTCGCTGGAAATGGAGAATGCCAATAGCCCTTGTGCCTGGGGCCCCTTGCTGTCGAATGTCACCACTTGCAGGTAACTGGTGCCGCTGACCACTTCGCGCTTGCCGTTTGCCCCCGGCACACTCTGAATCGCATTGTAGATCCCCAGCTCCCCAGGCCCGCCGTGGATCGGTGTCTGCCGGCCACCGCTGCTGGCGACCTGAAGATCCTGCCAGCGGCTGGAGGATGGCAGCCCGGCGGCCTTCACCGCCTCCACCGAGGCGACCATGGCCTGGCGCACTGCCTCGCTGACTGCCGGCTTCTCGACAGCCAGGCCTCGTGGCGTATGTTGTGGGTCCCTTGGGTCGAAGGCCACGCGCCAGGCATCAGGCACGGCCTGCAGCCGCTCCATGATGCGCTGGAAATGAACGAACCCCAATCCGCTGTCCAGGCCAGCAGTACGGTCCCACGCCTTCAGGCTGGCACACGCCTGAGCCGGTACCGCTGCAGCGGCGCCCGATTCGGCGGAACAGAACGCCAGCAGGTCTGGCATCACCTGGTCGGCCAGGTAGACCTGGTCGTCCATTATCATGCGCTGCAAGTCCTCCACCTTCACCGGTCCTTGCTGGGCCAGCCTGCCGAGCCGGTCCAGGGCAAAACGCGACCGCTGGCCCAGGGGCTGGCCTTGCTGGCTGATCAAGGGCGAATAGCCGGACAATGGTTGTGACGGGTTGACCATCCAGGCCGAATCGTTGGAATTCTGCACAAAGTCGCGGCGCAACAGTTGCGGAAGTTTTTCGGCGGCGTAGATGCCTTTCTGCGCAGCTTTCGGGTCCACATCCCAGGCGCATTCGCTACGCGAGCCGTCCAGGACGATCAACTTCTGCCCGGCCCGGGGGTCGCTGCAGCGGGCCAGTTTATCGGTCCCCACGTTCGGCACCACCGACAGGTTCATGTACAGGCTCTGCCCCTGGTCATCCACCGCCAGGGTGTTGACCCACGGAATGCCCTGGATCTCATGCACGGTATTCTGGAAATCCTCGAGGGTGACAGCCCGGTTCATGGCGTACCACTGGGCCAGCACCCGATCGTTTTCCAGGTTGGCATCCCGCAGGCTGTAGGCGAACTGGCCGTCCCAGTCCAACCGTCCGGGCCACTGCACCACCGGCCCGAACCGGGAGCCGTAGACCACCCGCGAAATCGACTTCACCTGGCCGTCGGGCTGCTTGATTTCCACCGTGACCGTCTGCTGGCTCATCGGTACGGACTCACCATCGATCAGGTAACGGGTCGGATCCTTGGGATCGAGCTGCAGGCGGTACAGGGTGAAATGCTTGGAAGTGTCGACAGTGTGGGTCCAGGCCAGATGCTGGCTGAAACCGATGTTGATCACCGGCAGCCCCGGCAACGCGGCGCCCATGACATCCAGCTTGCCCGGGATGGTCAGGTGCATCTGATAGAAGCGCATGCCCCCCAGCCAGGGAAAATGCGGATTGGCCAGCAGCATGCCGCGTCCGTTGAAGGAACGTTCACTGCCGATGGCCAGCCCGTTGCTGCCGCGCTCCAGGGCGAAGCGCTGCTGTCGGTCGGCGGCGACCACGAAATCCGCCACCGGCACGCCGGCGTCCGCCGAAGCCCTGGGCGGCTGCGCACCGGCCAGGGCTTCGGCGAACTGGCCAACGCCGCCTTCCACCAGCAGACGACGGGTCAACTTGACCAGGTCCAGCGCGGTGATCGGTCGTACCCATTCGCTCGCGCATTGCTCAGGCAGCCCTTTGGCCCGGCGCTCGGACAAGGCACGGTTGTAGCCCACCGCATACCCCTCGACCAGCTGTTTCACCTCGGGCGTCTGTGCCTGCCAGAAACCGGAGACCGCCTGGGGGGTGTTGAGCCAGCTGAAAAACAGGTCGCTGGCGGTGTTTTTCCGCTGTTCGACCGTGACCTGGTCGGGCCCGAAATACCGCGAGCGCTGGCCATTGACCGTGACGATTTCATTGGCGAGCAGGCAGAGATTGTCCTGGGCGTAGGCATAACCGATGCCATAACCCAGGCCACGCTCATTCTCGGCACGGATATGCGGCACGCCAAACTGGGTACGACGGATCTCGGCGCTGGCCTGTTGCGCATCGCCCTGGGCGCTGGCAACGGCGGCAAGCCCCAGCCCCATGCCCAGAACCGCGCCTGTGAGGCAAAACCTCGATAACTGCCCGGATATCTTCACGTTCACTCCTGATCGAAAACCTTGAAAAACCGGGACGGCTACTGAAAGGACAGCAGGAAAAACGTCATATCCGGCCTGGAAATCACATCCCTCGGGCATGAAGCCGGGAACGCGCCTTCCTTGGAAACGAACCGGATTAAAAAAAATTAATGACCAGCCAGAGGCCTGATCACGGGGCTTGCACGGCATTGCCGCAATTTTTTACAACCGCGCCTTCATGATTGGCCGCTCTCGTTCGTCCTATCAGGAGAGTATTTGCAATCTTTTCTTCTGTTCAGGCTGGTAAGGAGTTTCTGCATGCATAACGCGCAACTGCCCAGGGAGGGTAAGCCGGGGTCAACCGGCATCGCGATAAAGACCCCCGACAACGTGTTCGCCAGGCCAACGGAACGCGGCAGCAATGAGCACATCAGGCGCCTGCTCAAGAGCTTCGGGCTCAGAACCAGCCTGATTCGCCTCAAGGTCATCGATGCGCTGCTGACGGCGGCAGGGGAAAACCGCAGCCTGGGTGTACGAGGGGTACACAGCCAGTTGGTGGGGCTGGACATTCCATTGTCCTTCCTCAGCGTACGCGAGGTCTTGAAGCGCTTGTGCAGCGAGGGGGTACTGACACTCAACCCCGACAAGAGCTATAGCCTGCACCACAGGGCAATGGCTGCGCTCGAGGCTGGCGACTGACGCCAGGCGCTCCCTGCGAGGCGCTAGGGCTTGACCTTGCGTCGCATCACCCCGTTGATCACGACGACGATGACCGCCACGGCAATGGCGATGTATTGGAACAGCTGTTCGCTGATCATGCCTTTGTTCTGCATCCAGGACAGCCCGAGCATGATTGCCAGGACCACGAGGACGATCAGGATCGAGTATTTCAAGCGTTGCGAATGAGTCATTGCCAGTTCCTGAATGTATCCGTTCTGTATCCGTCTGCTTGCCAGGTGCCTACCCGATTCCAGGGACAAGGGGCAGCACACGGGGTCCCATGGTACAGCCGAAGGCGCGTTTGCACGCAACCCGGTGCTGTTCATCATGAGGATTTATTTATGTTTCGTCGTATAACCCTGCTGCTCGCACTGTCGTCCACCCTGATGCTGGGCGGCTGTCTGTTCTTTCCTCACGACCGGGGTCATGGCGATGGGCCAGGGCGCCACGGCGGTCCAGGCTTCGACCCACACCGTTGACTGACGTGGCTGAATCGTCAGAAACCGACGGGCCGCCTGCCAGGCCAGCGGCATCAGACTGATTACCCAAAGCAGGAACAAATGCCCACACGGCAGGGCATTTGTTCGTACAACTTTAAGTCAGGTTTCCTCCGCAAACTAAGGGCAACGCTTATTTCGGCCCTGAAACCCGCCCACGTATTCTCGAATAAGAGGCACTTACCTCCTTTGAAAATAACGTTGGAAACCATGCAAAACTTGCTGACAACTTCCTCACCCAATCGATTGACAGGTTTTTGCCTGGCTATCGCGCTTTTCGAACTCCTCACCTACATGGCCAGTGACCTGGTCATGCCCGCCATGCCTGCAGTCACCGAAGAGCTCGGTGCGACTGCGGACCAGATACCCTATGCCTTCAACCTCTACCTGCTGGGCGGCGTCATGCTGCCCTGGCTGATCGGCCCCCTGTCGGATCGCCATGGGCGGCGCCCCTTCATGCTCGCCGGCTGTGCCGGCTTCGTGCTGGCGTGCGCGGCGATTACCCAGGTCACCCACATGCCGGGGTTCAATGGCCTTCGCCTGATCCAGGGCATGGGCCTGGGCTTCGTGATTGCCGTCAGCTATCCCGCCATACAGGAAATGTTCAGCGAATCGGACGCCGTGAAGGTCATGGCGCTACTGGGCAACCTCGCCCTTCTCTCTCCCTTGCTGGGTCCTTTGCTGGGGGGGCTGATGCTGCAATGGCTGTCCTGGCGCGAGCTGTTCCTGCTGCTGGCCGGCCTGGGGGCGATGAGCTGGCTGGCCTTGTGGGGGTTCATGCCGCACAAACCCGGACCGGCTTATCGCCAGTCGGCGTCCGAGCCCTTCGAGCTACCCAGGCTGCTCAAGCGTTATGGCGCCTTGCTGGGCCATGTCGGTTTCCTCTCTGCCAGCGTGGCGCTGGGCCTGATGAGCCTGCCCCTGATTGCCTGGATAGGCCTGTCGCCGTTGCTGTTGATCGAGGGCCAGGGCCTTTCTCCGCTGCTGTACGGGCTGTGGCAGGTTCCGGTCTTCACCGCGGTGATCCTCGGCAATCTCCTGCTCAATGGCCTGGTGGAGCGGGCTGGCGTGCGCGGTGTGCTGCGCTACAGCCTCTGGCCCCTGTGTGCAGGCCTGATCGCATTGGTGCTCGCCAGCCGCTTGCCGCTTTCCCTGCCGGTTCTGGTCGGCGCCCTGTCGCTCTATGCCCTCGGGCTGGGCATGGGCAACGCAGCACTGTATCGACTGGCCCTTTACGCCAGCGACGATAGCAAAGGCCTGGTCTCGGCCATGGTCGGGATGATTTCCATCGCGGTGATGAGCTCGGCCGGTTCGCTGCTGGCACTGTTGGGCGCCGGATCAAGCCTGGAATCCTTTGCGCTGAAGACCGGCGTCGCCGGGCTCAGCTGTCTTGTGGTGTTGCGCCTGTTCATGACCCGTCCGGTCACTCAAGCCTGATTTGCCGTCCTGAGGAAAATCCAATGATCCATTTCCCCCATGCCGATGCGCTATGCGCATCGCGCCATCCCTATAGCCCCGAATCGATGCCCACCGGACTGTTCGATCGTGCCATGGCAGAGATCAGCCTGTTCCATAGCCACCACACGCCGGGTTATGAAGACTGGCTCAACGCCAACGGCCTTGGCGCCGCAGACCTGGAACATTTGACCGACTGGTCGCGCCTGCCGCCCATCTACGCCAATTACTTCAAGCAGCGACTGCTGCTCAGCCCCACCGCCGGGGATGCCCTGGAACTGACCTCCTCCGGCACCAGTGGGCAGAAAAGCCGCATGCGCTACGACGAACGCAGCATGGCGGCCGCCCAGGGGATGGTGGCGCGGATCTTCGAGCACTACGGCTGGTTCACGCCGGATTCGCCTTGCAATTATCTGTTGCTCGGCCACGAACCCGAACCTGACAATCGCCTGGGCACTGCCTATACCGATCAGTTCCTGTGTCGCTTTGCCCCGGTCAATCGCGTTGCGTATGCGTTGCGGCGCACCGGAAAAGGCCATGAGTTCGATGTCTTTGGCGTCATCCGCGCATTGCAGGAATTCGCCGAGCAGGGCCTGCCGGTCAGGATATTCGGCTTCCCGGCGCTGCTTTGCCATGTACTTGAGCGCATGCGCGAAAGCGCCGTCCCGGACCTGAAGCTTGCGCCCGATTCCCTGGTGTTCCTGGGAGGCGGCTGGAAAAAACAGGCCGCCCAGGAGATTCCCCGCCAGCAGGTCTATGAGCACATCCGCCGGCAGTTGGGTATCGACACCCAGCGTTGCCGGGACGGCTATGGCGCGGTCGAACATGCCGTGCCGTACATCGAATGTGCGCACCACCGCTTCCATGTGCCGGTGTACTCGAGAGTCTTCGTCCGCCACCCCTCGGATTTCAGCGTCCAGCCATTCGGCGCACCGGGTCTGCTGTCTTTCGTATCGCCCTACATCTCTTCCAGCCCGGCCCATGCCGTGGTGATGAGCGACCTCGCGACCCTGCACCCCGCCGATTGCGAATGCGGCTCGGCTACCCAGTGGTTCGAGCTGCATGGCCGTGCCGGCACCAGCGCCAGCCGAAGCTGTGCCATGGCGGCCGCCGAAATGATCAAGGAGAACTGACATGTACCTCATCAACGGCCAACTGCATGGGGAGCTGCCCCTGGACGAGACGCTGCAGCGGTTGCAGGCACGGCTGCCCGACCTCCTGGCCTCGCCACCCTCGAGCGACAGCGTGCTCGAATGCGCCGAGACGTTCGTAGAAAAGCTGAGCTCTGCCGGTCGAGCCCCATTCCTGACCGAGGATCAGTGCCAGGCGCTGATCGCCTTCTGCAGTCGCGATCACCTGGGCGTGAAGCTGACGCGTGAACTGGGACCGTCCCCTCGCTCGATCAGGCGCATCGACTACAGCGATGGCCCCTTCGAAAGCTGGCAGCCCCTGGGCCTGGTGGTACACGTCACGCCGGGCAACGCACCGCTGCTGGCGTTCTGCGCCGCCCTGGAAAGCCTGCTGGCGGGCAACATCAACTGGATACGTCCAAGCACCCGTGACGAGGGCCTGACGGCGCGGGCGCTCAAGGCCTTCCTCGATTGCGATCCAAGCGGCCGCCTGCGCGAATACCTGGCGGTATTGCCGCTGCCGTACCACGAGAACAAACGTCTCTTCGCCCTGGCGCAAGGCGTCAGCGCGTGGGGTGGAGAAACGGCCCTCAGGGCCATGCGCGAGCAGATCCCCGGCGGGTGCCGCTGGATCGACTGGGGCCATCGCATCAGCTTCGCCTATGTCACGCTCCGCGCCGCCAGCCCACAGGCACTGGACTGCCTGGTGGACGAAATCTGCCGCCTGGATCAGCAAGCCTGCTCCAGCCCGCAATGGCTGCTGGTGGACAGCGATGAACCTGCTGCGTTGCAGGCATTGGGCAATGCGCTCGCCGCTGCGTTCGAACGACGGTCCGGGCGCTGGCCGGCGCTGGCGGTCAGCACCGCGGAGGCCTGCGAGATCACTACCCGGACGGCTCTTGCCCGACTGGACCAGAGCTTCGCGCAAGTCACCGGCCAGGTCTGGGACGGCAGCGGCTGGCGCATTCTGTGGGAACATCATCGCCAGTTGTCGCCATCGCCGCTGTTCCGCACGCTATTGCTGCGCCCCGTGCCTCGGGCGGCATTGATCGAAACCCTGCTGCCCTGGCGCAATGTACTGCAAAGCTGCGCGCTCATGTGTGAAGCGGACCAGGCCGCGGAACTGACCCGCGGCCTGCTAGCCGCTGGCGTAACCCGTGTTTCAGCGACCGCGGCCGTCCAGCAAGGCTATGACGGCGAGCCCCATGACGGCGTCTATGCGCTGCAACGGTTGAGCCGTCGGGTGTCGGTCAGTCTCGAGGCGGATATCGCACCTCATCGGGTCACCCTGGACCGGCCGCCCCCCGCTCTGTCGGTCGACGCCTCGACCCCCATCATGGACAAGGCGGCTTTCGCCGCATTACCCGTCAGTGCCCAGGCACAGCTGTTCTTCCGCTCCGGCGGCAGCAGCGGTGCGCCTGTGCTGGCGTCCTACAGTCATCGCGACTTCGATCGCCACATGCGCGCGGCAGCCGACGGGTTGCGCGCCGCCGGACTCGATCCCGCACGGGACCGTGTCATGAACCTGTTCTACGGGGGCGGCCTCTATGGCGGTTTTTTCAGCTTTTCGAAAATTCTTGAACAGATGAACGTCGTGCACTACCCCATGGGCGCTCCCTCGGACAACGATTTCGATGAAATCGCCCGGTTGATCGTCGCCCATGACGTCAACACCGTGGTGGGCATGCCGAGCACCCTGCACCGCTTGTTCTCCAGCCAGCGGCCCGCGCTCCAGGGTTACGGTGGCGTACGCAAGGTACTGCTCGGTGGCGAGCACCTGGGCCAAGGCAGTCGGCAACTGCTTCAGGACTGCGGCGTCACGAGCATCCGCTCAGCCATCTATGGCACCGTGGATGCCGGCCCACTGGGCCATGCCTGCCTCGCCAGCGACGAGGGTGTCTTCCATCTGATGGCCGACATCCAGCACCTGGAAATCGTCGCCCTGGACCAGGACATCCCGCTAAGGCGTGGGGACACCGGACGGCTGCTGTTCACTTCCCGCCTGCGCCAGGCACAACCCCTTCGCCGCTATGAAGTCGGCGATTGTGGACGCTGGTTGACCACCCCTTGCCCGTGTGGCCTGGAATCGCCCCGGTTCGAATTGCGCCAGCGTCACGGCCGCCTGGTTCGCATCGCCACGGAGTTCATCAATACCCAGGAACTCACCGAACGGGCGCAAGTGGCCATCCAGGTGGTTCTCGATCACGACACAAGTGGCTGTGAACGCTTGCTGATTCGCGCCGACGGTGATGCCCGGGCGGTCCGCCACAGGGTCCTGGGCCTGCGGCCATTGTCCACCTCGGTCAATGCCGCCCTGCTGGTACTGGAAGTCCAATCCTGTCCGGCCGAGTGCTTCGAACATAACAGGCACAGCGGCAAGGTCCCGCTGGTGATCGACGTCAGAAAACACGGCTGATTGCCTTTTGCCTGTCCGTCACCCCGTGAATTTTTCCAGAGAATCCCGATGAGCATTTCCTTCACATTTGAACCCTGGCTGGCCCATGTCCGCCAGCATTCAAGGTATTACCAGAGACACCTGGGACATCTACCGTCCCAGGGCTGCGCCTTGCAGGACATACCTGTTGCGGACGTCAACGATTACTGGTCCGACAGCCAGGACCTGGACACCTGGGAGGTACTGACCGATCGGGTACAGGACGCACTGGTCTTCAAGACCGGGGGCACCACCGGCCAGGGGAAACTGTCGGTCTATACCCATCAAGAGTGGCAATGGATGCTCGACTGTTTCGGTCGCAGCCTGTCCACGCAACTCAAGGCAGGGGATCGAGTCGCCAATCTGTTCTTTTCCGGGGACCTGTATGCCAGCTTCCTGTTCATTCACGGCGCCCTGTCTCGCGTTGAAGCAGCCATCACCGAGTTCCCCTTCACCGGCTCGGTCGAACCCGACATCCTGGCGGACGCCATTACCGCGCACCATATCAATGTGCTGGCCGGGGTTCCGGCGCACTTGCTGGCATTCGCCAGCCACCTGAATCAGCAGGGACGGACGTTGCCCCAGGTCACCACGGTGCTGTTCGGTGGAGAGCATCTGTTCGAAGGTCAGCTGCCATCGTTGAGAAGCGCCCTTCCGAAGGCACGCTTCACATCGATCGGTTATGCCAGCGTGGACGCCGGGCTGGTGGGGGCCAGTACCCCGGACTGCAATCCAGGGGAACACCGGGTCTTCGACGAACAGACTCGGGTGGAAATCATCGATGAACTGAGCGGGGATGTCATCGAGGCGTGCGACCGACCCGGTAACCTGGTGGTGACCAACTTCACCCGTACCTTGATGCCGATCCTACGCTACCCGGTAGGCGACCGTGCCTGCTGGCGTGAACCGGTCGGTACGCCGCGCCGCAAGTTCGCGCTTCAGGGACGCAGCAGCCACAGTCAACGGGTACGGGTGGGCGTGCTTTCGCTGTCTGCGCCGCAGATCAATGAAATCATCCAGGGCATGGCCGGTGACGCTCAATGGCAACTGATCATCGAGCAGGTGGCAGGCAACGATCGCGTGGTGCTCAAATGGACCCCCGGCGTTCCCCTTCAAGCATATGAATCATTGTCACTGGCGCTGGAGGCCGCTCTCACCAGGCTGTATCCGGGCATCGAGCGGGTTGGCCTGGAGGTCCGGGCCTGCCATGCACGGGACCTTGAGCGCCATCCCCGCTCCGGCAAGCACCTGCCGGTCATCGATCGGCGATCCTACGGCCCGACGGGCCGCCCCCAATGAGCGCCCTGGTCATCAGGCCGTTCAGGCCTGCGGATGCCGTCGGCACAAGCGAACTGTTCCGCCGGGTGTACGGGTACCACTACGTTTCGCCGGACGTCTACCTGCCCCACATGATCTGCCAACATAACCTGCACCAACGGTGGCATTCCATGGTGGCGGTGCTGGATGAACGTGTCGTCGGCCATGCTGCGCTGTGCCAGGCTGCCCCCCGTCATGAAGATGCGGAACTGGCGCTGATGGCGGTGGATCCCACCCTGCAAGGCAGTCAGATTGCAACCCGCCTGGGTCGGCAGTTACTGGAGCGGTGCCAGGACCTCGGACTCGCCAGGCTGTCGATCAAGCAAGTCACCAGCCATCCCTACAGCCAACGGCTGGCACAACGACTGGGTTTCCATGACACCGGGCTGATGCCCGACCATGTGCCTTCGCCGTTCGACGTTGCCCTGGCCGAAACCGTGGTGGTCGGCTGCCAGATGATCCAGGGCCATCGCCGGCCATTGCCCTCGATCCGATGGCCTGCGACATGCCAATGGTTCATGGCCCCAATGGCATCGCGGTTTGGCGTCACGCTCGATGACGCCCCGTGCTCGGTGCAACCTCTGCAACTCAGGCAGTTGCCGGGGCGGGTCGACGTCGTGGCTGGACACATCGGCCGTCACCTGGCCAGGCAACTGCAACAATTGCCTGCCCACTGGTCCATCTCAGTGAGGCTCAGCCTTCGCCGGCAATTCAACGACGATTACCGGCGACTGATGGCGGCCGGATTCATCTTCACCGGGCTGATGCCCGGCGAGGCAGATATCAGCTGGCAGGCGCTGTTCCACCGAGGGGCGCTGGCCCGCCGGCTCGACCTGATCTCAGCACCGATGCAACGTTTGCATGAGCGACTACAGGCCCATACCGAGAACTGGAGAGGATCGATAACAAGCTCGGCGGCATGATACCAGCGACCAGCGCGCACCCGTACCAGGGGCAAGGATCGAAGAAGCCTTGATCGCCGCCGCCTCCCGGTCATGGGCCGGGAGGCGGCGGGTCCTTCAGCAAAGTGACGATGCTGGGTTCAATGGCGTTTGCATCCACCTCCAGCAAGGCCAGGGTCACCGGCAACTTGAAACGCCGACGCCCTGCACTGCCCGGATTGAGGTACAGGCGCTCGCCGCGCCAGTCGATGCCGGGCTTATGGGAATGGCCGGTGATCACCAGTTTCACGCGCGGGTCGAGTGAGGCCGGGACATCGGCGATGTCGTGCACCAACAAGACCTGCCACCCGCAGAGGTCGAACTGCAGGCGATCGGCCAGCCGGCCAGCCCAGTCGGCCCCCAGATCATTGTTACCGCGCACTACCTGCAAAGGGGCGATCTCGGCCAATCGCTCAAGAATATCGAGCCCACCGATATCACCGGCATGGATGATCCGTTCGCAGCCGCGCAATGCCTCGAGCGCTTCGGGGCGCAGCAGGCCGTGTGTATCGGAGATGACGCCAACCTTCATGCCTGCCCCCTCCCCCGCATTGCGGCAATGGCTTGCGTGACGCGACGCATGGACTATTACTGGACTGACGCCCGACGGGCACTAGCCACAGGCCCATGTGTCTTTACTCTATCTTTTTTTCGCCCCACGAGTGCCACCACCTGTACCGGCCCTACCGTAGTCAGCTAACGTGCCGGTTTCGGATAAGGTAGGCTGCGCACCGCAAGATGCGCAGAAAAGTCGCCAAAGGATATGTAATGCTCGGACGCAAACAGCCGGAGCCAAAGATAGACAGTACCGACGAGGCCTTTTCCCACCCGGCCGTGAAGGCTGGGGCTGCACTGCGGCTTACGGTCAGTTTCATGCTGGTGGTGGTTGTGGCGTTCCTCAGCGTTGAAGGCTGGCGGACATGGCGTGACTATCGTGCGGCCTTCGCGGCCGCCCGCGACTCGGTGACGAACCTGGCGCGGGCAACGGCGCAACATGCCGAGGACACCATCCGGCAAGTGGATGTGGTGACCGCCGCGCTCAGCGAGCGCGTGGAAGGCGACGGACTCCAGAACATGGATATCCCGCGCATCCACAAACTGTTGGTGCAGCAATCGGCCATCATGCCGCAACTGCACGGGCTGTTCATCTATGGGCCCGACGGCAGATGGCTGGTCACGGACAAGGCAGCGATACCGGAGGAAGCGAACAATTCGGATCGTGACTATTTCCAGTACCACCGCACCCACGAAGACCGAAACGTGCGCATTGGCCAAGTGATCAGGAGCCGATCGACCAACGATCTGATCATCCCCATCTCCCGCCGCCTGAACAATCCCGATGGCTCCTTCGCCGGGGTGCTGCTGGGCACCGTCAAGGTCAGTTATTTCGTCGATTACTACGGTGATTTCAAGATCGACGACAAGGGCGCCCTGGTCCTGGCCATGCGCAATGGAACCATCCTGGTAAGACGCCCCTTCATCGACTCGGTGGTGGGCAAGAGCCTGGTCAACAGCGTCATCTTCAAGCACTTCCTGCCGAACTCGAACCAGGGCATCGCGCAAGCCAGGGCCGTCGTCGACGACACCGAGCGGCTGTATGGCTACCGAGCCCTGACCACCTACCCATTGGTGGTGGAAGCCGGCCTGTCCCGGGAATCCATCATCGCCCCCTGGCGTCGCGACCTGCTCAAGACCGGTTTCGTGCTGGTGTTCCTGATCCTGACCCTGGTCAGTTTCGGCCTGATCGTGCTGAGCCAGTTGCGCTATCGGATGGCCATGGAACAACAGATCCTCGATGCGCACCAGACCATGCGGGCCATGGCCCTGACCGACAGTCTCACCGGGTTGTACAACCGCAGGAAACTGGACATCACCCTGGCCGATGAGCTACGACTGGCCAGGCGCCAGGGTTCTTCGCTGGCGCTGATCATGCTGGACGTGGATTACTTCAAGCGCTTCAACGACAAATACGGGCACGCCGCGGGCGATGACTGCCTGCGGGCGATCGCCAGTGCGATCCAGCATGCGGTCAAGCGGCCGAGCGACCTGGCCGTCCGCTATGGCGGTGAAGAGTTCACCGTCCTGCTGCCCAGTACCGACAGCGTGGGTGCCGCCAAGGTCGCCCAGACGATACTGGAATCCATCAGGGCGCTGAACATCGAACACGGCGACCATCCATTGGGAATCGTCACCGCCAGCGCGGGAATCACCAGCTGTCGGCCAGGCACGGACGACGTGACGCCCGCCATGCTGATCAAGGCCGCCGATGCCTTCCTGTATCTGGCCAAGAACACCGGGCGCAACCGCTGGTGCAGCGCCGAACCGGCGCCGCGCTAGCCCTCCGGGTGACGGCCGCGGTACCGCCGTGCATCGGTCCGCGCACACAAATCCAAGTCCACAGGTGCCGGGCAGCCGCCTGACGGCTACAATGCGCGCTTCGACCGTGACCAGCCTGATTAGAAAAACACATGTCCTTGCCCAAGCATCATCTGGAATTGCTCAGCCCTGCCCGCGACGTGACCATCGCCCGCGAGGCCATCCTGCACGGCGCCGACGCCGTGTACATCGGTGGCCCGAGTTTCGGTGCGCGTCATAACGCCTGCAACGAGGTGGGCGATATCGCCCGGCTGGTGGAGTTCGCCCATCGTTACCACGCCCGGGTGTTCACCACCCTCAACACGATCCTGCACGACAACGAACTGGAGCCGGCCCGCCAGCTGATCCATCAGTTGTACGATGCTGGTGTCGACGCGTTGATCGTCCAGGACCTGGGGGTGATGGAACTGGATATTCCGCCGATCGAGCTGCATGCCAGTACCCAGACCGACATCCGTACCCTGGCAAGGGCCAAGTTCCTCGACCAGGCCGGGTTCTCGCAACTGGTACTGGCCCGGGAGTTGAATCTCCAGGAAATCCGCGCCATCGCCGACGAAACCGATGCCGCCATCGAATTTTTCATCCACGGCGCCCTGTGCGTCGCGTTTTCCGGTCAATGCAACATTTCCCACGCCCAGAACGGCCGCAGCGCCAACCGTGGGGACTGTTCCCAGGCCTGCCGCCTGCCCTACACCCTCAAGGATGACCAGGGCCGGGTGGTCGCCTATGAAAAACACCTGCTGTCGATGAAAGACAACAACCAGAGCGCCAACATCCGTGCCCTCGTGGAAGCCGGTGTGCGCTCCTTCAAGATCGAGGGGCGCTACAAGGACGTGGGTTATGTGAAGAACATCACCGCCTACTACCGCCAGCGCCTGGACGATGTCCTCGAAGACCGTCCCGACCTGGCCCGCGCCTCCAGTGGCCGTACCGCGCATTTCTTCGTGCCTGATCCGGACAAGACCTTCCACCGGGGCAGCACCGACTATTTCGTCAGCGAGCGCAAGATCGACATCGGCGCCTTCGATTCGCCGACCTTCACCGGCGTACCGGTGGGCGTGGTGGAAAAGGTCGGCAAGCGCGACCTGCAGGTGGTGACGTTCGACCCGCTGTCCAACGGCGACGGCCTCAACGTGCTGGTCAAGCGGGAAGTGGTGGGCTTCCGGGCCAACATCGCCGAGCCCAGGGGCGAGTTCGAAGAGGACGGCCAGAAGCGCTACCGCTACCGCGTCGAGCCCAACGAGATGCCAGCCGGGATGTACCAGCTACGTCCCAACCACCCGTTGAGCCGCAACCTGGACCACAACTGGCAGCAAGCACTGCTCAAGACTTCGGCTGAACGCCGGGTGGGCCTGTCCTGGGTCGCGCACCTGCGCGAGGAACGCCTGGAACTGGTCGCCACCAGTGAAGAAGGCATCAGTGCCAGCGTCAGCCTCGACGGCCCCTTCGGCCTGGCGAACAAACCGGAACAGGCACTGGAGCAGTTGCACGACCTGCTCGGCCAACTGGGCACCACCGACTATCACGCCACGTCGATCAAGCTGGATGCGCCCCAGGCGTTCTTCATCCCCAACTCGCAGCTCAAGGCGTTGCGGCGCGAAGTCATCGAAGCCCTGACCGCTGCCCGTGTCGCCGCCCATCCACGCGGTGGCCGCAAGGCCGAGACCGACCCGCCGCCAGTGTACCCGGAGTCGCACCTGTCGTTCCTGGCCAACGTCTACAACCAGAAGGCCAGGGATTTCTATCATCGCCATGGGGTCGAGCTGATCGACGCAGCGTTCGAGGCCCACGAGGAGACCGGCGAAGTACCGGTGATGATCACCAAGCATTGCCTGCGGTTTTCGTTCAATCTCTGCCCCAAGCAAGCCAAGGGCGTCACCGGCGTGCGCACCAAGGTTGCGCCGATGCAACTGATACACGGCGACGAGGTGCTCACCCTGAAGTTCGACTGCAAGCCATGCGAGATGCACGTCATCGGCAAGATCAAGGGGCATATCCTCGACCTGCCATTGCCAGGCAGCACGGCGGAGCCGGTGGTCGGCTACATCAGCCCTGAAGACCTGCTCAAGACCATCCCGCGCGCACCGCACTGAGCCACGCCCTGCGCAAGCGAGCGGCTCGCGACGACGGCAACCGGATCAGCCTGGATGCAAGCTGATCCACCGCCATCGCGAGCCTGCTGGCCAGTCGTGGACCCGCTTGGCGTTCCCCGGGTCCTGCATCAGGCTCGGATCAGGTGAATACCCGCTCACCCACATCGTTTTTCAAATCTGCGCCGTTTTTGCTTCGCTGTGCGACACAATCCCCTGCAAGACTCCCCCGCCCCTCGCTCGCCTGTTAGGTTGTAAGCGTTTGTGTCACAAAATCAGACACTTGTCTCCCAACCGCCTGCAAAGGAATGCCCAGCAATGGACTTCTCGCTCAAACACCTGGCCGCGGCCACCCTGATGCTGTCCAGCCTCGCCTCGCTGACCACGCCCGCCTTCGCCAACATCACCGCCCAGCAGGGCTCGACCATCGTCAAAACCTTCGCCAGCACGCCGGTCTCCAACTTCAGGCAGTTCCTCGCAGAAGTCGCCAAGAGCGACCTGGCCAAAACGGCCAATCTGGCTCCGGCCATCAGTGCCTTCCAGGGCAACAAACCCCTTTCGGCTGAGCAGCAGAACGAAATCCATCGCCTGCTGGGCCTCTATGCCCGGGTGAAATACGGTGCCGCGGCCACCGAAACCCTGCGCGAGCTGGTGGCCATCCCGACGTACCGCCAGGACGGCGTGGCCCAGCATGAGAATCCCGAGTTCCTCAAGATCGCCGACAAGATCAAGAGCCTGGCCCAGTCTTTCAACCTGAACTTCCGCAACGTCGATAACCGCGTCTACGAAATTACACTCGAAGGCAGCGGCAACGAGGTCGTGGGCATCCATGCCCATGCCGATGTGGTACCCGTGACGCCGCAGAACTGGGTGCTGAAGGACGGCACCCGACTCGACCCGTTCAAAATCACCCTGGTGGGCGACCGCATGTACGGCCGGGGCACCGAGGACGACAAGAACGGCATCGTCGTGGCGCTCTATGCCATGAAGATCATCAAGGAAGAACAACTGCCGCTGGCGAGAAACTTCAAGCTGCTGGTGGACACCACCGAGGAAACCACCGGCGACGCCATCCCCTACTACTTCGAACGCAACCCCACACCCGACTACAACCTGGCGCTGGATGGCGGCTATCCGGTCGTGATCGCCGAGAAAGGCTATGGCACGGTCATGGCCAAGTTCCCCCGGCGCACCGCAGAGGGCAAGGGCGCCGAAATCACTGGATTGACCGGAGGCCTGGCAACCAACCAGATTCCATCCACTTCGGTGGCCACCTTCGCCAGCGACAGGCCGACCGAGCTGGCCGCCAGCCTGCTCAAGGCCGCAACCGAGTACGCCAGGCGCAATGGCGGCGATTTCGAAGTGGCTACCCAGGTGGCCGGCCCGGATGTCCAGTTGACCTTCACCGGGGTTTCCGCCCACTCCTCCGAACCCGAGTCGGGCGTCAACCCCGTGGCGAGGATGCTGGACTTCATCAACGGCCTCGACGCACAGGTGGCGCTCAAGCACAACCACATCACCGATGCCGCTCGTTACGCCGCCGAAAACTGGGGCCTGGACTACCTGGGCAACAAGCTCGGGATCGGGTTTTCCGACACCTTCATGGGCCCGTTGACCGCCTCCCTGACCTACGTCGGGATGGATGACAAAGCCTTCAAGCTCGCCGTCAACCTGCGGGTGCCGGTCGGCAAGCCTACGGCAGCGCTCAAGACGGAAATCGCTGACAAGCTGGCGGCCTGGAGCAAGAAGTCCGACGTTGCGGTGGCCTTTGACTATTCCATTGACGATCCGATGTACCGCAACCCCGAAGGTGAATGGGTCAAGGCGCTGCTGGCCGTGGCCACCGAGAACCTGGGCATGGAACACAAGTTCGGCACCTCGGCGGGCGCTACGTCGGTCCATGACCTGCCCAACGGCGTGCAATTCGGCCTGGCGATGCCTGACGTCAAGTACACCGGTCATAACGACAACGAGTTCAAGACCGTCGAGCAATTCCTGCTGGACCTGCAGATCGTGACCGAGATGATGGGGCGGATCGGGCAGATGCCGAAGTTGTAGACATCCCTGCTCGGGGGCCAGTGAGCTTTGCTGGCTCCCAGGGTCTGTACGAAAAGTCTTGAGAGAAAGCTCAGGCGAGGCAGTTTTCAACGCAACATGAACGAGTATCAAGGCCGTTCGTACAGGACCTGACAAGGCTGCTTCATTCCTTCAGGTGAGTGGCGCTTGGGTCGATGACCTTGGCGGTGATGTCCACCAGCTCCAGGCCCCAGTCACCTTGCAGGTACCAATCCTCCCCGCTCATCTCCGCCGGGTGCATGGTGCGATCGGCACCGTTGCCGCACGCCAGGGCAGTCGATGCGCAATACCGATCGCACCCCCAGCAGATACGTTCAGGGTGTTTGGGGCTGATGGGAAAGGGTTTGGCCATGTCGATACCGCTGACGGATGGGTGTAGGTGCACCCTATCGCTGTACCGCCAGGGCACATTTGATTTCGATCAAGAACGGGCGATGAACCACGATCTGGCCCGGCGCAATCGCGCTGGAAATTGACAATAATCATTATTATTCGCAGCGAACATTCCTAGACTCGGCCCAACTCCAAGCCGTTCAGGAAATCGTCATGCGCACGCTTGCCCCACTGTCTCTCGCCCTGCTGTTCATCGCACCGCTGTCCCAGGCCAGGGAATACCCCATCGGCGAACCGCAACTGTGCCCAGGACTCGAGGTCGGTGCCGTGTACCTGCAACCGATCGAAATGGCCCCCGCCGGCATGATGCGGGCCACGGCGGATTCCGATGTGCACCTGGAAGCCGACATCCGTGCCACGGCAGACAATCAGCAAGGCTTCCAGGAGGGCAGCTTCGTGCCTTACCTCAACGTCTCGTTCAAGCTGAAGAAACAGGGCAACGACACCGAGCTCAAAGGCGACTTCCACGCCATGGTGGCCAACGACGGACCGCATTACGGCGACAACGTGAAACTGCTCGGCCCCGGTAGATATCAACTGACCTTCACCGTCCTGCCGCCCGGTGGCCATGCCTCCCTGGGCCG
This sequence comes from Pseudomonas sp. 7SR1, assembly GCF_900156465.1. Classification (NCBI taxonomy): domain Bacteria; kingdom Pseudomonadati; phylum Pseudomonadota; class Gammaproteobacteria; order Pseudomonadales; family Pseudomonadaceae; genus Pseudomonas; species Pseudomonas sp. 7SR1. The sequence continues at coordinate 5,026,048 of NZ_LT707064.1, forward strand.
TCATACCGACAAGGAAACCGGCGTGGCGCCGTGGTTCGAACGTTGTGAATTGAAGTACGAATTCGTCTATGCCGGCATCGGCAAGAAAGGCGGGTATTGAAGATGAACCGTGCACCCCGCACGCCCCACGCCGCCAGCCATCGCCGCCTGGCGTGGCTGATGCTGGCCGGCCTGGCACTGCCTTCGGCGGCCCATGCGCAATTGCCGACCTACGAGCTGAGCATTCGTGATGGCCACTTCACCCCCGCCCTGCTGGAAGTGCCCGCCGGACAACGTTTCAAGATCGTGCTCAAGAACGTCGGCCAGGGTCCGGCAGAGTTCGAGAGCACGCCCTTGCGGGTGGAAAAGGTCCTGTCGCCGGGCGTCACCACGTTCGTCGTGATCCACCCGCTGCGCCCCGGGCACTATCCGTTCTTCGATGAATTCAATCCGCAACTGCCCGAGGGCGGCATCCTGGCCCGGTAACGGCCAGCAGGAGGCGTTTGCATGACTCAATCGATGTTCATTGTCTGGCGCGAAAGCGTCGAGGCGCTGCTGGTCATCGGGATTCTCCTGGCCTGGGTCGGTCGCCGGCCACAGTCCCGACGACTGTCGCGCTATGTATGGAGCGGAGCCGCGCTGGGCCTGCTGGTGTCGGCGCTCCTGGCCGGCCTGATCCTGCTCGCCGGCGAGGCCATGAGTGGTGCCGCGAACGAGTGGTTCCAAGCCGCCCTGGCGTTGATCGCCAGCCTGCTCATCGTGCAGATGGTGGGCTGGATGCACCGAAACGCCCGGACACTCAAGCAGGACCTGACACGCCACGCCGGTGAGCGCCTGGACCGCCAGGGTGGCCTTGGGCTGTTGGTCCTGGCACTGCTGGCGGTCAGCCGCGAAGGCAGTGAAACCGTGGTCTTCCTGTACGGCGCCGGTGCGAGGTTGCAAGGCACGTCACTGGGCCTGTTCGCCATTGGCGCAGTAGCCGGCCTGGCGCTGGCACTGCTGACCGTCACCCTGCTGCACGGCAGCCGCCGGTTCATCTCGTGGCCACATTTCTTCGCCATCAGCGAAGCGATCCTGCTGCTGTTGGGGGCCGCGCTGCTGGTCAGCGGCATGGAGCGGATCGCCGGGCAATGGCTCGCCATGGACTGGCCCGAGCCGGTGTATCGCGCCATCGGGGACGCCCTCTGGGACACCGGCGCGGTACTCGACGACGGCCATGGCCTGGGCGGCCTGCTGGCCGACTTCGCCGGCTATCGGGCGAGCCCCAGCATGCTGACCTTGGTCGTATGGCTGGGCTACTGGCTGCTGGTGGCCGGATGGCTGCGGCCGCGCAAGACGCGAAGCCTGCCATGCCCGACCTGAACCCGTGGCTCCAGCGCCTGGGCGATGGCATGCGGCGCCACGGTGCGACCATTCGCGCCGTGCAATGGGGGGTGGTGCTGTTCTATGCCGTGCTGTTGGTGCTGCCCGCCGTGGCGCCATTGCCGGCGAGCCAGGCGCGGCTGTTCGACAATCTCACCCTGCTGGCGCAGTTCCTGTTCTGGGGAATCTGGTGGCCGTTCGTCTTGCTGTCGATCGTACTGTTCGGTCGGCTCTGGTGTGGCGTGTTATGCCCTGAGGGCGCGTTGAGCGAATGGGCCAGTCGGTATGGCAAGGGCTTGGGCGTGCCCCGCGGGATGCGCTGGGCCGGCTGGCCCACCCTGGCGTTCTGCCTGACCACGATCTATGGCCAACTGATCAGCGTCTATGACTACGCCCAGGCGGCACTGCTGATCCTGGGAGGCTCGACCGTCGCGGCCATGGTGGTCGGCCTGCTGTTCGCCCGAGGCAAGCGGGTCTGGTGCCGTTACCTGTGTCCGGTCAGCGGCGTCTTCGCCCTGCTCGCCCGCCTGGCGCCGGTGCATTTTTTTGTGGACGAACAACGCTGGCTGGAGAACTTTGGCCCCCGCCGCCCGCCGCCCAATTGCGCGCCGCTGCTGGATATCCGCCGCCTGCGGGGCGCCGCGGACTGTCACGCCTGCGGTCGTTGCAGCGGCCAGCGCGATGCGGTGCGCTTGATTGCCCGTTCCAGCAGCCAGGAAATCCTGGAGGCGACGCCGGCCACCGTCTCGGCATGGGACGTGCGCCTGCTGCTGTTCGGGGTCATCGGCCTGGCCATGGGCGCCTTTCAATGGACCGTCAGCCCCTGGTTCATCGCCTTGAAGCAAGCGCTGGCACAATGGTTGGTTGCCCACGAGCTGTTCTGGCCGCTGCAGGACAATGCTCCCTGGTGGCTGCTGACCCATTACCCCCAGGCCAATGACAGTTTCAGTTGGCTCGACGGGTTTTGCATCCTCGCTTACCTGGGCACGAGCGCCATGCTGCTGGGCACCTCATTGCTGTTGCTGATGCGCCTGGCGGCGAGATTCGTGGGCGATCCCGCCCAATATTGGCCCTTGGCCATCACCTTGACGCCCCTTGGCGGTGCAGGATTGTTCCTCGGCCTGTCGGCCACCACCGTCAAGCTGTTGCGCTATGAAGGGTTGTTGCTCGAGTGGGTACAGCCGGCTCGCGCCGGGCTGCTGGTGGCGGCGATCGCCTGGAGCCTCTGGCTGGGTTACCGGCGCCTGGAACAGAGCGCAGCGACACCCCTCCAGCGATTGCCCGCCATGGCCTGCCTGGTATCGGCCAGCGGGCTGGTGGGCTATGGCTGGTGGTTACAGTTCTGGGGCTGGTGACACACCGCCCTGTGAAAGCGAACCTGCTTGCGATGACATCGGCACGGCCCCTTTTGCCATAAGCTGACTCACCGCCATTGCGAGCTGGCTCGTCCTCCGGGACCAGGGACATCGCTCGATGTCCCTGGGCATCGCCTGCTGGCTACACCTTGAACCGCGCCACTGTTTCATGCAGCGAACCCGCCATCTGGGCCAGGTCCTGACCGGCCGTGTCGGTGTGACGGGCGCCCAGCAGCACCTGCTCGGACAGGTTGCGAATCCCCGTCAGGTTGCGGTCTACCTCCCGGGCCACCAGCGCCTGCTGTTCCGTGGCGCTGGCGATCATCAGGTTGCGCTCGTTGATCTGCGAGATCGAACGGGCGATTTCATCCAGGGCATCGCCCGAGCGCTGGGCCACTTGCAGGGCGCTCTGCACCCGCTCGCTGTTGCTCTGCATGGCACTCACTGCCTGGCCGCTGTCCTGGCGGATGTTGCCGATCATGTCTTCGATTTCCCGGGTCGAATCCTGGGTGCGATGGGCCAGCGCCCGGACCTCGTCGGCCACCACCGCAAAGCCCCTTCCGGCGTCGCCGGCACGGGCCGCCTCGATGGCGGCGTTCAACGCCAGGAGATTGGTCTGTTCGGCGATGCTGCGGATCACGTCCAGCACCGAGCTGATGTCCTCGACCCGTCCCGCCAGTTGCTGGATGCGAGAGGAGGAATCCATCACGCCATCGGCCAATACGCCGATGGACGCAACCGTTTCCTGGACCTGCTCGCGCCCGCGCTGGGCGGTCTGTTCGGAGAGGCGCGACGCCTCGCTGGTGCTCACCGCATTGCGCGCCACTTCATCCACCGCGGCTGTCATCTGGTTCACCGCCGCCGCGGCCTGTTCGATTTCCATACCCTGCAATTGCAAGGTGCTGTTGGTCTGGCTGCTGACGGCACTCAACTCTTCGGACGAGCTGGCCACCCGGTCCACCGAGGCCGCGATATGGCGGACCATGGCGTTGAGATTCTGCTGCATGTCATGCATGTTGCTCATCACGCTGTCATTCGCACCGACGCCCACGGGAACCCGGATCGTCAGGTCGCCCTGGGCGATGAGGTTCAGCACCCGTGCCGCATCATCGGGTTCACCGCCCAGCGGACGGGTCACGCTGCGCGTCACCAGTATCGCGACAGTGCTCACCAGGGCCAGGCACATCAGCACCAGGGCGAGCATGTTGCGTCGTGCATCGCTGTAGCGTTCCTGGGCCAGGCGCTCGCGCTCGGCGAACAGCTTGCCCTGCATCGCCATCAGCCCTTCCAGGCTCTTGTACACCTCCAGCTCCGCCGGGATCACCCCTTGGCGCAGCTGCGTCATCGCCTCGTCCCTTGCGCCCTGGCGGATCAGCGTCTGCACCTGGACGAACGCCGCCACGTAGGCTTCGCGGCGCTTTTTCAGTTCAGCGTATGCGGCCTTGCCTTCGGGCTGGACCAACAGCGGTTCCAGCGTGGCAAAGGCCTGGGTGATGCGTTGCCGGGTGGCATCGATGGACTGTTGGACCTGGGCGTTGTCCTTGTCGATCAACAGGTCCCGGGTGTTGCGGGCGTTATCGCGCACGCCCGTGGCAATCACCATGATCGGATCGATCCTGGGCCAGTCCTGGCGGACAATCTGCTCGGCCTGGTCGCGCAGTGTCGCCAGGTCGTGCAAGGCGTAGAACGCCAGGGCGATCAACGCCAGGGGCGCGATGGCAAAGCCGATGACGATACGTTGGGCAGTGGTGAGTCTGGTCATATCAAATGCTCCCTGTTCAACTACCTGCCATCCGGCAGCGCATTTGAAAACCTTGAGAAAATGCCCGGTCAGGCCGGGCCGATGAGCCTCAGCGTGGCAGTGTCAACTGCGCAACACGAACGAGGGGAACAACTCGCGAAGGGCTCCCCACAGCTCGGGCTGCAAGGCTTGTGCCGAAACGCTGGAAAGATGGGGGTCGAGCATTCGGGCGGTGCGCACCAGTTGCACGGCGAAACGCTTGACGCCCTGCTCGCTCAGGCGCCGGGCCAGGGTCAACAGTCGATCGGGATCGAACAGGTGCCAATGCACGGTGGTGCGGCATTCGTAATCCACGCCACTGGCCAGCAAGTGGTCGAGGCTGCGCCAGTTGGCGGCACCGCTTCCCTCGACCCGGGTGACATCCAGCGCGTCCTCGGGCAGGGCCTTGATGTCGAAACCCACCCAGTCGGCCAGGCCCACCACCTTGGCGAAAGCCGCCGGCTTGATACCGGCGCTGTGCAGGCCGACGCGAAACCCCATCTGCCGCACTTCTTCCATGGCCAGGGCCAGGCCGTCCTGCAGAGTCGGCTCGCCACCGCTGAAGACCACGGCATCGAGCAGGTCCTGGCGACGCTGCAGGAATGCCAGTACCCGGCACCAGTCCACCTCCTCGCTGCCGCGCGGGGGGATCAGTTGCGGGTTATGGCAATAGCGACAACGCCAGGCACACCCCTGGCAGAACAGGACGCAAGCCAGTTGGCCCGGATAGTCGAGGGTGGTCAGGGGCACCATGCCCCCGACCCGCAGCACTCGACTCATGGACGCCCGGCCGCGCTTTCGGTGAAGTGCACCCGCTCGCGGTGCTCGGACTGTTTGCCTGGGTTGAACGCCGCCACCGGGCGGTGATAGCCCATCACTCGGGTCCAGACTTCGCAGCGTTGGCGCTGTGCCTGTGGAACGGTCTGTGATGCAGTCATGGATGTAGCTCCTTGCGGTCGATGGATCGGATCAGTGAACGCTGCCCTGGCGCTGTTGTTGCAGCAGCAAGGCCTCGTCGCATTTGGGGCAGAACTCGTGTTCGCCCGCCAGGTAGCCGTGCACCGGGCAGATGGAGAACGTCGGCGTGACGGTCAGGTACGGCAGCCGGAATCGCCCCAGGGCCTTGCGCACCAGTTGCTTGCAGGCCTGGGCGGAAGAAATCTGTTCGGCCATGTACAGGTGCAGCACGGTGCCGCCGGTGTACTTGCATTGCAGTTCGTCCTGCAGCTCCAGGGCTTCGAACGGATCGTCGGTGAAGCCCACCGGCAGTTGCGAGGAGTTGGTGTAGTAAGGCGCGACCGGACTGCCGGCCTGCAGGATGCCGGGGTAGCGCTTGAGGTCTTCCTTGGCGAAACGGTAGGTGGTGCCTTCGGCGGGCGTGGCCTCCAGGTTGTAGAGGTGGCCGGTTTCCTCCTGGAAACGCAGCAGCGTGGCCCGTACGTGATCCAGCAGCCTGAGCGCGAAAACCCGGCCCTGCTCGGTGTGCAGGCCCTGCTGGTCATCGGTGAAGTTGCGCAGCATTTCGTGCAGGCCATTCACCCCGATGGTGGAGAAATGATTGCGCAAGGTGCCCAGGTAGCGCTTGGTGTAGGGATACAAACCGGCATCCATGTGATGCTGGATGACCTTGCGCTTGACCTCCAGGCTCTCCTTGGCCAGTTCCATCAAGGTATCGAGGCGTTGCAGCAACGCACTGGTGTTGCCCTTGTAGAGGTAGCCCAGGCGCGCGCAATTGATCGTCACCACGCCAAGGGAACCGGTCTGCTCCGCCGAGCCGAACAGGCCGCCGCCGCGCTTGAGCAGTTCGCGCACATCCAGTTGCAGGCGGCAGCACATCGACCGCACCTGGTTGGGTTGCATGTCCGAATTGAGGAAGTTCTGGAAATACGGCAAGCCGTAGCGGGCGGTCATTTCGAACAGTCGGTCGGCGTTCTCGCTATCCCACGGGAAGTCATGGGTGATGTTGTAGGTGGGAATCGGGAAAGTGAACACCCGTCCTTTCGCGTCGCCGGCCTGCATCACTTCGATGTAGGCCCGGTTGAGCAGGTCCATTTCCTGTTGCAGGTCGCCATAGGCGAACGGCATTTCCTCACCGCCGATCACCGGGATCTGCTCGCGCAGGTCCTGCGGGCAGACCCAGTCGAACGTGAGGTTGGTGAACGGCGTCTGTGTGCCCCAGCGCGACGGGACGTTGAGGTTGTAGATGAACTCTTGCAACGCCTGGCGGACCTCGTCGTAGCCGAGCCTGTCCTTGCGCACATAAGGCGCCAGGTACGTGTCGAAGGAACTGAAGGCCTGGGCCCCGGCCCATTCGTTCTGCAAGGTCCCGAGGAAATTCACCATCTGCCCCAGGGCACTGCTCAGATGCCTGGGAGGCCCGGCCTCGACCCGTCCCGGCACACCGTTGAGGCCTTCATGCAACAACGTGCGCAAGGACCAGCCGGCACAGTAGCCGGCGAGCATGTCCAGGTCGTGGATATGCAGGTCGGCCTCGCGGTGGGCCTCGCCGATGGCCTGGCTGTAGACCTCGTCGAGCCAGTAGTTGGCGGTGACCTTGCCCGATACGTTGAGGATCAGCCCGCCGAGGGAGTAACCCTGGTTGGCGTTGGCCTGCACACGCCAGTCCTCGCGGTCCAGGTATTCGTTCATCGAGGTGGCGACTTCCACCAGGGTGCGACGATCCCGACGCAGGCGTCCGTGTTGTTCGCGATAGACGATGTAGGCGCGCATGGACAGGAAATACCCGGCGTCCATCAGAACGCGTTCGACACGGTCCTGGATCTGCTCGACGTTCAACCGTGTCTGTCCTTCCAACCGGGCCAGCACCGCCTGCAGCAGCCCCTCGGCCTCGGCCTCGGCATATTCGCCCGTGGCCTTGCCGGCGGCGATCAGCGCCTGGCGGATCTTGTCCGCGTCAAAGGCAACCACGCTGCCATCGCGCTTGTGCAAGCGGTTACAGCCCACAGCGATCAACATACTTTGCATTTTGGCTCCAGACACTACATATAGGATTTTTTCTTTATAAAAACACAATATGCAGTGGAGATTACGGCCAAACGATCGAGTTGCAATTGATCGATATCAAGAATCCGGGGCGACTATCCATCAGGCTTGAAAGGTCATTTTGGCAGCCCCCTTATCCCTGTGGGAGCGCGCTTGCTCGCGATAGCGGTGGGTCAGTTGAGATCGATGTTCAATGGGCCGCCGTCATCGCGAGCAAGCTCGCTCCCACAATTGGATCGGGGTACGACCGTGAGACCAAGAACAGGCCTGCTGCGCCCTCCCAGCGGGAGCAAGCTCCCGCGCCACGGGGTTTGTGCAGGCCCTTAGCCTCCAGTCATGTTCATGAACCGTACGATCTGCACTTCTGCACCGGGGTCGAAGTCATGCCGCAATGGCTTGCCGCGCAACGCCTGTCGCACCGCCTGGATGACCGGTTGGTCGTCCAGCGGATACCGGCGCAGCAAGCCGCGCAGGTCCAGGGAGTTTTCCTGTCCCAGACACAACAGCAAGCGCCCTTCGACGGTCATGCGCACCCGGTTGCAACTGGCGCAGAAGTTGTGGGTGTTGGGGGAAATGAAACCGATCCGGGTGTCCGGATGCTGTTCCAAACGCACATAACGCGCCGGGCCGCCGCTGTTTTCGGTGCTGTCCAGCAGCCGGTGATGGCGAGCGATCTCGGCCCGGACCTCATCGCTGGAACAGAACGACTCGCCCCGGGAACGCCCGACCTCCCCCAACGGCATTTCTTCGATGAAGCTGATATCGATGTGTTGGTCGATGGCGTACTGCGCCAACGCCGGGACTTCATCGAAGTTGCGGCCTTTCATGACCACGCAGTTGAGCTTGATCCGCTCAAACCCGCCGACCTTCGCCGCTTCAATCCCTGCCAGCACTTGATCGAGGTTGCCGTTACGGGTGATCGCCCGAAAACGCTCACCGTCGAGGCTGTCGAGGCTGATGTTCAGGCGCTTGACTCCGGCCTCCACCAACGGCCGGGCCAGTCGCGCCAGTTGCGAGCCATTGCTGGTCATCACCAACTCCCGCAGGCCGGGCAGTGCCGCGATGTCGCGACACAAGCCGACGATGCCGGGACGGATCAGCGGCTCGCCGCCGGTCAGGCGGATCTTCTTCACCCCCAGCCCGACGAACAAGCGCGCCAGCCGATGTATCTCTTCCAGCGTCAGTACCTGCTGGCGCGGCAGGAAGGTCATGTTTTTCGCCATGCAGTACACACAGCGAAAATCACAACGATCGGTCACCGACATCCGCAGATAATCGATCTGGCGCCCAAATCCGTCCTGCAACACGGCGTTCATGGATACCCCCTGGTTGGCCCGGTGTTCACTGCACCAACGGCGAGTCGGCGCCCTGGAGATGGATGCCACGGATGTCCGCCGCACCGACCAGGGTCTGCAGGTACTGCACCAGCGCCTTTTGCCACACGCCCTGCTCCAGCTGGGTGCGGATGGCGGTCGCCACGGCTTCGTAAGGCAGCGGCTGGCCTTCGATGCGCTGGTCGATGCTGATCACGTGCCAGCCATAGCGACTTTCCAGCGGCTTGCCCGCCAGGCCCGCCGGCAGCGTGAACAACTGACGCTCCAACTCGGGCACGGTCTGGCCCTTGCTGATCTGCCCCAACGACCCGCCCTGCTCCTTGGACGGGCACGCCGAATACTTCAGCGCCAACTCGGCGAAGCTGCCGGGAAACTGGTCCAGCCGCTGGAGCAGCAACTCGGCCTGGGCATGGGCCAGGCTGCGGGCCTCGGCGTCATCCGGCGCGCATTCGAGCAGGATGTGTCGCACCGCCAGCAACGGCGCGCTGTGGAAACGCGCCCGGTTGCTTTCGTAGTAATGCCGGCAGGTGGCCTCGTCACATTGCGGCACCTGCACCTCACGTTCGAGCAACAGCCGCGTGGCTGCCTCTTCTTCGTTTTCACCGGCAGCGACCTGCAACGCCAGGCCCAGCTCGGCGATGCGCTGCTGGAGCAATTGGCGAATCACCAGGGCCCGTGCCGCCTGGTAGACCGCCTCCTCGCGACTGTCAGCCGGGTGATATTGCAGCTCCTGGGCCATCGCCTGCGGGGTGATGGACACCCCGTTGACGCTGATGATCGGCCATTGCTGTTCACTGCTGGCAATCAACTGCGGCGCTTCATCTACCGCCACCGGCCCAGCCTGGGCCGGCTCGAACTGCGCCGCCCCGACGGGGTCCACATCGACCACCGGCGGCACTTTTGCCGAGGAGCCGCAACCACCGCTACCGCTACCACCGCCACATCCGCATCCACTGGCCATGATCTTCTCCTCAGAACTTCTGCCGAACGATTTGATAACGACGTCCCAGGTACCAGACCGGCGCACTGACGATGTGGACCAGACGGGTGAACGGAAACAGCACGAACAGGGTCAGGCCCAACAGCACATGGAGCTTGTAGACCAGGCCCACCGGTGCCATGGCGGTGGCCGCCTCCACCGGACGCAGCAGCACGGTGTTCTGGGCCCAGTCGGCCAGCATCACCATCACCGAGCCGTCCATATGGGCAGTGGACGCCACGATGGTCATCAAGCCCAATACCAGTTGCACCAGCAGCACCACCAACACCAGGATGTCCGAAGTGTTGGACGTGGCACGCACGCGCGGGTCGGTCAAGCGGCGGTTGAGCAGCATCAGCAGGCCGATCAGCCCCAGCACGCCGAAGAAACCGCCGGAAACCATCGCCAGCAACTGCTTGTTCTCGGTGCTCAACACATGGTGGTAGATCGCCGAGGGCGTCAGCAGACCAACGAAGTGGCCGGCCAGCACGAACAGCACGCCAATGTGGAACAGGTTGCTCGCCACGCGCATGCCGCGGTTGCTCAGCATCTGGCTGGAGCCGGCCTTCCAGGTGTACTGGGACAGGTCGAACCGTGCCCAACTGCCGATCAGGCAGACCGCCAGGGCCACATAGGGATAGACCCCGAACAGCAACAGATCCCATTTAGACATTGCCCACCTCCCCGGCTGGCGCTGCGGCCCGCCCTTCATGCTGAAAATCCACCCAGTGCAACGGCACCGGACCTTCTTCCCGGATCTTGCCCGGCGCGCTCGGCAGCGAACTGCAACGCTCCTGCTGCTCGGCCTTCATGAAATCCACCACCTCTTCTTCCCAGACCCTGTCCAGGGCTTCGAGGGAGTCGTCCCGTGGCTCGGCTTTCACCTGCTCTGCCAGCCCGGCGACCGCCGTCTGGGGTTCGGCCCCGGCAATCTGCAACAGGGCCCGGAAACAGCTGGCGTAGGCGCTTTCCCGCTCGTCCAGGCGCGCCGCCAGCAAGGCCAGCAAGTGCGCCACGTCCGCCAACCCTTCACGGGCCTCGATGTCTTCGCGGGTGGACAGAAACTCCAGGTACAGGGGGATGTAGTCGGGCAGCTCCTTGACGCCGATGGCGAAGCCGGCTTCTTCGTACTGGGCCATCATGTCCACCATGGCCTGGCCGCGGTCGCGGGACTCACCGTGGACATGTTCGAACAACAGCAGCGACAGCGAACGGCCGCGACCGAACAGCGCCCCGTAGTGTTCCTGGCCGTCCATCAGATCCTGGCTGCAGATCAGCTCCAGCAGCTCGAACAGCCCGGCACGCTGGGCGGGACTGATTTCCCGGGCCTGGAGAATCGCCTGTTCGAGTTCGTCACGGGCGGCCACCAGGGTTTCGGTCGGGTAGTCGAGGAGCAGCGAAATCACCTTGAGAATGCGCATGTTCATTCCTCCCACAACTGCACGGTCTTGATCACATCCCGGCGGTTGGCCTTCTTGCCGCCGAACATGTTGGTGTCGGAACTGCCGCTGCAACCGCTGCCGAAGCTGAAGCCGCAACCGGAGCGCTCGGCGAATGCGTCGCTCATGGCGTCTTCGCGGTGGGCGCTGGGCACGACGAAACGATCCTCGTAGTTGGCGATGGCCAGGTAGCGGTACATCTCCTCCACCTGGTTCACGCTCAGGCCGACGTCGGCCAGCACTTGCAGGTCCTGTACGCCATCGACCTGCTGGGAACGCTTGTAGGCGCGCATTGCCAGCAGGCGCTTGAGGGCATGCCTGACCGGCTTTTCGTCACCGGCGGTGAGCATGTTGGCCAGGTAACGCAATGGGATGCGCAGGCTGTCGACGTCCGGGATCACCCCGTTCATGCCCACGGTACCGGCGGCCGCAGCGTTCTGGATCGGCGACAGTGGCGGCACGTACCAGACCATCGGCAAGGTGCGGTATTCCGGGTGCAGCGGGAGCGCGAGCTTCCAGTCCACGGCCATCTTGTAGACCGGCGAACGCTGGGCCGAGTCGATCACCGACTGCGGCACACCATCGGCCAGGGCCTGGCGGATCACCGCCGGGTCGTTGGGGTCGAGGAAAATCTCCAGTTGCTTCTCGTACAGGTCCTTCTCATCGGCGGTGCTTGCCACTTCGCTGATGCGGTCGGCGTCGTACAGCAGCACGCCGAGGTAACGGATCCGGCCGACGCAGGTTTCGGCGCACACCGTCGGCATCCCCGCCTCGATGCGCGGGTAGCAGAAGATGCATTTCTCCGACTTGCCGCTCTTCCAGTTGAAGTAGATCTTCTTGTAAGGGCAGCCGCTGATGCACATGCGCCAGCCGCGGCACTTCTCCTGGTCGATCAGGACGATGCCGTCTTCCTCGCGCTTGTAGATCGCCCCGCTCGGGCAGGATGCCGCGCACGCCGGGTTCAGGCAGTGCTCGCACAGGCGCGGCAAGTACATCATGAAGGTGTTTTCGTACTCGCCGTAGATGTCCGCCTGGACCTTGTCGAAGTTCTTGTCCTTGCGCCGCTTGGCGAATTCGGTACCGAGGATCTCCTCCCAGTTCGGGCCCCACTCGATCTTTTCCATGCGCTTGCCGGACACCACCGAACGCGGCCGTGCGGTGGGTTGATGTTCGCCCAGTGGCGCGGTGTGCAGGTGCTGGTAGTCGAAATCGAACGGCTCGTAGTAATCGTCCAGGCTGGGCAGGTCCGGGTTGGCGAAGATGTTCGCCAGCACACGGAACTTGCCGCCGATGCGCGGGTTGATCGAACCGTCGGCGTTGCGGACCCAGCCGCCCTTCCACTTGTCCTGGTTCTCCCATTCCTTTGGGTAGCCGATGCCCGGCTTGGACTCGACGTTGTTGAACCAGGCGTATTCCATCCCTTCGCGGCTGGTCCAGACGTTCTTGCAGGTGATGGAGCAAGTGTGACAGCCGATGCATTTGTCCAGGTTCAGGACCATGCCGATTTGTGAGCGAATCTTCATCTCAGTTCTCCTCGATATCGGTTGGCAGTGGACGCGGCAGATCATCGCCACTGGAACCGTCGAGCCAATCGACCTTGGCCATCTTGCGCACCACGACGAATTCGTCGCGGTTGCAACCGACCGTGCCGTAATAGTTGAAGCCATAGGCCTGCTGGGCGTAGCCACCGATCATGTGGGTGGGCTTGAGCACCACGCGGGTCACCGAGTTGTGGTGGCCACCACGGGTCTTGGTGGTTTCGGAACCTGGCACGTTCACGATCCGTTCCTGGGCGTGGTACATCATCACCATGCCCTCCTTGACCCGCTGGCTGACCACCGCCCGGGCGGTCAGCGCGCCGTTGGCGTTGAAGCATTCGATCCAGTCGTTGTCCTCGATGCCGGCGCGCCTGGCGTCGATTTCCGAAAGCCAGACAATCGGCCCGCCACGGCTCAAGGTCAGCATCAGCAGGTTGTCGCTGTAGGTGCTGTGGATGCCCCATTTCTGGTGCGGGGTGATCCAGTTCAGGACGATCTCGGTCTCGCCATTGCCGCGCTTGCCCTTCACGCCGGCGATGGTGCGGGTGTTGACCGGAGGCCGATAGCTCATCAGCTGCTCGCCGAACGCCTGCATCCAGGGGTGATCCTGGTAGAACTGCTGGCGACCGGTGATGGTGCGCCATGGAATCGACTCGTGGACGTTGGTGTAGCCGGCGTTGTAGCTCACATGGTCGTCTTCCAGGCCGGACCAGGTCGGGCTGGAAATGATCTTGCGCGGCTGGGCCTGGATGTCGCGGAAGCGAATGGCCTCATGCTCCTTGGAGACGGCCAGGTGGCTGTGGTCGATGCCGGTGAATTCCGACAGCGCCGCCCAGGCTTTCACCGCCACATGGCCGTTGGTTTCCGGAGCCAGGGACAGGATCACTTCGGCGGCGTCGATGGCGCTGTCGATCTTCGGCCGCCCTTGGCTGATACCGGCGTCCACTTCATGATGATTGAGCTCGCCGAGGAACTTCACCTCGGCGTCGGTGTTCCAGTTGATGCCCTTGCCGCCGTTGCCGAGTTTTTCCAGCATCGGGCCCAGGGAGGTGAATTGCTTGTAGATGTTGGGGTAGTCGCGCTCCACCACTTGCAGGTTCGGTGCGTTCTTGCCCGGTACCGGCGCCACACCGGCGCTTTTCCAGTCGGTCCCGCCAAATGGCTGGGCCAGTTCGCCAACGCTGTCGTGCATCAACGGTACGGTCACCAGGTCTTTTTCCACGCCCAGGTGTCCGACGGCCATGGCGGAAAACGCTTTGGCGATGCCCTTGTAGATTTCCCAGTCCGAGCGCGATTCCCAGGCCGGATCGATGGCGGCGGACAGCGGGTGGATGAACGGGTGCATGTCCGAGGTGTTCATGTCGTCTTTTTCGTACCAGGTAGCGGTCGGCAAGACGATGTCGGAATACACGCAGGTCGAGGACATGCGGAAGTCCAGGGTGGTCACCAGGTCGAGCTTGCCAATGGCACCCTCGTCGACCCATTCGGCTTCAGTGGGCTTGCAGTCACCGACCTGGCCGATGTCTTCGTTCATCACGCCGTTCTTGGTGCCCAGCAGGTACTTGAGCATGTACTCGTGGCCCTTGCCCGAGGAGCCCAGCAGGTTGGACCGCCAGATGAACATGTTGCGCGGGAAGTTCACCGGGCTGTCCGGTTGCTCGCAGGCAAAGCGCAGGGAGCCGTCCTGCAGCGACTTGACCACATAATCCTTGGGTTCCAGGCCCGCGGCGGCGGCATCGCGGCAGATGTGCAGCGGGTTGGTGTTGAGTTGCGGCGCGCTGGGCAACCAGCCGGCCCGTTCGGCGCGGATGTTGTAGTCCAGGGCGTGCTCGGGGAACTGCGACTTGTCGGCCAGGGGCGAAAGCACGTCGTGCATGCTCATCTTCTCGTGGCGCCATTGCGAGCTATGGCCATAGAAGAAGCTGGTGCCGTTCATCTGCCGGGGCGGACGGTTCCAGTCCAGGCCGAAGGCCAGGGGCAGCCAGCCGCATTGCGGACGCAGCTTTTCCTGGCCGACGTAGTGGGCCCAGCCGCCGCCGGTCTGGCCGATGCAACCGCAGAGCATGAGCATGTTGATCAGCCCGCGGTAGTTCATGTCCATGTGGTACCAGTGGTTCATCGCCGCCCCGACGATGATCATCGAGCGGCCACGGGTCTTGTCGGCGTTGTCGGCGAACTCGCGGGCGATCTGGATCGCCTTCTCGCGGCTCACACCAGTGATCTGCTCCTGCCAGGCTGGCGTACCGGGTACCGAGGCGTCGTCGTAGTCCTTGGCGACGTTGGCGCCCCCCAGGCCACGGTCGATGGCCAGGTTGGCCGCCGACAGGTCGAATACAGTGGCGACTTTCGCCACGCTGCCATCGGCCAGCACCACGCTGTGCACCGGCACCCTACGGAACTGCACCGCATCACCGGCCACGTGCTGGAAGTACTCCTGGGCTTCGCCGGCGAAGTACGGGAACGCCACCTCGGCGACGTCACCGCCGATCAGGCTCAGCTTGAGGTCGATTTCACGCCCCTCGCCGCCTTCACGGGGCAGGATGTTCCACTTGCCCTTCTCGCCCCAGCGATAGCCGATGGAACCCTGGGGGGAAACCAGCTCGCCGTTGGTATCCAGGGCGATGGTTTTCCATTGCGGGTTGTTGTCCTGGCCGAGGTTGTCGGTCAGGTCGCTGGCCCGCAGGAAACGGTCCGGCTGGTAGCCCGCGCCTGGTGCCGCGCCGAGCATCGGCTTGAGCATCACCAGCACCGGCAGGTCGGTGTAGCGCTTGGCGTATTCGGTGAAATAGGCGCTGGGCTTGTCCAGGTGGAATTCTTTGAAGATCACATGGTTGAAGGCCTGGGCCAGGGCGGCGTCGGTGCCCTGCTTGGGGTTGAGCCACAGGTCGGTGAGCTTGGCGACTTCCGAGTAGTCCGGGGTGATCGCCACGGTCTTGGTGCCCTTGTAGCGCACCTCGGTGAAGAAGTGGGCATCAGGGGTACGGGTCTGCGGGACGTTGGAGCCCCAGGCGATGATGTAGTTGGAGTTGTACCAGTCGGCCGATTCCGGCACGTCGGTCTGCTCGCCCCAGACCATCGGCGAAGCGGGCGGCAGGTCGCAATACCAGTCATAGAAGCTCAGGCACACGCCACCGATCAGCGAAAGATAGCGCGAGCCGGCGGCGTAGCTGACCATGGACATGGCCGGGATCGGCGAGAAACCCACCACCCGGTCAGGGCCATGGGTCTTGACGGTGTAGACGTTGGCGGCGGCGATGATCTCGTTGACTTCTTCCCAGTTGGAGCGGATGAAGCCGCCCATGCCGCGCTTGCTTTTATAGGCGTCGGCCTTGGCCTTGTCCTCGACGATGCTGGCCCAGGCCTCCACCGGCGGCAGGGTCTGCCGGGCTTCGCGCCACAGCTTGAGCAACGGCTTGCGGATCTTCGGGTACTTGAGCCGGTTGGCGCTGTAGATGTACCAGCTGTAGCTCGCGCCGCGAGGGCAACCGCGAGGTTCGTGGTTGGGCAGGTCGTTGCGGGTGCGCGGGTAGTCGGTCTGCTGGGTTTCCCAGGTGATCAGGCCGTTCTTGACGTAGATTTTCCACGAGCACGAGCCGGTGCAGTTCACTCCATGGGTCGAACGCACGATCTTGTCGTACTGCCAGCGGGAACGGTAGACGTTTTCCCAGTCGCGGGACTCCTTGCGGGTCTCGCCGTGACCGTCGGAAAACTCGCCTTGCTTGCGGTTGAAGAACCGCAGTTGATCCAGTAAATGACTCACAGTGTCTTCCTCTCAGGCTTGCTCCGCGGGGTCTGCGCCCCGCCCAGGCAGGTTTAGGTTCGGCTTAGCAAGGTGTCGCGGCGCCCTTGCGGGCATACCACCACCAGGTCACCACGATGCAGCTCAGGTAGAAGCCGACGAACATGTAGAAGGCCATCTCCGGACCGCCCGTCAGGGCCATCGAAGTGCCGAATGATTTAGGAATGAAGAACGCACCGAAGGCGCCCATGGCCGAGCTGAAGCCCAGCACCGCGGCCGACTCCTTGCCGGCGTTCTTGAGCGCTTGCTCGCGCACCTCGGGCTTTTTCCCCAGGGCGGCTTTTTCATGCAGGGTGCGGAAGATCACCGGGATCATGCGGAACGTGGAACCGTTGCCCACGCCAGTGGTGATGAACAGCAACATGAACAGGCCCAGGAAGCCGTAGAAGTTGCCGCCCTGGCCACCTTGGGGCAGAAAGTGCATGACGCCGAACACCATCGCGATCATCAGCACGAAGTTCCACAGGGTGACCTTCGCACCGCCGAGCTTGTCCGCCAGCCAACCACCCAGCGGCCGCACCAGGGCGCCCACCAGGGGGCCGAGGAAGGCGAATTTCAGGGCGATGACTTCCGGGAACGAAGTCTTGATCAGCAGCGGGAACGCGGCGGAGAAGCCAATGAACGAGCCGAAGGTCGCCAGGTACAGCCAGCACATCAGCCAGTTGTGCTTGCGCTTGAAGATCACCGCTTGTTCGCTGAACGAGGCCCGGGCGCTGGACAAATCGTTCATGCCGAACCAGGCAATCAGGGTCACGGCCAGGATGAACGGCACCCAGATGAAACCGGCGTTCTGCAGCCACAGCGAGCTGCCGTCAGCCAATACCTGGGGCTGGCCGCCCATGAAGCCGAACACCCCGAAGGAGATCACCAGCTGCACGCAGAACTGCATCACCGAGACGCCCAGGTTGCCCAGCCCGGCGTTCAGGCCCAGGGCGGTGCCCTGCTGGGACTTGGGATAGAAGAAGCTGATGTTGGACATGCTGGAGGCGAAGTTGCCGCCGCCAAAACCGCAGAGCAATGCGATCAGCACGAAGACGCTGTAGGGCGTGCCCGGATCCTGTACCGCGAAGCCCATCCACAGCGCCGGCACCAGCAGCGATGCAGTGCTCAGGGCGGTCCAGCGCCGACCGCCGAAGATCGGCACCATGAACGAATAGAAGATGCGCAAGGTGGCACCGGACAGCCCCGGCAGCGCCGCCAGCCAGAACAGCTGGTCGGTGCTGAAACTGAAGCCGATGGCGTTCAGGCGCACGATCACCGTGCTCCAGACCATCCACACGGCGAAGGCCAGCAGCAGCGCCGGGATCGAGATCCACAGGTTGCGCCGTGCGGTCTGTTTGCCACTGCTGCCCCAGAAGGCGGGGTCTTCGGGGCGCCAGTCATGGATGACCGGGCCTTTGTCAGGCGTTTGCAGAACGGACATGTTCTTCTCCTTGGGCAATGCTGGAAAACGGGGGGTGGCTGGCGGGCTGACGCTTGCCCAGCAGCGGGCGCTTGCGCATTTCGCTGAAGTACATCCAGATGAGGGAGACCCAGACCACGCCGTACAGCAACATGAAGCAGGACGAGCGCACGCCGGTGAGGTCCACCAGGGCGCCGAACATGATCGGCAGCACGAAGCCGCCCAGGCCGCCGGCCAGGCCGACGATGCCGGACACCGCGCCCATGTTTTTCGGGTAGTCGTTGGCGATGTACTTGAAGACCGAGGCCTTGCCGAACGCGAAGGCGATGCCCATCACGAACAGCAGCACGGTGAACAGGGTGGCGTTGAGGCCGATGTGGAAGTCGACGATGCCGTTGACGGTCTGCACTTGCAGCTGGGTCTGGGGATAGGACAGCAGGAACAGACAGATCCAGCTGACCCACAACACCCACCAGGTCACGCTCTGGGCACCCCAACGGTCGGACATCCAGCCACCGACGGCGCGCAGCACACCACCGGGCAGCGAAAAGCACGCCGCCAGCAGCGCCGCGCTCTGCAGGCTGAAACCGTATTCCTGCACGTAGTATTTGGTCATCCACAGCGCCAGGGCCACATAGCCGCCGAACACGATCGAGTAGTACTGGCAGTAGCGCCACACGGCCGGCTCTTTCAGGGCCTTGAGCTGTTCGCGCAGGCTGGCGCCGTTGGCGCTGCGGTGCTCTTTTTTCTCGGCGGTGAGGAACCAGAACGACAGCGCGGTGAGGAACAGGATCGCGCTGAACACCTTCGGCACCAGGTGCCAGGAGCCCAGGGCGATCAAGGCCGGCGCAAGGAACTTGGTCACCGCCGCACCGGCGTTGCCGGCACCGAAGACGCCCATGGCAAAGCCCTGGTTCTGTTTGTCGAACCACTTGGCGACGTAGGCGATGCCCACCGAAAACGAACCGCCGGCCAGGCCGACGAACAGCCCCAGGACCAGGAACTGCCAGAAGGCCGTGGCCAGGGTGATCAGGTACAACGGCAGTACGCAGGACAGCATCAGCAGGAAGAACACGATGCGCCCGCCGAAACGGTCGGTGAGCAGCCCCAGGGGCAGGCGCACCAGCGAACCGGTCAGTACCGGCGTGGCGGCCAGCAGGCCAAACTGGGTTTCGTTGAGGGCCAGCATTTCCTTGATGGGAACGCCGAGCACCGCGAACATCATCCAGACCATGAAGCACACGGTGAAGGCCAGGGTACTCATCCCCAGTACCAACCCTTGTTGCACTTGCGCTCGCATCACGATGCTCCCATCAGTTCGATGAGCGCAGACTAGTGATGCCTACCCCGCAAAAACTTGACGTGAGTCAAAGAGCCTCCCGGGGGTATGGGCCTATGCTTGGCCCACCTACCTCCAAGGAGGTAGTCCCTGAAATTGATAGAACCCTTTGTTTATCAATAGCTTGAACGAATTGGCCGAAGCTTTTATGGAAACGGAACGGCCAACAACTCTTTAGAGGTAGTGCGCCCGGGATCGGCTGCAACACCCTCGATCCGAGGCACCCTATGCTCGTTTTACCGCTGTTGCGCCAGGGCCAGCCGCAATGATGGGCTGGCTGCGCAGCTCCCTGCCCGCGCGCGCCGCGGTAGCAGTCATCCTGATTGCCATCCTTGCCCTGGCCAGTTCCCTGAGCGCCGGATTGATCGCCTGGTTCAGCCAGGGCGATGCGGCAGCGATCAACACCGCCGGCTCGGTGCGCATGGAGACCTACCACCTGAGCTGGAAACTGGCGGCGGGCGACACCGCCGCCATCCCGGCCATCGTCGACAGCCTGCAGCAACGCCTCAATAGCCCTTCCCTTCGCGCCGTGCTGGAGGACGGCCCGACAACTGCCCTGAACCAGAGCTATCGTGACCTTCTGCAACGCTGGGACGAGACCCTGCGCCCCGCCGTCGAGCGCGGCGACTCGGCGCTCTTGCAGGCCAGCGCGGATTCCTTCGTCGCGCAGCTGGACCAGTTCGTCACCCTGCTGCAACGCCAGAGCGAGCACAAACAGGGCTGGCAACAGACGATCCAGGGCATGGCGCTGTTCAGCACCATGATCATCCTGCTGATCGGCTTGTACGAACTGCAATACAGCGTGGTCACGCCGTTGCAGGAACTGGTGGAGGCGACCCAGCGTTTTCGCCGTGGTGAATTCCAGGTCCGGGTCAATCACCAGTCCGAGGATGAACTGGGCCAACTGGCGACCAGCTTCAACACCATGGCCGAAACCATCGAGCAGTCCCACCGGACCCTGGAAGAACAGGTCCGCCAGAAAACCCTGAACCTGCAACACGCCAATGCCGCCCTGGAACTGCTGTACCAGAGCAGCCGCAGCCTCGCCACGCGCCAGGCCAATGCCCAGGGCCTGGATGAGCTGATCGGTCGTTTCCAGCAGCGGCTGCCGGGCCTGCGCCTGTCGCTCTGCCTGCAAGGGCAACTGCAGGCCCCCGCGCGGCAACTGCTGGCGATTCATGGCGCCAACAACCGCGAGGTCTGTGCCAGCAGTGACTGTGCCACCTGTCAGAAGCATCATGGTGCCCGGCCACAGACCTTCAGCATCAGCAACCAGGGCAACGAACTGGGCGAGCTCAAGGCGCATTTCGTCGACGGCCATACGGCGCAACCCTGGGAGACCGAACTGATCCAGGCCCTGGCCAACGTGATCGGCACGTCACTGTCCCTCAAGCGCCAGCGCGAGCAGGACCATCGCCTGTTGCTGCTGGACGAACGCACCATCATTGCCCGGGAGCTGCATGACTCCCTGGCCCAGGCCCTGTCGTACATGAAACTGCAGGTCAGCCGCATGCAGACCCTGATGCGTCGTGGCGAACCGGTGCAAACCCTGGAAGCGGTGACCGGCGAGCTGCGCGAAGGACTCAACAACGCCTATCGCCAGCTACGGGAACTGCTGACCACGTTTCGCCTGCAGATCCACGACGACGGCCTGGTGGAAGAGCTCAAGGACACCGCCGCGGAGTTCTCCAGCCGCGGGGACTTCCAGGTCCATCTGTTCATCGACACACTGGCTTTCGAGCTGTCGGCCAGCGAACAGATCCATATCCTGCAGATCACCCGTGAAGCCTTGTCCAACTGCCTGCGCCACGCACACGCCGAGAATGCCTGGCTGCAGTTGCGCCAGGAAGGCGAGACGGTGCAATTGTCGGTCGAAGACGATGGCCGTGGTTTCAGCGGCGAAGTGGACCAGCGCGAACACCATGGCCTGAACATCATGAACGAACGGGCCCGCAGCCTGCGCGGCCAGCTGCAGATCCTCTCCCGGACACCCCAGGGCACCCGTATCCAGGTGTGCTTCCAGCCGGAATTCCTGGGCCAACACACCGAAGGCACCGTCACATGAACGCCCCCCTGCGCCACACCCTGCTACTGGTCGACGACCATCCGATGATGCGTCGCGGGATTCGCCAGATGCTCGAACTCGAAGACGACCTGCAGATCGTCGGCGAAGCCAGCCATGGCGAAGAAGCCCTGTGTTTGATCGAACCGCTCAAGCCCGACCTGGTGCTGCTGGACAACAACATGCCGCAGATGAACGGCATCGAAACCCTGCGTCGGCTGCGCGCCATGAACTACAGCGGCAAGGTGTTGCTGTTCACCGTGTCCGATGCCGAGGACGACATCCGCGATGCCCTGCGCCTGGACGCCAACGGCTACCTGCTCAAGGACATGGAGCCCGAGCTGCTGGTGCAGTACATCCGCGATGCGCTCAAGGGCGCCCTGGTGATCAGTCCCGGGCTGACTCGTGTCATGGCCCAGGCCCTGCGCTCCCCGCCCCGCCAGGCCGACGTGGACCTGACCGAGCGCGAACGCCAGGTGCTCAAGACCATCGCGGCCGGCTACAGCAACAAGGTCATCGGCCACAAGCTGGGCATCACCGAAGGCACGGTGAAGGTCCACGTCAAGAACCTCTTGCACAAGCTCGGCCTGCGCTCGCGGGTCGAGGCCGCCGTATGGGCCATGGAGCACCTGCGCGGGGTCGGTTAGGCTGCAATGCCCGGGCAGGTCTCCCCGCCCGGCTCCCCAGCCGCCATTTGAAAAGTCCTCGGAGACAAAGGTCAGGCCAGGCAAAAACCGCCTGGGAAGCTGGATTCACTGGCGTAAACGAGCATTCCGAGGCGGTTTTCGACGCCGCATCACCGAGTATCAGGGCTTTTCGAACAGCACTTAATGTTGGACCTGGACCATGGAGCTCACCTGCACCCGGGCCTGCATCTGCTCCGCCCCGCCTCCGCGACGCATGCCCCGCACCGGGCAGGCATCGAGGTAGTCCAGGCCGACCGCCAGCTTCAGGTGCCGGTCCGGGCGGGTCAGGCGGTTGGTCACATCGAAGCTGTACCAGCCATCGCCCAGCCAGGCTTCGGCCCAGGCGTGGCTCGCCAGGTGACTTTCATCCTCGGTGCACAGGTAGCCCGAGACATACCGTGCCGGAATCCCCAGGCTGCGGGCGCACGCCAGAAAGGCGTGGGTATGGTCCTGGCAGACACCCGAGCCGCCGGCAAACGCCTCGGCGGCCGTGCTGTTGACCGCGGTCGTACCCGGACTGTAGGGCATGCGGGCCACCAGGCCGTCCATCAGGGCGGTCAAGGCGGCACGATCGCGTCGGCCCGCGCATTGTTCCTCGGCGAAGGCACCGAGGGCGTCGTCCGCCTGGGTGAGACGGCTGGTACGCAGGAACGGCAATGGCGACTGGTCATCCGGCTCCACCTCCACCGCCTGGTGGATCTGCACCTCACCGTAGGCCGTGAGCACCAAGGCGCCGTGGGGCTCGTCCATGGTCATCACATGCAGGATGTTGCCGTACGGGTCGAGCTGGCTGCGCACCAGGCGCGGCAACTCCAGGTGCCATTGCAGGATGCGCTGGCGCTGGCTGTCCTTGGGCGTCAGGCGCAGGAACTGGATGCTGGTGCACACCTCGTCGGTGTAGCGGTAGGTGGTGTCATGGCGTATGGAAAGTTTCATACGACCTCCAGATAGGATTCGTGGACGGTCTGGCCCAGGTGGCGGATCTGGTCGATAAGGTCGGTCAGCCACAGATGCAGGCCCGAGGCCAGGATCTCGTCGATCCCGGAATAACGCAGGCGTGCGTGCAGCTCCGCGGCCAGGCGCTGGGCCGGGCGCCCATTGTTGCCCGGCAGGCTGGCCAGGATGTGGTCGAGTTCCTCGATGCAGGCGAGCAACGAGCGCGGTACATCGGCGCGCAGCAGCAACATTTCCGAGACCTGCTCGGCATTCGGCGCATTGCGGTAGATCTCGTTGAACGCCTCGAAGGAAGACAGGGCCCGCAGCAACGCGCTCCACTGGTAGTAGCCGCGCGCCGATTTGTCGCTGACCTCCTCCGACTCCTCGCCATACATTTCGTAGCGGGCGTCCAGCAACCGCAGGGTGTTGTCCGCCCGCTCGATGAAGGTGCCCAGGCGAATGAAACAGTAGGCATCGTTGCGCATGATGGTGCCCGACGTCGCCCCACGGAACAGGTGCGAGCGTTCCTTGACCCATTCGCAGAAATGACTGATGCCGTAGCGTCCCAGGCCATTGCCGGCGATGTTGCGCATTTCCAGCCAGGTGGCGTTGATGTTTTCCCACATGTCGGCGGTGATGCGTCCGCGCACGGCGTGGGCATTGGTCCGCGCCGCCCGCAGGCAGCTGTAGATGCTGCCGGGGTTGGTGTCGTCCAGGGCGAAGAAATGCAGCATGTGTTCGCTGTCGAGCGCCCCATAACGAGCGTTGTAGTCGTCCAGCGTACCGGCGGCCAGCAATGACATCGCCAGCTCGGCGTGCCCGTCGCTACGCCCGGCCTGGGGCATCAGCGACAGCGAGTAGCTGACCTCCAGCATGCGCGCCAGGTTCTCGGCGCGCTCCAGGTAGCGGGACATCCAGTAGAGGTCCGAAGCGGTTCTTGAAAGCATGTCTTAATCCTCCACTACCCAGGTGTCCTTGGTACCGCCACCCTGGGACGAGTTCACCACCAGCGAGCCCTCGCGAAGCGCCACGCGGGTCAGCCCCCCGGGCACCAGGCGCGTCTCCTTGCCCGACAGCACGAACGGACGCAGGTCGATATGACGCGGGGCGATGCCGTTCTCGACAAAGGTCGGGCACGTGGACAGGCTCAGGGTCGGTTGGGCGATGTAGTCTTGCGGCCGGGCCTTGAGGCGGGCGCGGAAGTCTTCGATCTGCGCCGCGGTCGCCGCCGGCCCCACCAGCATGCCGTAGCCGCCGGAGCCCTGGGTTTCCTTGACCACCAGGTCGGGCAGGTTGGCCAGCACATGGGACAGGTCCTGGGGCTTGCGGCACTGCCAGGTGGGCACGTTCTTGAGGATGGGTTCTTCGGTGAGGTAGAAGCGGATCATCTCGTCCACGTAGGGGTAGATCGACTTGTCGTCGGCCACGCCGGTGCCGACGGCATTCGCCAGCACCACATTGCCGGCGCGGTACACGGCGATCAGCCCGGGCACGCCCAGCATGGAGTCGGGGTTGAACGACAGCGGATCGAGGAACGCATCGTCGAGACGACGGTAAATCACGTCCACCTGTTGGGGACCTGCCGTGGTGCGCATGTAGACATGGTCGTCGCGCACGAACAGGTCGGCCCCTTCCACCAGTTCGACCCCCATTTCCCGGGCCAGGAACGCGTGTTCGAAATAGGCACTGTTGAAACGGCCGGGGGTCAGGACCACGGCGGTGGGGTTGTCCAGCGGGCTGGAGCTCTTGAGGGTGTCGAGCAGCAGGTTCGGGTAATGATCGATGGGGGCCACGCGCTGGGCCGCGAACAGTTCGGGGAACAGGCGCATCATCATCTTGCGGTCTTCGAGCATGTAGCTCACGCCGCTGGGGGTGCGCAGGTTGTCTTCCAGCACGTAGTAGCTGCCATCGCCGTCACGCACCAGGTCGACACCGGCGATATGGGCATAGATGCCCCGGTGCAGGTTCAGGCCCTGCATCGCGATCTGGTAACCCTCGTTGGCCAGCACCTGCTCGGCCGGGATGATGCCCTCCTTGAGAATGCGCTGGTCGTGATAGATGTCGGCCAGGAACATGTTCAGGGCCTGGACCCGCTGGATGCAGCCGCGCTCGACCGTCTGCCATTCACTGGCCTTGATGCTGCGCGGAATGATGTCGAACGGTATCAACCGCTCGGTACCCTGCTCGTCCCCATACAGCGTGAAGGTGATCCCGGCGCGATGGAACAGCAGGTCGGCTTCGCGCCGGCGTTGCTCGAGCAGCTCGGTCGGCGTGTCCGCCAACCAGCGTGCGAAGGCTTGGTAATGCGGGCGGCAGTCACCCTTGGCGTCATACATTTCATTGAAAAAAGCTCGGGGCATAGCCAACTCCCAGCCGCGTTCTACACGGCATTTCTTATCACTGCGTCATTCCAATAGTGCGGCCTTGCCTGTTTGGGTGAGCCTTGTTTGATGAGCCCTGGTTCTATGAGCACCTCATGGATGTCGGTCGCTGATCTGGCCTTTGCGTCTGGAAGACGTGCGCCCCCTTCAACTCTGCGTAGTGCCCCTCTCCTCTGTTCTGTGGGTGTCTGTTCCATGGAAGCCCCCGGTTCGGTGGCCACTGACTCAAGCCGTAGCAAAGGCTGTGCCCAAGCTCGAGGTTAGGCGCTTTCGCTGGAAAAACCGGCGCAAAATGGCGTAACCGTGAAATTTTTATTCGTTTGAGCGGCGAAAAGCACCTGATAAGGCTGCAAAGCCCTGCACGGCGCCTGACCAGGACATCGCAAACGGGTCGAATCGGTGCAGCGAAACGGATGAAGGGCGCTTGATGCCCTGAAACGGGGAAATTACTACCCACTGGCGATTTCGGCCTCCCTGCAAGCCGGCAATCGAACCAAGCCCATGTGTGTCAAAAGTGACAATTGTCCCCACTGGCCCGCCGCCGTCGCGCAAACGGCTGTCAACTGCCCGCAAAGCCCAATAACGTATCGCGCAAACGGATCAACTCTGATTAAGGATGATGCACGTGGGGGTCTTTCGGTTGCTGCTGGCAATGCTGGTGGCGATGTCTCATATGGGCGTGACGTTCATGGGCTTCAATCCCGGCGTGGTGGCCGTGATTTCCTTCCTGATCATCAGCGGCTTCGTGATGACCTCCCTGATCGAACGCAACTACGGCAGCGATGGGCAGATTGGCCTGTTCTACATCGACCGGCTGTTGAGGTTGTACCCTCAGTTCCTGCTTTACTTCGCCCTGTCCTGCGTGGTGATTCATTTCCTGTTGCCCGGCACACCCCAGGCCGCGGCCCTGACCCTGGAAAACGTCGCCACCAGCCTGCCGATCGTACCGCTGGGTTTCTATATGTTCGGCATCACCGTGCCGCAGATCCTGCCGCCGGCCTGGTCCCTGGGCATGGAAATGTGTTTCTACCTGCTGATCCCGTTCCTGATCCGCTACAGGGCGCGGGGCATCGCATTCGCGGCGTCCGTGGCGATCTTCCTGGTTGCCTCGCTGGGCTACCTCGACACGGATATATACGGCTACCGGTTGCTCCCGGGCGTGCTGTTCATTTTCCTCTGTGGCAGCTACCTGTACCGGGCCCAAGCCAAGGGCCTGTGGATCGCGTCGATGACCGCGGCTGTGGCTGGGTTGATGTGCCTGGGCATTGCCATGGGGTTCATTCCCCGCCGTCCTTTCAACGCGGAAGTCACCCTCGGCATCGCCCTCGGCCTGCCGGCAGTATTCCTGCTCGCCAGGCACAAGCCTCATCGGCTGGACGAACTGCTGGGCAATATCAGTTACGGGGTGTTCCTCAACCACTTCGTGGTGATGTATGTACTGCGGGCGTTCTGGCCGGTGGAGTACAACGCGCTGATCATCACGGCGGTACTGGTGCTGTCGTTCGCATTGAGCGGCGTGTCCTATTACCTGGTGGAGCGACCGGCGCTGAAGCTTCGCCACGCCCTCAGGTCAGGCGTCAGGCAGGACGCGGCGAAGCCCCCCGTCGGCGGCACCCCGGCTTAGCCTGCGACACCATGAAAAAGCCCGGGACAAAACCCGGGCTTTTCGGTTTCAGCGCAGCGCGATCAGAATGTCACGCTGGCGCTCAGGCGTGCGGTACGAGGCTCGCCGACGTTGACCTGCAGCTCGCTGCCGGTGGAGGACGGGTAGTACTGCTTGTCGAACAGGTTGTCCACGTTCAGCTGCAACGAGGTCTTGTAGCCCAGGACCGGCGACTCCCAGCGCAGGAAGGCGTCGGCCACGGTGTAACTGCTGAGCCAGAAACCGTTGTCGTTATTGGCGGCTCGTTCACCGACGTAGCGCGCACCGCCCCCGGCGTGCCAGGCGCCGAATTCGGCGGGGACATTGAGATGATGGGTCAGGTACAGGCTGGCGGTGTGTTTCGGCGCGTCGGCGAGACGATGACCTTCGTTTTTCGGATCGTCGAGGATTTCCGTGTGGGTGTAGGCGTAGGTGCCGATCAGCTCCCAGCGCTCGGAAAGGCGACCGGTGATGTCGAGTTCCAGGCCTTGGGAGCCGACTTTTCCGGCGGCTTCGGAGACTTCGTCGACAGTAGTCACTACGTTCTTCTTAACAATGTCGAACAGGGCGAGATTGATGTTCAAGCCCGGCAACGGATCGTACTTGGCGCCAATTTCATAGCTGCGCCCCTCCTCTGGCTTGAAGGTACGACTGTCCTTGTCGACCACGTCGTTGGGCTTGAATGAACGGCTATAGTTGCCATACAGCGAAAGGGTCTCGGATGCCTTGTAGACCACGCCCAGGAATGGCACGAAAGCGTCGCCGTTATCGTCGCGAACCGGCGAAGCAGGAACCAGTCCTTGTGTAGTGTATTGATCGTAATGCTGGTAGCGACCACCAAACACCAGGATCCAACGATCATCCAGATGCCAGTTGTCCTTGAGATAGATGGAGCTGGATGTCAGTTGGTTGCTCAGATTACTTTGTGCCGCATTGATTCTGCCCGGCTCTGCCAGCCCACCGTAGACAGGGGCTGTGATGTCGAATCCGCCTTGCGCGACCCCACGATAGGTCTTGCCGCGATACTGATCGGATACCTGATTATCGACCCCCACCAGCAGGTCATGGCGTTGGCCGAACAGCTCCTGCTTACCAATGAAATCCCAACTCGCGTAACGGGTCTCATCATCGTAGTGCGCGCCATTGGCAGCCCTGCGCAGGATATTGCCAGTCAGTTGGCTCGGCTGCGCAATCGAAAGGCTGTACCGATCATTGTTCCAGCCATACGTCACGCGGGTTTTCCACGCCTCGCTCAGCTCATACTCGAAACGCGCCGTCGCTGTCTCGCGAATGCCCACGCTTTTGGCCCAGGGCTCGTCCAGGCGCTTGTCATAATCGATGTCCACCGGATGTCCATTGCGGAACACTGTGCCCCGGTCAAACGGATTGGAATATTCGTTGTACTCATAACTCAAATTCAACGAAGCCCGCTCACCCGTCCAGGCCAGCGAAGGCGCGACCAGAGTGCTCTCGTTGACCCCGTAGTTGCGCCAGTAATCTTCATGTTTGCGCTCGGCAATCAAGCGATACGCCAACCCTGTGTCTCCCAACGGCCCGGTGGTATCCAGGGCCATTGTGCCGCCGCCTTCGCTGTAGCCCGAGCCGCTCAATGTGGTGCTCCGGGTGTACTCGGGCTGCTTGCTGATGACGTTGATCAGGCCGCCCGGCTCCAGCGCGCCATACAGCAACGAGGCCGGCCCCTTGAGCACCTCGACCCGCTCGGTGGTGGCGCTGAAATTGTGCCCCAGGTTCGAGCGCACGCCATCGCGCAGGATCGAGCCATCGTCGTTGGTACCAAAGCCGCGCTTGACCAGTGAGTCCCGCGAGCCGCCCAGGGTGTTGCCCTGGCTGACACCGCTGACGAATTTCATCGCATCGTTCAGCGAGCGCACCTGATAGTCATCCAGGGTCTGCTGGGTGACGACATTGATGGACTGCGCCTCTTCCTTGATCGGTACATCGCTCTTGCTCGCCGTGCTGGCTTGCGATGCCGTGTAACCCTCCTCCTGAGTGATGCGGGTGCCCTGGATATCCGTGGTGGGCAGCTCAAGGGAATCCTGCGCCCACAAGGGGCTGGCGATGAGGCAGCAGGACAGCGTGGGCAGCACACGCTTGAAGAATGCGCTGCGGTTGGCGAAAGGGATGGAACGCTTCAAGAAAGGGCACTCATGGGAGGGGACGTTAATGAGAGCGAATATACTTTGAGAATAATTCCCAGTAAATCTTTTCCATCAAGCCCATCGCCTTCCAACCCTATGAATCGGGCCGACTTTTGCAGAGTGATATCAAATAGCCCTTCCCCGCCTAAAGCTTTTGCGCTTTCGGTCGAATGTATTCCATTAAAAGATTTTTCCGCCCAGGAGCGACGGTATGCAGACGTTAAAGGACTTGTACGAGTCTATCGAAATGCGTTTTTTCGATACCCTCACTAAAAAGCTGTCGAGCCTTTTTCTACTGGTCGTGGTCAGCGGGTTGCTGTACTGGGTCGCCCTCAGCGCCCGTGCGGACATCGTGCTGCAGTTGCGCAATGCCCAATTGGACGCCGCCTTGCTGGGGCAGATCGAGGGGCGACTCGACAGCCTGACCCACGCGCTGCTGTTCGGTACGTTACTGACGGCGGGCATGATCAGCTTCATGGTCTGGTACTTCCGCCATCTCATCGTGCGCCCGGTCACAGCCATGACCAAGGCCCTGGAGGAAATCGCCAACGGCGAAGGCGACCTGTCCAAGGACTTGCCCCTGGTGACCCACGACGAAATCCGCGTACTGGCGGGCACGTGCAACCGTTTCCTGGCCAAGCAGCGGGAAATCATCAGCAACGTCCAGGCCCTGACCGTACACATCGCCGTGGAATCGGCGCGTTCGCTCAAGAACATCAGCGATTCCAGTGACAGCGCTACCCACCAGGCACGCTTCGCCAAGGAAGTGATGGACCAGAGCAACAGCGCCGTTGGCCGCATCGAGGAAGTCTCGCGCCAGACCCAGGGCATCTCCAGCACCACCGCCCAGAACCTGAGCATGGCCCGCGACTCCTACGCCGAGTTGCTCGAAGTGACCGGCAACATCAGCGAAATCTCCAGCAGCCTCAACGAGTTCGCCACGCTGGTGAACGCCTTGAACCAGCGCTCCTCGAGCATCAAGTCCATCGTCGGGTTGATCCAGCAGATCTCCGCCCAGACCAACCTGCTGGCGCTCAACGCCGCCATCGAAGCCGCCCGGGCCGGCGAAAGCGGCCGAGGCTTCGCCGTGGTGGCCGATGAGGTGCGGACCCTGGCGCAGAACGTCAGCCGGGCCACCGACGATATCTCCCGCAACATCGACGCCATGCTGGAAGAAGTCAGCTCCACCCATCAACAGACCACCCAGATCAGCCACAGCGCCCGGGAAACCCAGAAAGTCGTGGAGCGCGCCTCCGGCCATTTCGAAAGCATGATCGGCGACTTCGAGTCCACCAATGGCAAG
Organism: Pseudomonas sp. 7SR1; assembly: GCF_900156465.1. Taxonomy (NCBI): domain Bacteria; kingdom Pseudomonadati; phylum Pseudomonadota; class Gammaproteobacteria; order Pseudomonadales; family Pseudomonadaceae; genus Pseudomonas; species Pseudomonas sp. 7SR1. The sequence goes on from NZ_LT707064.1 coordinate 5,056,526, forward strand.
CTGGCGGACATCGCCGAGCATATCCAGCAGTTCGCCGATGCCAACACCGGCATCAACGAGCGAGTCACCCAGATCCACGCCGACAGCCAGTCCATCGATCAGCGCATGCAGCATTCGGCGACCGCCACCCGCGACCTGTCCGGCGTGGCCGAGCGGGTGCAGGCGTTGCTGGGCCGCTTCGTGCTCGGCCATGGCAAGCTGGACGCCGCCATCACCCGGGCCAGCGAATGCCGGGACACCCTTCAGGTCCGCCTGCAGGCACTGCTGGACGAGGGGCTCGATCTGTTCGACCAGAGTTATCAGCTGATCCCGGGCACCGATCCCAAGCAGTACATGACCCGCTACACCGAACGCTTCGCCCAGGTCTGCCAGGAAGCCTGCGACACCCTCACCCGCAGCACGCCGGGGGGCAAGGTTTCGTTCATTGTCGACAGCAAGGGGTATTGCCCGGTGAACAACAGCTGGGTTTCGAAGCCACCGACCGGTGACCGGGCGGTGGATCTGCCGGTGTGCCGCAACAAGCGAATCTTCAACGACCCCATTGGCCTACGTGCGGCAGGCAACGTCCAGCGCTTCCTGCTGCAGACCTACCTGCGCGATACCGGGGAAATCATGACCGAGATCGACGTCCCGTTCTTCTTTGGCGGTCGTCACTGGGGCAACTTGCGCGTGGGCTTCGATGCGGCGGTGTTGCTGGCGGAGTGAGGGTGCGCTTACACGCCCCCCTTCCCCGGAAACGACTGATGTTGGGGGGAAGTCTGCTCACAAGCGGTGGATCAGCGACATCATCGTCAACTGACCCACTGCCATCGCGAGCAGGCGCGCTCCCACAAGGGATCCGTGGCGTAAGCAAATCCTGAGGTCATCCTACAAAGGGGTCTGAGGTGTATGCACCTCTTGAGCCCCCAGAAACAACTGTGGGAGCGAGCAAGCTCGCTCCCACAAGGGTTGCATCATCCGCCGGCAATCAGCGGTTCAACAGCACTTGGGCCCGGCCTTGCCGCCGTAGCGGGCTTCCTGGCGTTCGCGGAAGAACGCCTCGTAGTCCATCAGCGGCTTGTCCGGGTGCTTGGTTTGCATGTGCTCGACGTAGTTGTCGTAGTCGGGCATGCCGACCATCAGGCGGGCGGCCTGACCGAGGTATTTACCGAGGCGACTCAAGTCATTGAACATCGTTGCAATCCTCTGGTTACGCGTCCGGCAGGGCCTGGAATGGCGCTTCTTTGTCCGTGCGCTCTTTCGTGCCCCAGGCGGCGATGCCGACCTTGAGCGCGTAGAACAGGATGCTGAAGACCACGAACAGGAACAGCACCGTCAGCGTGGCGTTGGTGTAGGCGTTGAACACCACGTGCTGCATCTGCTCCACGCTCTTGGCCGGGGCCAGGACCTGGCCGGCGGCCAGGGCATCGTTGTACTTGCGCGCCAGGGCCAGGAAGCCGATCGCCGGGTTGGCGTCGAACAGCTTGATCAGGCCCGCGGTGGTGGTGCAGATCAGCAGCCACGTCGCCGGCAGCAGCGTGACCCAGACGTAGCGCTGGCGCTTCATCTTGATCAGCACCACGGTACCGAGCATCAGGGCGATCCCCGCCAGCATCTGGTTGGAGATGCCGAACAGCGGCCACAGGGTGTTGATGCCACCCAGCGGGTCGATCACGCCCTGGTACAGCAGGTAGCCCCACAGTGCCACGCAACCGGCGGTGGCGATCAGGTTGGCGGGCCAGGATTCGGTGCGCTTGAGGGCCGGCACGAACGAGCCCAGCAGGTCCTGCAGCATGAACCGCCCGGCACGGGTGCCGGCGTCCACCGCGGTGAGGATGAACAGCGCTTCGAACAGGATCGCGAAGTGGTACCAGAACGCCATGGTGTTCTCACCCGGCAGCACCGAGTGCAGGATCTGCGCGATACCCACCGCCAGGGTCGGCGCACCACCGGCGCGGGCCAGGATGGTGGTTTCGCCGATGTCCTTGGCCACCGCCTGCAACGCGTCCGGCGTGATGGCAAAGCCCCAGTTGCTGACGGTCTGCGCCACGGCCACCACGTCGGTGCCGACGATGGCCGCCGGGCTGTTCATGGCAAAGTACACGCCCGGCTCGATCACCGAAGCGGCGACCATGGCCATGATCGCCACGAAGGACTCCATGAGCATGCCGCCGTAGCCGATGTAACGGGCATTGACTTCGTTATCCAGCAGCTTGGGCGTGGTGCCCGATGAAATCAGCGCATGGAAGCCCGACACCGCGCCACAGGCGATGGTGATGAACAGGAACGGGAACAGCCCGCCCTTCCACACCGGGCCGGTGCCGTCGGTGAACTGGGTCAGCGCCGGCATCTTCAGCTCCGGCATGGTGATCAGGATGCCGATCGCCAGGGCGACGATGGTACCGATCTTGAGGAACGTGGACAGGTAGTCCCGCGGCGCCAGGATCAGCCACACCGGCAGCACCGCCGCGACAAAGCCGTAGCCGATCAGCATCCAGGTGATCTGCACGCCGGTAAAGGTGAAGGCCTTGGCCCAGACCGGATCGGCGGCCACCTGCCCGCCCAGCCAGATCGAACCCAGCAGCAACAGCACGCCGATGAGGGAGATCTCACCGATGCGGCCCGGGCGGATGTAGCGCATGTAGATGCCCATGAACATCGCGATCGGGATGGTCGCCATCACCGTGAAGATCCCCCACGGGCTCTCGGCCAGGGCCTTGACGACGATCAGCGCCAGCACCGCGAGGATGATGATCATGATCAGAAAGCAGCCGAACAGCGCGATGGTGCCGGGGATACGGCCCATTTCCTCGCGCACCATGTCGCCCAGGGAGCGACCGTTGCGGCGGGTGGACAGGAACAGGACCATGAAGTCCTGCACCGCACCGGCCAGCACCACGCCGGCGATCAGCCAGAGCGTGCCGGGCAGGTAGCCCATCTGCGCCGCCAGCACCGGCCCGACCAGCGGCCCCGCGCCGGCAATCGCCGCGAAGTGGTGGCCGAAGAGGATGTGCTTGTTGGTCGGGACATAGTCCAGGCCATCGTTGTTGAGCACGGCGGGAGTGGCCCGGCGCGCGTCGAGTTGCATCACGTTGTTGGCGATGAAAAGGCTGTAGTAGCGGTAGGCGACCAGGTAGATGGCCACGGCTGCGACGACGATCCAGAGGGCGTTGATGGGTTCGCCGCGGCGCAAGGCCACGACACTCAACGCACAGGCTCCCAGAACAGCCACGGCAAACCAGGCGAGGTGTTTAACCAGACGGGTTGTCATTGCGTGTCTCCTGCCGATGTCCAAGAGGACTGCGGCGATTGTTTTTATAATGTGCCCCGGCTATTCGGAGCCGGCCCAATATCGTTGCAAGCCGTCAATAAATAAATCCGTAGTACTACGTAGACGCCGTCGGTCTTGCAGGGCCGGGCTTGCTTGCACAGGTCTGCTATCGGGTAGGATGTTTGGCATATGATGCCAGTCATCACGCCTCCCCTCGCCAGGCCCGGACAGGAGTACAGATGCTGCTCAAACACAAAATCGTCGCCCTCGGGATCCTGCCCCTGGTCCTGGCGATCGCTGTCATCTGCGTGCTGGTGATTTCCCTCAACCGCCAGTTGGGTGATCAGCAGGCGCAACTGATCGAAGACAGCATCCTGGCCAGCAAGCGCGCCGAGTTGAAGAACTATGTCGAGATGGCGCAGAGCCTGATCGCCCCGCTGTACAACGATGGACAGGGGGACGAAAAGGCCCAGCAGCAAGTGCTGGAGGAGTTGCGCAAGCTCAGCTTCGGCATCAACGGTTATTTCTTCGTCTACGATCGCCAGGGCCGCAGCCTGATGCATGCACGCCAGTCGGAACTGGTGGGCCAGTACCTCTGGGACATGAAGGATCCCCACGGCCTGCCCGTCATCCAGGCGCTGATCAAAAGCGCCGAGTCAGGCGAAGGCTTCCAGCGCTATGCCTGGAACAAGCCCTCCTCCGGCCAGGTGACCGACAAACTGGCCTATGTGGTCATGCTCGATCGCTGGGGCTGGATGCTCGGCACCGGGATCTACCTGGAGGATGTCGAACTCGCCACCCAGAAGGCCCGCGATGAAGTGGCCCAGGGCATCCACACCACCATGCAGGCCATCGCCGCGGTGGCATTGGTGGCGGTGCTGCTGGTATTCGCCGGCGGCATGACCCTGAACGTCAGTGAGCACCGCCTGGCCGACAAGAAACTGCAACGGCTGAACCAGCGCATCGTCAGCTTGCAGGAGGAAGAGCGCTCACGGGTGTCTCGCGAGCTTCACGACGGCATCAGCCAGGTGCTGGTGTCGATAAAGTTCCAGTTCGAACTCGCCAGCCATGTCCTTGAGAATGGCCAGGAAAATGGCCTGGGTATCCTGAAGAACGCCACCGACCGGCTGGGCCAGGCCATCGGCGAAATCCGCAGCATTTCCCATGACCTGCGCTCCTCCCTGCTCGATACCCTGGGCCTGCCGGCCGCCATCGGCCAGCTCGCCGCCGAGTTCGAACAGCGCAGCGGGCTCGAAGTGTCCTATCGAAGCAACGAATTCGACTGCCGGCTGGAAAATGGCGCCCCCGTCTCGCTGTTCCGCATCGCCCAGGAGGCCTTGACCAATATCGAACGCCACGCCGGAGCCAAGCGGGTCGCCATCACCCTGTTCGGTTCGGGCCAGTCCTTGCGCCTGACGGTGGTGGATGACGGCATGGGCTTCAACGTGCCCCAGGTCGAACGTGGCCATGCTGGCATCGGCCTGCGTAATATCCGCGAACGGGTCGAGCATTTCGGCGGCCGCCTGGAACTGACCTCGACACCCGGACGAAGCGAACTGGACGTCCTGCTCCCCATGAACACGTCGGTCACGCAAAGCTGATGAGCCCCCATTACAACAAGAGCGCCTGCCCATGAGCCTGCCCCCTGTAATCCGTGTCGCGCTGGTGGACGATCATTCCCTGGTCCGCGACGGCATCAGGGCCTTGCTGTCCGTCATGCCGCAACTGGAGGTGGTCGGTGAAGCGGAGAACGGCGAGCAAGCGCTGGAAATGATCGGTCGTTGCCAGCCGGACCTGCTGCTGATGGACATCGGCCTCAAGGACATGAACGGACTGGAACTGACCCGGCTGCTGGGCAAGCAGTACCCCAGCCTCAAGATCCTCATGCTCAGCATGTACGACAATCATGAATACGTGAGCGAGTCCGTGCGCTCCGGCGCCAGTGGCTACGTGCTCAAGAACGCCCCATCGCGGGAAATCATCGCCGCCATCGAAGCCATCATCAGCGGCGGCACCTTCTACAGCGCCGAGATCGCCCAGCGGCTCGCCGCCGATCCGAACACCGACAACGAACTGACCCCTCGCGAGAGCCAGGTGCTGCGCAAGATGGTCCAGGGCCTGAACAACAAGGAAATGGCCCGGGAACTGGACATCAGCGTGCGCACCGTCGAGACCCACCGCCTGAGCATCCGCCGCAAGCTCAACATCGACAAACCCGCGGCACTGGCGAAGTACGCCATCGATCACGGGATCATATCCAGCTGAACAGTGGACGGCTGACGCGGATGCAGCGGGCGGAACCGTCCACGCAAGGTTGCAACGGCGCCATGGCTCCGGCAGGTGCCTCGCTTCACTTCGCGAACAGCTGGCCCATGTCCTTGAAGGCCTTGAATTCCAGCGCGTTACCACACGGATCGAATAAAAACATGGTCGCCTGTTCGCCAACCTGGCCCTGGAAGCGAATATAGGGCTCGATCACGAATTCGGTGCCGAAGGACTTCAAGCGTTCGGCCAACGCTTCCCATTCCTGCCAGCCCAGCACCACGCCAAAATGCGGGACAGGAACGTCATGACCGTCCACCGGGTTGCTATGGACGCTTTCCTGGGACGGCGTCTTCGGATGTTCATGGATCACCAGCTGATGTCCGAAAAAATTGAAATCGACCCATTGGGCGCTGGACCGCCCTTCTTCCAGGCCAAACACTTGGCCGTAGAAAGCGCGGGCGGCCGCGAGGTCATATACAGGGATAGCCAGGTGAAAAGGCGCGATACTCATCGGGACTCCAGGGGTTTGAGGTCAGGGAAACCAGCCTAGCGCCGCGCAGAAGATAAAAAAATCAATATAAATCGCTCAGGAACACAACTATTCTTTGTGAATGATCAAAGAACTCAAAACACTGGTCGCCGTCTGCCGCGAGGGCACGTTCGCCGCCGCCGGCCACCGAATCGGCCTGACCCAGGCCGCCGTCAGCGCCCAGATGCAGCGTCTGGAAGCCGAGCTGGGCTTCCCGATCTTCGATCGCAAGGGTCGTAGCGCCCAGCTCAATCGGATGGGTCATCAAATCCTGCTCCAGGCCCAGGACCTGCTGCGCCTGTACGACAACCTGGGCTCCGCCAGCATCGGTGCGCCCGCCAGTGTCTTGATCAACATCGGCGCCATCGCCTCGGTACAGCGCTCGTTCCTGCCGGACGCGCTGGCGAAGTTCCACCGACAGTATCCGCAATGCCGAACCCGCGTGATACCCGGCCTGTCGATCGAGTTGATCAACCTTGTGGACGCCGGTGAGATCGACATGGCCCTCATCATTCGCCCGCCTTTCTCACTGCAGAGCGACCTGCGCTGGGCCACTCTGGTCCGTGAGCCCTACCGATTGATCGTACCCGCCGATGTGCCCGGGGATGACTGGACCGAACTGCTCGCCAGCCAGCCCTTCATCCGTTATGACCGCTCTTCTTTCGGCGGCAGGCAGGTGGACCGATTCCTCAGCCGGATGCCTGTCAACCTGCGAGAAATATGCGAGCTGGATGAACTGGATGCGATCATCAAACTGGTGGGAAAAGGCGTGGGGGTCGCGCTGATTCCCCAGACCGCCGCCCATCAGGACTGGCCCGGCGACGTCCGGGTGGTGGAGCTGGGGGAGCACACTTTTCACCGTGATATCGGCCTCGTGCATCGTCGCCCCCAAAGCCTGAGCGAGCCTGTGGGATCGCTCGTGCAATTGATGAGCGAACATATCCGACCGGACGGCCCTTGAACACGAGCCCTGCCGCCACCGCGGGCGCAAGCATGCCCAGCCCACGCCTTCGGTGACAGCCTGCAAGCACTTTCACTACACTGGCCCGTCTTGTCCCCTTCCCTTGCGAGACGTGCGTCCCTATGAAAAACACAATAAGCACAATGACGTTCTGCGGCCTGATGGCGCTGTGCGGCAGCGTCATGGCCGAGCCGGCCCCTTCCCATCTGGATCAGGTCCTGCAACGCGGCGAGCTCAAGGTCTGCACCACCGGTGACTACAAGCCCTACACCTACAAGGCTGAAAGCGGTGAATACGAAGGCATCGACATCGACATGGCACGCTCCCTGGCCACGAGCCTGGGGGTGAAGGTGCAGTGGGTGCAGACTACCTGGAAGACCCTGATGCCGGACATGCTGGCAGGCAAGTGCGACATCGGCATGGGCGGGATTTCCGTGACCCTGGAACGCCAGAAGAAAGGGTTTTTCAGTGACACCCTGGACGTGGACGGAAAAATCCCGCTGGTGCGCTGCGAAGACCAGTCGCGCTACCAGACCATCGAGCAGCTCAACCAGCCCTCGGTGCGCCTGGTGGAGCCCGCCGGCGGCACCAACGAAGCCTTCGTACGGGCCTTCCTGCCCAAGGGCCAGCTCAGTTTCCATGACAACGTGACCATCTTCCAGGAGCTGCTGGACAAGCGGGCCGACGTGATGATCACCGATGCGTCGGAAGCCCTCTACCAACAGAAACTCAAGCCTGGCCTTTGCGCCGTCAACCCGACCCGCTACCTGCAATATGGCGAGAAGGCCTATCTGCTGCCTCGGGACGACACCACCTGGAAAATGTATGTGGACCAGTGGCTGCACCTGAGCAAGGCCAATGGCAGCTACCAGAAAGTCATCGGGCAGTGGCTGGCGGTGCCAGGGGCTCGATAACGCTCTGATAACGATGCGTCAGGCTGTGGGAACGAGCCTGCCCGCGATGGCGCCAGGTCAGCCACACTGCAAGTCGCTGACACACCGCCATCGCGAGCAGGCGCGCTCCCACAGACTTGAACGGGACCCGATTCAGCTCACTGTCCTGCCCGCACCTTGGCGATTTCGTCGTACATCATCTTCACCAGGTTGGCGTCCAGGGACTGGGCGAACTTGTCGATCACCGGCCGCACCCGCTCGCGGAAGCGATCTTTCTCGGCCGGGGTGAGTTCGTTGACGGTCATCGCGCCAGCCAGCGTCGCCTTGGCCTTGTCCATGCTCGCCGCGGTGACTTCCCGCTGGAAGTGCTGCGCTTGGGCGGCGGCCTCGCGAATCATGGTTTTTTCAGCATCGTTGAGGCGATTCCAGGTCTTCTGGCTGATAATCAACGATTGCGGGTTGAAGATATGGCCCGTGACGGACAGGTATTTCTGCACCTCGTAGAACTTGTTGCCCTCGATCACCGTGAACGGGTTCTCCTGGCCGTCGATGGTGTGTTGTTCAAGACCGGTGTAGACCTCGGGGAACGCCATCGGCACGGGGTTGGCCCCCAGCGCGGAGAAGGTTTCCAGGTAGATGGGCGACTGAATGACCCGAATCTTCAGGCCCTGCATGTCTTCGAGCCGGTTCACCGGATGCTTGCTGTTGGTCAGGTGGCGAAACCCCAGGTCCCAGTAGCCCAGGCCGACCAACCCTTTGCTGTCCAGTTGCGCTGCGAGCTTCTGGCCGACCGGTCCGTCGATCACCGCATGGGCCTCGGCGGCGTCGTTGAACAGAAACGGAAAGTCGAGCATGGCGAAGTCCGGTGCCTGGGCCGCCAGGATGCCCGAGTTGAGCACGGTGATATCCAGCGTACCGCCCTGCAGGGCAGACACCGTCTGCACGTCACCGCCCAGCGTGCCGCCGGGGAACAGGCGGACCTTGATCTTGCCGCCGCTCTTTTCGCTGAGCAGGTCGGCGAACTTCTGCGCCCCCTGGCCCTGTGGATGTTCCTTGACGTTCTGGAACGCGAATCGCAGGGTGCGCTCGCGTATCTCGTCCGCATGGCCGGCCACGCTGCCCAGCAGCAACCCCGTCGCACATGCCCCGGCCAACAGGGTCTTCATCAGTTTTCGCATGTCACTCTCCATTCATTATTGTTGTTGAGGTCGAGCTGACCAGGCTTGCACCGGGCTCATCCGGTGAAGAACTTCAACGGCCCGAGGACCAGTTGCGGGAACAGCACCAGCAGGAACAGCACCACGAATTGCGCGAGCATGAACGGCCAGACCCCGCGGACGATCTCCTCGAAATCCAGCTTCGCCACGCCGCACACCACATTCAGTACCGTGCCCACGGGCGGGGTGATCAGGCCGATGGCCGTATTGATCAGAAACAGCACGCCGAAATACACCGGATCGATCCCCGCCTGGATGACCGCGGGCATCAGCACCGGCGTGAGGATGAGGATGGTCGGCGTCATGTCCATGACCGTTCCCACCAGGATGATCAACGCCATCATCACCAGCAGCAGGAGGGTCTGGTTGTCCATGAAGGGTGCCAGCAGCTCCGCCAACTGACCCGGCAGGTCGGCAATGGTCACCAGCCAGGATGAAACCATGGCCGCCGCCACCAGCAGCATCACCACCGAAGTGGTCCTGGCCGAGGACAGGATCACTTCGTACAGTTGGCTGACTTTCATTTCCCGATAGATCACCAGGGACACGAACAGCGAGTAGACCGCCGCCACCACTGCGGCTTCGGTGGGGGTGAAGATGCCGAACTTCAGGCCCAGGATGATGATCAGGGGCAGGCCCAGCGCCCAACTGCCGTCGAGCAGGGTGCGCAGTACTTCGGCGCGGGAGCGCTTGGGGGGCGTTTCCACATGCTCGTTGCGCGAGATGTACCACCAGGCCACGGCCAGCGAAGCGCCCAGCAACAGCCCTGGCACGATGCCGGCCAGAAACAGCTTGGAAATCGACACACCGGACGCCACGCCAAACACAATGAAACCGATGCTGGGGGGAATGACCGGCGCAATGATGCTGCCGGCCGCGATCAGGCCGGCCGACCGACCCCGGGAGTGCCCGGCCAGCACCATCATCGGCACCAGCAACGCCGCCAGTGCGGCCGCGTCGGCAACGGCGGAGCCGGAGAGCGATGCCAGCAGGCAGGACGCGATGATCGCCACGTAACCGAGGCCACCGCGCTTATGCCCTACCAGGGCCATGGCAATGTTGACGATGCGCTTGGACAAGCCGCCGACATTCATGATTTCGCCGGCCAGCATGAAGAACGGCACCGCCATCAGCGGAAAGCTGTCGGCGCCATTGAGCAGGTTCTGGGCAATGATCTGCGCGTCGAACAGGTCCAGGTAGACCATCAACGCCACACTGACCACCAGCAAGGCAAACGCGATGGGTATGCCCAGCGCCATGCTGCCCATCAGGGACCCGAGGAAAATGGCCAGTGTCATGGGCGGTCACTCTTGATGGGGTTATGCGCCAGCGCTTGCGTAGCGTCGTTGTCCTTGATCATCACCAGCTCGTCGTCGCCGAGCTTGCCGAGCAGGGCCAGGTAGAGTTCATGGAGCAGGATCGGCGCGGCACTGGCACCGAATACCAGGCCGGCGGCATAGAACAGCGCCATGGACAGACCGGATGCCGGTGCGACCACCTGCAGGTTGATCACCGCCTGCTGCCAGCTGCCCAGCAAGATCAACCAGCAGATGTACAGCATCAGCAGATGCCCGATGACCAGGCAGGCGCGCTTGCCGGCCGCTGGCAGACGCTTGACCAGGCTGTCCATGCCCAGGTGCGCGCGGTCCTTGAGTGCCACCAGGGCGCCGAGAAAAATCATCCAGACGAAGAACCAGCGCGACAGCTCCTCGGATACGCTGATGCCGGAGTTGAAGGCGTAACGCAGCACGACGTTACCGAATACCAGCACGATCATCGCGACCATGCACAGGACAATCAGCAACTTGAGCAATTTGAAATACAGATCGACGACTTTGGTCATCTTGAAGACCTCTCGGGTTTGTCGAGCGCCGGCCTCGGCGGCGCGATAGGACCGCAGCGGCGTGGGCCGCTACCGGGTCGAACCGGAGACGCAAATGGCTTCAGGAATGAAACGACAGAGCGAAGAGAGAGCGTGGGGTGCCCGCGGACGGCTGCGCATAGGGTGTTCCTCTATTTTTATTATGAGCCCCGCCGTATCGGACAAGACTGTTGCGCCTAAAATGTACCAACCGGTTAGTTCGGTCAATAACCCAGGCCTGCCCACCGTACAAAGCGTGCGATTATCGGCTAGGGAAAGTCCTCGGAATTGAGCACTGGCAGGCAGGTCTACAACGGATTTGTATCGGTCTGTATATGAACCCGCGACAGATACGAAACCGTCGATTTCGCCCTCTCCCGCCACACAGCGTCGATACATCCAGGCGTTTAACTGTGATCACCGGACAGCAACACCCTTCGCTGCCACGGACCCAATCCACTTGAACGCAAGGAGAACCACCATGCTCAGTTTCTCGAAGATATCCTCCCTGGCACTGGCCCTGACCCTGGTTGGCGGGGTCGGCGTGGCGAATGTCGCCTCGGCGAGCGCAACGCCCCACAGCCAGGCTGCGCAACACCTGGCTGAAGGCGGCTCCGACCGCTTGCTGGAACGTCGTGTCGCCGAGGGCGGGTCCGACCGTTTGCTGGAACGCCGTGTCGCCGAAGGCGGCTCCGACCGCTTGCTGGAACGTCGTGTCGCCGAGGGCGGGTCCGATCGCTTGCTGGAACGTCGTGTCGCCGAAGGCGGCTCCGACCGCTTGCTGGAACGTCGTGTCGCCGAAGGCGGGTCCGATCGCTTGCTGGAACGTCGTGTCGCCGAGGGCGGGTCCGACCGCTTGCTGGAGAATCGTGTCGCCGAAGGCGGCGCCGATCGCTTGCAGGAGCTGCGCGAACGCAGCGCCGCGACCGTCGCCTGAAGGTCCCGTCAATGCCCTTCGAGAAGCTGCGTGGCGTGACAGAGAGTGCCGCCACGCCAGCTTCGAGACGGCTCGCAAAGCACCAGTGGCTTCAACTGAGTACCACTACCCCACCCGGTAATTCGATGCATCGGGCCCCGTAGGCGTCGCGGATCAGCAGCGCCACGCCAGCCAGTTGATCGAGACGGAAACGCGCCTGGACCTTGCGCTGGCCCAACTCACGATTGAGCAGCAACAACATGCCCGGACGGTAGCGGTTGATTTCATCGATGACGCTGGCCAACGTGGCGTCGTTGAAGACCAGCACTTGCTCGCGCCAGGCAACGGCAGCCGATACATCGGCGTTCTGTGGCTGGCCGGTACGGCCATTGCCGTAGGTCAATTGCATGCCCGGCTCCAGACGCAAGCTCTGCCCCTGCACCTGCACCTGCACGACGCCTTCCAGGCAGGTAGTGCAGACGCTCTGGTCCACGTAGCGGATGTTGAACCGTGCCCGTGCAGCGCTGATCCAGCCGGTGCCGGCCTGGACGCTGACCGTCGAGACACTGCGCCCCTGCACTTCGATCTCTCCAGCCAGCAACTCCAGTGCCTGCCCTCCCTCTGCCAGCGCACGGCGACTCAGGCGGGTCTGGGTATTGAGCTCCAGGCTGATTCCATCGCCCAGTTCCACCCGCCGCTGCTCGCCAACCTCGGTGACGTAGTCGGCTCCCAGCCCGGAAATTCCGCCGGGCACCATCGTCCTGATCAACAGGAAACCCGCCGATGCCGCGATGGCCCCGCCCAGGAATGCCCGACGGCCGAAATGCCGCGGTGCCTGCATGGCCTCGGCGGCCGGCAGCAGCCCCTGCCAAAGCGCCTTGGCCTGCTCGAATGCCTGGGCGTGCGCGGGGCTTTGCCCACACCATTGGCGCAAGGCCCGGGCATCGGCCACGGTGGCCCGTCCCGAGGTCAGCAGGATCAGCCAGTCTCGGGCTTCGTCGGCCAGTCGAGCCTCTGGCGTGGCATCAGGGGAAGCGATGCTGAAGATGTTCAAGCGCACACGTACTCACGAATTGATCCGATCCAAGGGTTGTACGTAAAGTCGCCACGCGGCGAGCAGGCCAGGCGAAAACAGGCGAGCAAGCGCAGTTGACGGGTTGCCAATGAGCTTTGCGAGCCTGTTCTCAACGGCAGCAGGGTCGTCGCGCAGGCACTTTTCGTACACAGCCTAACCTTCAAGACTGTTTTCCCGCCCCGGGACCGAACCGTTGGATGACTTTTCTTTCCAGGCGTTGGGCGCAATGCCCCAGCGCGGCCTTGATTTCCTTCTCCACCATCCGGGTGGAAATACCGAATCGCTGGGAAATTTCCAGGTGCGGTGCTTCTTCCAGGCGCGCCGCGATGAAAATCCTGCGCCGGCGCGCCGGCAATTCATACAGTGCCTTGAGCAAGGTCTGCAGTTCCTTCTGCCCGCTCACGACCCGGGCCGGGTCCAGCGCCTCATCCGAAACCTGCAGCAGTTCGTCGATCTCGCCGCCGGTCAGCAGGCGAGCATCGGCTTGCCGTCGGTCGGCGGCGATGTTCAGGGCCATGCGATACAGATAGGCGTTGGGCTGGGCGATGTCCGGTGTGTCGTCCATGCGATCGACTCGCAGGTAGGTCTCGTGCAACACATCGTTGGCCAGTTCCTCGGAACCCAGGCGTCGGCGCAGGCGAACCTTGAAATCCTCGTAGGAGGTGAGGAAAAGCCTGACCATCGGGTTGCGACCAGTGTCTTTCATTGCCCGAACACCCCTTCCCCTGCTGTGCATTCCATGCGTTTTCCTGATGAGTCGGGTAACAAGAGCAGGGTCACCGGCTGGCGCAACGACGTGGGCGCCGGGCGGTCGATCCTGAGGTTCTGCATACTGTTGACCAGGGCCTTGTCACGCATCAGATTCCCGGTGGAAGCGACCAGGCGAGTGTGCTGGACCACCCCGTCGCGGCCGATCCACACCTGCAGCAACGCGCGAAAGCTGCCCGGATGGGTCAGTGGCGACGCACACAAATTGCGTTGGATGACCGCCTGGATGGCCGCCGCATAATTGCCTTCACTCAACCCCGGCGCAGCGCCGGGAGGCAGCGCGACTTCACGGACCCGCACCGGCTGCAACGTGAAGGCGTCCGCCCGGGCGTAATGCGCCGCAAGCCCTGTACCGCGCAGCAATACGTTCAAGGCTTCGGAAGGCGTGAATCGCCCCTGGACACCCAGGGTCTGGCGTCGGCTCGACAACCCGTGGTCCACCAGCACCGCCATGCCGGTCGCCCGGCTGAACTGCTCCAGCGCCGTGGTCAATGCCTGGGGCGCGATGTCCAGCTCCACCAGGCCAACAGCCCGCACCGGAGCGGCCAGCAGACACAACCACACCATCAGCCAACCCAAGGGGGGCCTGGTCAATCCACGCCTGCATCCACCCCTGGCGCTGCCTTGCTGCACGACTGACGTATCCGTTGAAAAACGTCATCCTGAGGGCTGTTTATGAATGTCGTATGACACCTGATACAAATCCCTCGGACCGCACTAGACTGATGCCCTGACAACGCACCGTCCGCGGTGACGGGCCAGGAGGTCAGCGATGAAACAGTGGATGGGCATGACGGCGGGAGTGGGATTGTTCACGGTGCTTTGCAGCGCCTGGGGCGACGAGGCGCCGGCCTGTATCGAGGTGACGGTGGGTGGCTACAAGACCCCCGACTACAACTGCCTGAGCCGTCAGATGGGCAACGATCCACAGGCCGCGGCCGCCGCTCGACAGGCCCGGGAAGCCCTGGACGTGCCCGTCGAGCGGCGGCCGCCCAACAGCGTCGGCCTGGCAACGCCGGCGGCTACCGGGGTGCGCATGGGCAATACGTTCGGCACGTCGGTCAAGCCCCAGAGGCCAGCCAGCGGCCAATGACTTCGCTGCGCCTCAACAGCCGTCCGGGTGCCGTGTCGATCAAGCGCTGGGACTCTGACGGAAACTCACCGCCAGACGATTCCAGGCGTTGATGGTGCTGATCGCCAGGGTCAGGTCCACCAGCTCTTCTTCGGCGAACTGACTACGGGCCAGGGCATAGACGTCATCCGGCACCTGGCTTTCGGCCAATAGCGTGACCGCTTCGGTCCAGGCCAGGGCAGCACGTTCGCGCAGGTTGAAAAAGCCGCTGTCGCGCCAGACCGCCACGGCGTAGAGGCGTCGTTCGGTCTCACCCTGGCGTCGCGCGTCCACCGAGTGCATGTCGGTGCAAAAGGCGCAGCCGTTGAGCTGCGAGGCACGAATCTTGATCAGGTGCAGCAGCGCCGGCTCGATGCTCAGGCGACTGGCCAGCGCTTCCAGGCCGATCATCGCTTTCATCGCCCCGGGGGAGGCGCTGTAGTAATCCAGACGCTGGCTCATGGCGGGCTCCGTGGCGTTCGATAGCGTCACGGTAGGGCCTGCGGGCCGCCAGGGACAGGTCCAATTCAACGAAAAAACCGGGACCACCGTCCAGAAGCCAATAGGCGGGATTTTCACCACGCAACTTCTACGCGCTTATCCAATACGGGTAATCTTGCCCCTTTGATGCTCGCCGCAACCAATTGCCCCAGGAGCCAGCGGGTATGGAACTTCATGTCGTCATCAACGGCCGCAAGGACCTGACGAGCCAGTTGTATCAACAATTACGCAGCGCGATCGAAAGCGGCCGCCTGGCCGCCGGTACCCAACTGCCCCCCAGCCGGTTGCTGGCCGAACAGCTGGGGGTGTCTCGCAAGACGGTTTCCGATACTTATGCGCAGCTCACCTATGAGAACTTCCTGACCGGCATCATAGGCAAGGGCACCTACGTCAACGCCCGTCCGGCCAGGATCGTGCACAAGCAGAGCCACCGGGAGCTGGCCGGCGCCGAGGTGGTGCAAGCCTGGCGCAACATGCCGGACCTGATGCGCCACCCCAGCGTCGAGAGTGCCCTGCGCTACGACTTCATCGGTGGCGCCACCGGCAAGGGCCAGTTTCCCCTGGACGACTGGCGCCGCTGCACCGCCCATGCCCTGCGCCAGATCGCCAGCCACAAGGGTTTCTATAGCCAGCCCGAAGGCCTGCCGGCGCTGCGCAATGCCATTGCCCGGCACGTCGCGTTTTCCCGCGGGGTCAATTGCCAGGATGACGACGTGGTGGTGTGCAACGGCGCACAACAGGCCCTGGACCTGATCTCGCGAGTACTGACCTGTCCCGGTAGCCTGGTGGCCATGGAAGACCCGGGCTACCCACCGGCGCGCCTGCTGTTCGGTTCCCATGGGGCGACGGTGGCCGGCGTGCCGGTGGACGACCAGGGCATGCGCGTGGACCTGATTCCCGACGGTACGCGGCTGATCTACGTGACCCCTTCCCACCAGTTCCCGTTGGGCATGCCCATGAGCCAGGCGCGGCGCCAGGCCTTGCTGGCAAGGGCCTACGAGCTGGGGGCGATCATCATCGAGGACGACTACGACAGCGAGTTCCGCTACGAAGGACGCCCTGCCGACTCCCTGCAGAGCATGGACGAACGCGGCATCGTGGCGTACGTCGGGACCTTCTCCAAGACGCTGCTGCCGGAACTGCGGCTCGGTTACGCCATCCTGCCACCGGCCATTCTCGAAGCGGTGATCCTGGCCAAGCGCCTCACCGACCAGCACACCTCCACCCTGCCCCAATGGGCCTTGGCCAAGTTCATCGCCGAGGGCTGCCTGCTCAAGCACATCCGTCGATGCCACACCCTCTACGCCGGTCGGCGCGAACGCATCCTGGCCCGCATGGCCGGGGACCTGTCTCCCTGGTTCGAAGCCGTGCCCACCACCGCGGGCTTTCACCTGGCGGTACTGTGCAAGGTGCCGATCGACCTGGCGCTGGTGATCGAGCTGGCGAAGAAAGCCGAAATCGGCTTGTACAGCCTCGACGGCTTCTTCAACGAAGCGCCGGTCCGCCCGGGCCTGTTTCTGGGTTTTGGCGCGATCGAAACCCTGGACATCGACACCGCCCTGGACCGCTTGCGGGACATCCTGCAACAGATCGCCTGAGGCGATTGGACTGGTCATTTATCCGCCCATTGGCTGTTTTAGCCTTGGCCTGGGGGGCCTATCCTGCACAGGTGCCGTTGAGTGCCGAACAACCCCGTCCGACTTGATTCAGGAGCCAGCGCAATGACTCGCCAAGTGATCAATACCGTACAGGTGCAGGCTGCCGCCGGCCGCTCGGAAGAGCTGGGCCGGCAATTGCAGCAGATCGTCGAAACCCTGCGTGCCCAGCCGGGCTGCGACGCCTATATGGTCGACCGTTGCCCGGAGGACGGCGATCGCTGGACCGTCAGCGCCCGCTGGCAATCGGAAGCGGCCATGCAGGCCCACTTCAATTGCCCCGAAGTGCAAGGCTTCATCGGCCTGATCGACAATCGCCTGGCCCGCAGCGTGGACTTCAACAGCTTCCCGATTGTCTGAAGGTCGCCGCTTTATTCCTGCCCGGCCAGATTGTGGTGAGGGGATTGATCCGCTCACCACAAAGGGGCTGGCCAGCTCATCGCACTGGCCAGCCTGCCGTGGATTCGCCCCCATCATTGGTCTACTCACCTTCCGCAAGATTGGACGTTTGCTTGCCTCACCCTGGGGCTTAGGGTGGATTCATCGCCGCAACAGCGCGAATCCACTCACAACCACACAGGTCATGTCCCCATGAAAACACTCTGCCTGATCGCCGCCCTCGGCCTGCTGCCCCTCGCCCAGGCCTACGCCCATGAAACCGCGCCTTCGGAAAAGGTCACGGTGCTGCAGGAAAAGGCGTTGAAGAACCTGCCCGGTAAAAAAACCATGATGCTCACGGTCGACTACGCGCCGGGCCAATCCTCCATTGCCCACAAACATGAAGGCACGGCCATGGCCTATGTGCTCGAAGGCGCCATCACCTCACAGGTCAAGGGCGAGCCGGCGACCACCTACAAGGCCGGGGAGTTCTGGTATGAAGCGGCGGGTTCCGAGCACCTGGTCTCGAAAAACGCCAGCGCGACCGAGCCGGCGAAACTGCTGGTGTTCATGGTGATGGGAAAGGATGAAGCGGTATTGATACCGCTGAAAAACTGACGATCACACTACAAGCTCGCTTCCACAGGGGCCACAGTCAATCCTGAAAGGCAAAAAAGCCCCGCATCTCGCGATGCGGGGCTTTTCATTCAACGCCGGATCAGTTGGCCGTCACGACCGCCTGACCGCTCAACGCCAGGTCCAGCAGTTCGCGGTTGGCCACCGCGTACATGGCGTAGTCGGTACCGTTGGCGGCACGGATGTCCACCAGCATCGCACGCCAGCGCTCGACCATGCTGTGATGCTGCTCCAGCCACAGCGCCAGGCGGGTTTCCACGTCCTGGGTGCCATCGCCCTGTTGCAGGACCGAGATGGTGATCGCCCGCTGCTGCCAGTCGACATCATCGCGGAACGCTTCGCGGGCCAGGGCCTGCCAGTTGTTTTCCACTGGCAAGGCGCTGATCTGCTGCAGGTACCAGGTGACGTCCAGGGCGCTGCCGACGGCGAAGTAGGCCTTGGCCACATCGGCGGCGTTCTGGCCCGTCACGTCGGATGCCTCGATGATCGGCAGCAAGGTGTACAGGTGCGTGGTGCCTGCCACCATGCGCGCCAGCAACTCCGGCACGCCGGCCGCCACATAGGCCTGGTAGCGGGTCTGCCAGCCTTCGCGGGTCGGACCTTCCAGCAGTTCGTCGAGCTTGAGGCCCAACGCCGCCAGGTGCGGACCGAAGTGCGCGACGTCGCGGGCGGCGTTCTGCTCGTTGCGGCGGCTGCGCAGGAACCAGCGCGTTGCGCGGCGTCCCAGGCGCATCAGCTCGTCCATCAGTTCCAGCTGGACGTCCGCCGAGACCTGGTGGTCCAGGGCTTCGATCTGGCGGAACCAGTGTGGAAGGTGAAAGATATCCCGAACGATGACATACGCACCCGCCACGTTCGCCGGGCTCATGCCAGTGGACTCTTTCAGCCGCTGGACGAAAGTGATGCCCATGTGGTTGACCAGGTCGTTGGCGATCTGGGTGCTGACGATCTCGCGCTTGAGACGATGGCGACGCATGGCTTCGGAGAACTTGCTCACCAGGGTCGGCGGGAACGCGGTTTCCATGTCCCGGGTCAGGTAGTCGTCGTCCGGCACCAGGGAGTTGAGCAGCGCCTCCTTGAGGTCGATCTTGCTGTAGGAGATCAGCACCGACAGCTCGGCACGGGTCAGGCCATGGCCCGCCGCGACGCGTTCGGCCAGTTGCTCCTCGGTCGGCAGGAACTCGATGGCGCGGTCCAGCTTGCCCCGGGCTTCCAGGTCGTTCATCAGGCGCTTGTATTCGGCGATCCGCACGAAGGCACGGCGGGCCGCCAGGGACAGGGCCTGGGTCTGCTTGTAGTTGTTGCCCAGCACCAGGCCACCGACTTCGTCGGTCATGCTCGCCAGCAACTGGTTGCGTTGCTTGTCGGTCATGTCGCCGGCCTGCACCACTTCGTTGAGCAGGATCTTGATGTTCACTTCGTGGTCGGAGCAGTCCACGCCACCGGCGTTGTCGATGAAGTCGGTGTTGGTGGCGCCGCCATGCAGGCCGAACTCGACGCGACCCAGCTGGGTCATGCCCAGGTTGCCGCCCTCGCCCACCACCTTGCAGCGCAGCTCGTTGCCGTTCACCCGCAGTGCATCGTTGGCCTTGTCGCCGACGTCGGCGTGGCTCTCGCTGCTGGCCTTGACGTAGGTGCCGATACCGCCGTTCCACAACAGGTCCACCGGTGCCTTGAGCAAGGCATTGAGCAGTTCGGTCGGGGTCAGCTTGTCAGCCTTGATGTCGAATCGTTCCTGCATCTGTGGCGTGATGGCGATGCTTTTCGCGCTGCGCGAGAAGATACCGCCGCCTTCGGACATGATGCTGGTGTCGTAGTCGGTCCAGGCCGAACGCGGCAGGTCGAACAGGCGCTTGCGCTCGGCGAAGCTGCTGGCCGGATCCGGATTCGGGTCGACGAAGATGTGCAGGTGGTTGAACGCCGCCACCAGTTGCAGCTTGTCGGACATCAGCAGGCCGTTGCCGAACACGTCGCCGGCCATGTCGCCGATGCCAACCACGGTGATGCTGTCTTCCTGGACATTGATGCCACGCTCGCGGAAGTGGCGCTGCACGCCCACCCACGCGCCCTTGGCGGTGATGCCCATCTTCTTGTGGTCGTAACCGGCCGAGCCGCCCGAGGCGAACGCGTCGCCGAGCCAGAAACCGTAGTCGATGGCGATGCCGTTGGCGATGTCGGAGAAGGTCGCGGTGCCCTTGTCCGCCGCCACCACCAGGTACGGGTCGTCATGGTCATGCCGCACCACGTTGGCCGGCGGCACCAGGGCGCCGTCCTTCAGGTTGTCGGTGATGTCCAGCAGGCCCGAGATGAAGATGCGGTAGCAGGCAACGCCCTCGGCCGCGATCTCGTCCCGGCTGCCGCCCAGTGGCAGGCGACGTGGCAGGAATCCGCCCTTGGCCCCCACCGGCACGATCACCGAGTTCTTAACCTGCTGGGCTTTTACCAGGCCCAGCACTTCGGTGCGGTAATCCTCTTCACGGTCGGACCAGCGCAGGCCGCCGCGAGCCACATTGCCGAAGCGCAGGTGCACGCCCTCGACCCGTGGCGAGTACACGAAGATCTCGAACTTGGGCACCGGCTTGGGCAGTTCCGGGATCAGGTGCGGGTTGAACTTGAAGCTGAAGTACGACTTGTTCTGGCCGTGGGCGTCGGTCTGGTAGAAGTTGGTCCGCAGGGTGGCCTTGATCAGGTCCAGGTAGCGACGCAGGATGCGGTCTTCGTTGAGCACCTGGACATCGTCCAGGGCCGTGAGGATCGCCTGTTCCAGGCGCAGTTGCTTGTCTTCCAGGTCGTCGCCGCTGAGTTTGCGTGCCAGGTAGAAGCGGGTCTTGAACAACCGGGTCAGTTCGCGAGCGATATCGGTGTGGTTGTTCAGGGTGCTGGCGATGTAACCCAGGTCGAAGCCCAGGCGGATCTGCTTCAGGTAACGGGCATAGGCTCGCAGCAGCGCCACATCGCGCCATGGCAGGCCGGCGGTCAGCACCAAGCGGTTGAACGCATCGTTCTCGGCATCGCCGCGCACGATGTGCACGAAAGCGTCCTGCAGGGTGTCGTTGAGCTGCTGGATGTCCAGGTCCAGGCCTTCGGCGGCGGTGAAGGCGAAATCGTGGATCCAGAACTCGCGGCCGTTGTTGTGGCGCAGGCGGTACGGGAACTCACCCAGCACGCGCAGGCCGAGGTTTTCCAGGATCGGCAACACGTCGGACAGGGCCAGCGGCGCGTCGGCGTGGTACAGCTTGCAATGCAGCTCGCGCTGGCCGGATACCTGGCCCAATGGCTGGTAGAAGCTCATCACCAGCGGATTGGTTTCGTTCAGGCTCAGCAGGTGCTGCATGTCCACCACCGCCGAATGGGCGGCAAAGCGCTCGCGGTAGCCGGCCGGGAAGCCTTTGGGGAAGTCCGCCAGCACGTTGGTGCCCTGGGCTTCGCCGAAGCTCTCGATGACCAGGCTGGCGTAGTCGTCCTTCCAGCTGCGGCAGGCCTGTACCACTTCCTTTTCCAGCAGCAGCGGGTCGATGTCGATACGGTTCTTCGGGTCCACCCGCAGGATCAACTGCACACGAGCCAGCACGGACTCGGAGAAGAAGGTCCAGAATTCGCAGTCCGTGGCCTTGAGGCGATCCATCAGCACTTGCTGGATCTTCTGGCGCACTTCGGTGGAATAGATGTCGCGCGGCACGTAGGCCAGGCAGTAGCAGAAACGGCCATACGGGTCTTTGCGCAGGAACACGCGGATCTTGTTGCGCTCCTGAATCTGCACGATGGACATCACGGTGCTGAACAGCTCGTCCACCGGCGTCTGAAACAGGTCGTCACGGGGCAGGACTTCCAGTACCTGGGCCAGTTCCTTGCCCAGGTGCGCCTTGGCCTGGAAGCCCGAGCGCCGCTCGATTTCCTCGACCTTGCGGCGGATGTACGGGATGACCCGCACGCTTTCGCCGTACACCGAGGAGGTGTACAGGCCCATGAAACGGCATTCCTTGATGACCTTGCCGTCGGCGTCGATTTCACGGATCGACACATAGTCCGGGTAGGCCGGACGATGGACGCGGCTCGGGTGCGCGGCCTTGGCGAACGACAGCGGAGTCGGTTCACGCAGGTAGTTGACGGCGTAGTCCTCGATGCGCAGGTCATCGGCGGTCAGGCCGGCGCGCAGCAGCCTGGTCAGGCCGAGGAACGAATCGGGGTTGTACTCGATGTGCCCACCCTCGGCATCTTCACGGACCACGAACTCTTCATAGCCCAGGAAGGTGAAGTGGTTGCCCACCAGCCACTCCAGGAAGGTCTTGATTTCGCTCTTTTCATCGGCGTCGATGGCGTAGGCGCTGTTGTCCAGGCCCACCAGGA
The DNA here is from genome assembly GCF_900156465.1 of Pseudomonas sp. 7SR1. NCBI lineage: Bacteria > Pseudomonadati > Pseudomonadota > Gammaproteobacteria > Pseudomonadales > Pseudomonadaceae > Pseudomonas > Pseudomonas sp. 7SR1. The sequence continues at coordinate 5,078,889 of NZ_LT707064.1, forward strand.
TGTCCTGGACCTTGGCTTTCATCGGTTCGAAGTCGGCCACGGCCACGCGCACTTCACCCAGCACCTGCTCGAGTTCCTTGCTCAGGACGTTGAGTTCGGCGGCGTTGGCGCAGCGGTCGATTTCCAGGTACATCAACGACTCTTGCAGGATCCCCTCGCCCTGGGTGCCCTTGGGCAGGATTTCCAGCAACTCGCCCTTGGCGCCACGGCGCACGCTCAGCACAGTGGTTTGCAGGGTATGGATGCTGTAGCCGCGACGGTTCAGCTCGGTACGCACCGAGTCCACCAGGAACGGCAGGTCGTGGTGCAGCACTTCCACGGCGGTGTGGGTCGATTGCCAGCCGTGACGTTCGTAATCGGGGTTGTACACACGCACCTGCGGTTGCGCGTGATCGAAGCGCTCAAGCAGGCGCCAGGCAGACAGGGTGCAACCGGCGAGGTCGGACAACCGGCGCTGGGTGAGTTCATCGAGGGAAATGATGCCGAAGAATTGTTCAGCGAACAGCGCCACTTGTGGCAGTGCCTGTTCACTGATGTGCTGCGCCAGTACCGCTTGCAGTTGATGCTGGAAGTCGGCTTTGCTGGCTGCGGTGAAGAACGCCATCTGTGGTACTCCGCTTGGGCTTGTTATTGATGAAAGCGTCGTGCAACCCCTCTCGGGCTGCCGGCCATCCTGTTCCTGATTCTCGGGCAGAGGAAACAGGACGACAGGTGGGTGAAGCTGGACAAGACCCGCAGGTCACATTCCTTTTCCATGTAACCTTCCATGTGATGAACACCTGCCAAAAACACCCCACGGTGCTCTTGGCAGGTGCGCATCCGTTGCGCAGCTTAACGAGTGCGACAACGAGCATGCTTGCAGCGCTGCGACATATTCGGTCAACGGCTAGCTAAACAGCCGGTACGCACCGGACAACCCTAGCAGGCTGGGGACCAAACGGCACCCCGAGGCGGTAAACCAGCAGAAAATCCTTCGCGCTGGCAGAATCCACTTTTTGCACCCCGCACGTGCACTCGATCCTGGAGCCATCACCTTGAAAATGACCACCGCCCTTCTGATCGCCAACCCGTGTGATGAAGAAGAAGACAACATGGCCATGCTCTGCTGCCACAGCGCCCAGGGCGAAATGTTCCTCATGAGCCGTTATCCCGACGAGGACGAGCTGGAGATCGCGCTCGATGGCGAGCCTTCGACACTGGATGGTGTAAAGGTGACCCTCAGCCCGACCCTGCTGAAGATCGAGATCGCCGCGGCGCACGTCGATGCTCTCAATGGCGACGACGTGCTGGAAATCAGCCACTGCACCGATGCGGCGGATCTGGTGGAAGTGGAGTTGACCCTGCAGAACATTCTCCGGGGTACCGGGACCTACGTAAGACAGGACTGATTCCAGCGTTTCAATGGACGCTATCGCGAGCAAGCTCGCTCCCACAGGACTGGCGTCGTTCACCAACCTGTGCAAGTCACCATCGTGCAAGCGAGCTTGTTCGCGATAGCGGCGGCTCAGCTTGCAAGAGAGTGACCGTCACCTCAAAACCGCTCGCGACGTGGCAACCGTCGGTCGCTCTCGCATCGAGACGCCCTTGACGGGCGACTGTGTTCTGAGGTTTCCTGAAACCGGTTTCAGAACCGTTGAATAATTCCAATAAGCAGGTTTCCATCCGTGAATTCTTTCTCCGCCGCCCAGCGCAGCCGCGTCACCATGCTTGATGTGGCCGAACGCGCCGGGGTTTCCAAGGCCAGCGTCTCGCGGTTCATCGGCGAGGACCGCGCCCTGCTCTCCGAAGCCATCGCCCGGCGCATCGAGCAAGCGATCAGTGAACTGGGCTATCGCCCCAACCAGATGGCCCGCGGCCTCAAGCGCGGCCGTACTCGCCTGATCGGCATGCTGGTGGCCGATATCCGCAACCCTTATTCGATTGCCGTGATGCATGGTGTGGAAACCGCCTGCCGTCGCCATGGCTACAGCCTGGTGGTATGCAACACCGACCGGGACGACGAGCAGGAACGCCAGCACCTGGCGCTGTTGCGCGCCTACAACATCGAAGGCTTGATCGTGAACACCCTCGGCCATCACCGGGACGAACTGCTCGAACTGCGCAACGAGATGCCCCTGGTACTGGTGGACCGCAAGGTCGACAGGCTCGACAGCGACCTGGTGGGATTGGACAACCCCGCCGCCGTGACGATGGCCCTCGATCACCTTGAACAGCGAGGCTACCGTGACCTGCTGCTGGTAACCGAGCCGTTCGACGGGACCAGTTCGCGAATCGAGCGGGTCGAGAGCTTCAAGGCTGGCATCGAGCAGCGCCCCGCCCTCTGCGGCACCGTGGTGGAAATCTGCGATCAGTTGACCACGCGCATCGAGACCTTCCTGGCCCAGCCGGACCGGGGCCCCAAGGCGCTGTTCTGCGCCAATGGCATTGCAGCCTTGTCCGCCACCCGGGTGTTGCGTGAACTGGGCTGCGACCTGTTCGACGACGTGGGCCTGATCGCCCTCGACGACCTGGACTGGTATCCGTTGGTGGGCAGCGGCATCACGGCCCTCGCCCAACCCACTGCCGAGATCGGCGCCAGTGCATTCGAATGCCTGCTCAAGCGCTTGCGCGGCGACAGCGGGCCGGTGCGGACCCTGGATTTTGCGGCGCGGTTGATCGAGCGTGGGTCGACGCTTGGCAATGGTCGGTGATGGTGAGGGCGCTATCGCGAGCAAGCTCGCTCCCACACTGGATCTGTAGCGCATTGAAGCCCCCTGTGGGAGCCAGCTTGCTCGCGATGAGGCCCTGAAGCTCCCCCTTTTTTTTGACCAGAACTGAAACCGGTTTCAGAGGTGTGACAACAATGAACAAGCCACCCGTTTCCATCAGCCTTTCAAGCTACGGCGCCGACCTGGTGCGGCAACATGGCCAAGGCAGTTTCATCGATCTGCTGACCGCCGCCAGCGCCTCGCGGGTCGAATGGCGCGAGGAACTGCTCACCACCGAACAGCCCGCCGAGCTGGCCACGAGCGCCCAGGCCAAAGGTTTGCAGAGCATTTTTTCGTCCCCCCTCGAGCTGTGGCTCGCGGGCCGGTCCAAACCCAATCCCGCCCTGGCGCCTACCTTGCAACGTGCCGAGGCGTTCGGCTCCACATGGCTGAAAGTCTCCCTCGGTCACTTCACCGATTCCCATGACCTGTCAGCCTTGGCGGATGTGCTCGCCGCAAGCCCGGTGCAATTGCTGGTGGAAAACGACCAGACCTTGCAGGGCGGGCGAATCGAACCGTTGCAACGGTTCTTCGCCGCAGCCGAGCAGCAAGCGTTGCCCATCGGCATGACCTTCGATATTGGCAACTGGCAATGGCAGGACCAATCGGCGGCCATGGCGGCCCGGCAGCTCGGCCGCTATGTGGCGTATGTGCACTGCAAGGCGGTGGCCCGACGCGCCGACGGCAAGCTGGTGGCCATGCCGCCGGCAGTGACGGACCTGCATGTGTGGGGACAACTGTTCAAACAGATGCCGGCCGGCGTGATGCGGGCCGTCGAATACCCACTGCAAGGCGAAGACCTGTTGCAGTTGACCAGGGAGCATGTGGCCGCCCTCGCCCAACTTGGGCAATCGAGCCGGGAGCCCGCCCATGTCTGAGCTCGATGTATTGTCGTTCGGCGAAACCATGGCGATGCTGGTGGCCGACCAGAACGGTGATCTGGCCTGCGTCAACCAGTTTCATAAACGCATCGCCGGGGCCGACAGCAACGTCGCCATCGGCTTGTCCCGGCTGGGCTTGCAGGTGGCATGGCTGAGCCGGGTCGGCGCCGACTCCCTGGGCCGTTTCGTGGTGCGGACGCTGGAGAACGAAGGCCTGGACTGCAGTCACGTGGCGGTGGATCCAGCGCACCCCACCGGATTCCAGTTCAAGTCCCGTACCGATGATGGCAGCGACCCGCAAGTCGAATACTTCCGACGCGGCTCAGCGGCCAGCCATCTGTCGGTGGCGTCCATCGTGCCGGCGCTGCTGCAAGCCCGTCACCTGCACGCCACCGGTATCGTGCCGGCGCTGTCGGCCACGGCTCGGCAGATGGCCTTCGAGTTGATGACCCGCATGCGCGAAGCCGGCCGTAGCCTGTCGTTCGATCCCAATCTGCGACCAGGCCTGTGGGCCAGCGAGTCGACGATGATCGGCGAAGTCAATCGCCTCGCCGCCCTCGCCCACTGGGTCTTGCCGGGACTCGGCGAAGGGCGGCTGCTGACCGGGTACGACGAGCCCGCCGACATCGCCGCGTTCTACCTGGACCAGGGCGCTGACGCCGTGGTGATCAAGCTCGGCGCGCAGGGTGCCTATTACCGCACGCCGCTTGAACAAGGCGTTGTGCCTGGCGTGCCGGTGGCGCGCGTGGTGGACACCGTGGGCGCCGGCGATGGATTTGCCGTTGGCCTGGTCAGTGCGTTGCTCGAAGGACGCGCCATCACCGAGGCCGTGCAGCGCGCCAACTGGATTGGCAGCCGCGCGGTACAGAGCCGTGGAGACATGGAGGGATTGCCGACTCGCATTGAGTTACTGGCTGAATTTGAAACCGCCTATCGCGAGCAAGCTCGCTCCCACATGGGATCGAGTTAACCCCTGTGGGAGCGAGCTTGCTCGCGATAGAGGCCACCGCAAAACACACCTGCTGCAAACAAAAACAACAAGCTCAGGAGTCAACGACATGCAAACGCTCAACCTCGCCACCCGCCGCTGGTGGTACATCATGCCCATTGTGTTCATCACCTACAGCCTGGCCTATCTGGATCGGGCCAACTACGGGTTCGCCGCCGCCTCGGGCATGGCCGAGGACCTGATGATCACACCGGGGTTGTCGTCCCTGCTGGGGGCCCTGTTTTTTCTCGGCTATTTTTTCTTCCAGGTACCGGGGGCGATCTACGCCCAGAAGCACAGCGTCAAGAAGCTGATCTTCGTCAGCCTGATACTCTGGGGCTCGCTGGCGACGCTGACCGGCGTCGTCTCCAATGCCTATTGGCTGATCGTGATCCGCTTCATGCTCGGCGTGGTCGAGGCCGCCGTGATGCCGGCCATGCTGGTTTACCTGTGCCATTGGTTCACCCGGGCCGAACGCTCGCGCGCCAACACCTTCCTGATCCTCGGCAACCCAGTGACGATGCTGTGGATGTCGGTGGTGTCCGGTTATCTGGTGCAGCAGTTCGACTGGCGCTGGATGTTCATCATCGAGGGCCTGCCGGCGGTGTTCTGGGCCTTTATCTGGTGGCGCCTGGCGGATGATCGTCCGTCCCAGGCCAAATGGCTCAACGCCCAGGAAAAACACGACCTGGAGAGCGCATTGGCAGCGGAACAGGTCGGCATCAAGGCGGTGAAGAACTACGCCGAGGCCTTCCGCTCGCCCAAGGTCATCATCCTGGCGCTGCAGTTCTTCTGCTGGAGCATCGGGGTCTATGGGTTCGTGCTGTGGCTGCCGTCGATCCTCAAGGCAGGCCAGCAAATGAGCATGGTGGAGGCCGGCTGGCTGTCGTCCTTGCCGTACCTGGCGGCGGTGGCCGGCATGCTCGTGGTGTCCTGGGCGTCGGACAAGGCCCAGAAACGCAAGCGTTTCGTCTGGCCGCCACTGCTGGTCGCCTCCATCGCGTTCTATGCCTCGTACCTGCTGGGGCCCGAGCATTTCTGGTGGTCCTACAGCCTGCTGGTGGTCGCCGGGGCCTGCATGTATGCGCCGTACGGGCCGTTTTTCGCCATCGTCCCGGAGATCCTTCCGGCCAATGTCGCAGGTGGCGCCATGGCGTTGATCAACAGCATGGGCGCCCTGGGCTCCTTCGGCGGCTCCTACCTGGTGGGTTACCTCAACGGTTCCACCGGTTCTCCAGGCATGTCGTTCCTGCTGATGAGCGGCGCACTGCTTCTGTCGGTGGTGCTGACCCTCGCCCTCAAGCCTGGCGCCAGCGACCGGGTCGAATCCAAGGCCGCCAAGCCACAGCCGGCGACCGCCCACTCCTGAATCGAGACCGATCCCCATGAAAAAACACGTGGTGTTATACAAGGCCCTTTCCGAACAATTGATGGCCCGCCTGCAAGCCCAGGCCCAGGTGACCCTGGTCGAACGTCTCGATGCCCAGGGCCTGGCGCAACTGCGCGACGCCTTGCCTGGCGCCCATGGCCTGCTGGGGGCCAGCCTCAAGCTGGATGCGGCGCTGCTGGACCTGGCGCCGAACCTGCAAGCCATCGCCAGCGTCTCGGTGGGGGTCGACAACTACGACATCGACTACCTGACCGAACGCCGGATCCTGCTCACCAACACGCCCGACGTGCTGACCGAAACCACCGCAGACACGGGTTTCGCGCTGATCCTGGCCACCGCTCGCCGCGTGGTGGAACTGGCCAACCTGGTCCGTGCCGGCGGCTGGCAACAGAGCATCGGCTCCAAGCATTTCGGCAGCGACGTCCATGGCAAGACCCTGGGTATCATCGGCATGGGTCGCATCGGTGAAGCCCTGGCCCAGCGCGGGCACTTCGGCTTCGGCATGCCGGTGATCTACCACAGCCACTCACCCAAGCCTGCGGTCGAGCAGCGTTTCAACGCGCGTTATTGCAGTCTCGACAGCCTGTTGCAGCAGGCGGACTTCATTTGCCTGACCTTGCCCTTGACCGCCGAGACCCACGGTCTGATCGACGCCCAGGCGTTTGCCCGGATGCGCCCCGAGAGTATTTTCATCAATATTTCCCGAGGCAAGGTGGTGGACGAAGCGGCGCTGATTGAAGCCCTGCGCAACAAACAGATCCGTGGCGCGGGGCTGGATGTCTTCGAGCGCGAGCCCTTGAATGCGGATTCGCCGCTGCTGCAGATGGACAACGTGGTGGCGACGCCACACATGGGCTCGGCCACCCACGAAACCCGGGAGGCGATGGCCCGCTGCGCGGTGGACAACCTGCTGGCGGCCCTGGCCGGTGAGCGGCCGGCCAACCTGGTCAACCCCGACGCCTGGAAAGGCTGAGTCGTCCTTCTTTTGTGGCGAGGGGATGGCGCTCCGCCAATCTTCCGTGAAAGCCAGCCTGATCGTGAGGGTGCGGCTCAGCTTGCTTCCATGCTGACGCTATGACCGTCATTGCGACCTGGTCCGACCTCACCTCTTGAATCCAAACCGATCACAAATCCGCACACCGGACAAAATCCCGTTAGTCGCCACCCCCCGCCATGCTTTAAAGTAACGCCCCCAGCCCCGACGTTATCCGAACGCCAGGGGCTTCCCTTTCCAGGAACAGTCATCGATGGAACATCGTGAAGCGCTGCTGGCGCTGCGAACCTTTCTTTCAACGCAGATTCTCGGCCAGGAAAAACTCATCGAGCGCCTGCTCATCGCCCTGCTCGCCGACGGCCACATGCTGGTGGAAGGCGCGCCGGGGTTGGCCAAGACCAAGGCCATCAAGGAGTTGGCCGAAGGTATCGAAGCGCAGTTCCATCGCATCCAGTTCACCCCCGACCTGCTGCCGGCCGACATCACCGGCACGGAAATCTACCGTCCGGAAACCGGCAGCTTCGTGTTCCAGCAGGGGCCGATCTTCCATAACCTGGTGCTGGCGGACGAAATCAACCGGGCCCCGGCCAAGGTCCAGTCGGCCCTGCTCGAAGCCATGGCCGAGCGGCAGGTCAGCGTCGGGCGCAGCACCTATGAGCTGTCGCCGCTGTTCCTGGTCATGGCCACGCAGAACCCGATCGAGCAGGAAGGCACCTACCCGCTGCCGGAGGCGCAGCTCGACCGGTTCCTGATGCACGTCAAGATCGGTTTCCCCGATGCCGCGGTAGAACGGCGCATTCTCCAGCAGGCCCGGGGCGAAGCCCTGCACGGCGAAACCACGCCCGAGCGCCGCGTGAGCCAGCAGGCGATTTTCTCCGCCCGCAAGGAAATCCTCGGGCTGTACATGGCCGATGCCGTGGAGGAATACCTGGTGCAACTGGTCATGGCCACCCGCAACCCGGCCAAGTTCGACCCGGAAATGGCCGAGTGGATCGCCTACGGCGCCAGCCCGCGGGGCTCCATCGCCCTGGACCGCTGCGCCCGAGCCCACGCCTGGCTGGCCGGACGCGATTTCGTCAGCCCCGAGGATATCCAGGCCGTGTTGTTCGACGTGCTGCGCCATCGCATCATTCTCTCGTTCGAAGCCGAAGCCGCGGGCATCGACCAGGACCGGGTCGTGCAGCGGATTCTCGACGTCGTCGCCGTCGCTTGAGCATGAGTCATGAATAGCCCACTGGCGCCCGCACCGGGCATCCGCGTCAGCCTGTCGGAGCTGATCGAGATGCGCCATCGCGTGCGCGAAGTGCAGTTGTTTTCCACGCCTGGCCAACGCAGCCCGCTGATCGGCCTGCACCACTCCAAGCTGCGTGGGCGCGGGGTGGATTTCGACCAGGTGCGGGTCTATCAGGCCGGCGACGACGTGCGCACCATCGACTGGCGCGTGACCGCTCGCACCCAGGAACCCCACACCAAGCTGTTCCACGAAGAGCGGGAGCGGCCGATCTTCATCATGATCGAGCAAAGCCATCGACTGTTCTTCGGCTCGGGGCTGACCTTCAAGTCGGTGCTCGCCGCCCAGGCCGCCAGCCTGTTCGGCTGGGCCGCGCTGGGGCACAACGACCGGGTCGGCGGCCTGGTGTTCGGCAACAATACCCATTACGAGGTCAAGCCCCGGCGCAGCAAACAGAGCCTGCTGCAACTGCTCAACCGCCTGGTGCGGGTCAACCAGTCGCTGCACACCGAGGGCGAGCCGGATCGCGACTCGTTCGGCATCGCCTTGCGTCGGGCCCGGGAAGTGCTGCGCCCCGGCAGCCTGGCGATCGTGATCTGCGACGAACGTGCGCTGTCCGACAGCGCCGAACAGCAACTGAGCCTGCTGTCGCGCCATTGCGATCTGCTGCTGCTGCCGCTGTCCGACCCATTGGATCATGCCCTGCCCGCGGCCGGTCTGTTGCGCTTTGCCCAGCGCGGCGCGCAGCTGGAGCTCGATACGCTCAACGTGGAGCTGCGCCAGGCCTATCGTGCCCAGGCCGAGGCACGCCTGGGGCGCTGGGAAATGCTGGCGCAGAAGCTGCGCATCCTGATGATGCCCCTCAGCACCCAGGGCGACATGGTCGAACAGTTGCGCGAATACCTGAATCCCGGACGACCGGGGAAAAAACGATGAGTAGCCTCGATCAATTGCAGCCACTGATAGCGCCACCGCCTATCGGTTTCTGGCCCCCCGCGCCAGGCTGGTGGCTGCTGCTGGTACTGTTGCCCCTGCTGGGCCTGGGCCTGTGGCAGTTGCGCCGCTTCATCCCGGCCAAGCGCAACACCGACCGCGCCGAGCAGCCCCTGGACCCGGTGCGCCTGGCCGCCCTGGCCGAACTCGCGCAACTGCCCAAGCCCTATGACGGCGCGCCGGCCGGTGCCTGGCTGCAACAGCTCAACGGGCTGCTCAAGCGCCTGTGCCGCAACCACTATCCCTACAGCCAGAGCCATACCCTCAACGGGCGCAAATGGCTGGCCTTCCTGGATAACCGCTGTCCGGCCGCCGGCCTGACCCGCTGGATGGTGCTGGTGGAAGGCGCCTACAAACCCGAATGCAAGCTGGACGACAAAGCCATCGCCGGCCTGACCCAGGCCGTCGAAATCTGGATTCGCAAGCATGTTTGAGTTCGCCTGGCCGTGGATCTTCGCCCTGTTGCCGCTGCCCTGGCTGATGCGCCTGGTGCTGCCGCCGGCCGACAGCGGCGAATCGGTGCTCAAGGTCAGCTTCCTGGAAGACCTCGAAGGCCTTGTCGGTCGTCGCGCCCGGGCCAGCCTGCCGAGCTGGCGCCAGCAGGCGCCCTTCATCCTGCTCTGGCTGCTCCTGCTGATCGCCGCCGCCCGCCCGCAGTGGCTGGGCGAGCCATTGCCGATTGCCGCCAGCGGTCGCGACCTGCTGGTGGCGGTGGATGTCTCCGGGTCCATGGATTTCCCCGACATGCGCTGGCAGGACGAGGAAGTCAGTCGCCTGGCACTGGTCCAGCACATGCTGGGGGACTTTCTCGAAAAACGCGAAGGCGACCGGGTCGGCCTGATCCTGTTCGCAAGCCAGGCCTATCTGCAGGCACCCTTGACCTTTGACCGCCACACCGTCCGGCGCTGGCTCGATGAGGCGCGCATCGGCATCGCCGGCAAGAACACCGCCATCGGCGACGCCATCGGCCTGGCCCTCAAGCGCCTGCGCCAGCGCCCGGCCCACAGCCGCGTGCTGATCCTGGTCACCGACGGTGCCAACAACGGTGGCGAAATCGACCCGTTGACCGCCGCCCGGCTGGCCGCCGACGAGGGCGTGAAAATCTACCCCATCGGCATCGGCGCCGACCCGGAGCAGAGCGGCACGGCGGGCTTTCTCGGCGTCAACCCGAGCCTGGACCTGGACGAACCGGCGCTCAAGGAGATCGCCCAGGCCACGGGTGGTCGGTATTTCCGGGCCCAGGACGGTGGGCAACTGCTCGAGATCAAGACCACCCTCGACCAACTCGAACCGGTGATTCAGCAGCCGACCCAGGCCCGCCCCGCCCAGGCGTTGTACCAGTGGCCCCTGGGCATAGCCTTGCTGCTGAGCATGCTGCTGGTGGTCCGTGAGCGCTGGCCGGACAACCCCTTGCAGCGTCTGTTCACCCAGCCGCTGTTCCAGCCGGCCCAACATGCCGAATGGCGTCAACGGCTCAAGCGCCTGCGCTTGCGGAGGCGCCGATGATCAGCCTGTGGCCGCACTGGTTGCGCCCCGCTTTCGTATTGGTGCTGCCCCTGCTGGGGTGGTTGCTCTGGCAGCTGTGGCATCGGCAGAAACGGGTGGGCCGCTGGCAGATGATCCTGCCGCCGGCCTTCCACGCGGTGTTGCTCAGCGGCGGCAGCGGTCGGGAAAGCCGCTTGCCCTGGATCGCCCTGGGCCTGGGCTGGCTGCTGATGGTCCTGGCGTTGCTCGGCCCCAGCTGGGCACGGGTCGAACAGACCAGCCAGAAGCCCGCCGACCCGCTGGTGGTCGTGCTGGAGCTGACCCCGGAAATGCTCGCCACCGACGTGCCGCCCACTCGCCTGGAGCAGGCCCGGCGCAAGCTGCTGGACCTGCTGCATAACCGCAGCGACGCCCAGACCGCGATAGTCGTCTACGCCGGCAGCGCCCACACCCTGGTGCCGCTGTCGGACGATCTGGCCACCAGCGCCAACCTGCTCGAAGCTCTGGCCCCTTCGATCATGCCGCAAGGGGGGCATCGAGCCGATCTGGCCATCAACAAGGCCATGGCCCTGCTGGACCAGGGCGGGCTCGGCCATGGGCGGATCCTGCTGATCGGTTCGTCCCTGAACGAGCAGGAACGCCAGGGTATCCGCCAGGTCCTGGACGGCTCCGCCACCCGCTTGCTGATGCTGGGCATCGGGACACGCGAAGGCGCGCCGGTGGCCCAGGGCGATGGCAGCTACCTCAAGGATGCACAAGGCGCGATCCTGGTGCCGCGCCTGGACAGCCCCAGCCTCAAGGCCTTCATCAACGAGTTGGACGGCCGTTACCGTCCCGCGCGCCTGGACGACAGCGACCTGCGAGGCCTTGGTTTGCTGGAAGGTCCACGGCATCTGCGCCAGGACGGCCAGACCCTGCGCCTGGACACCTGGGCCGACCAGGGTTACTGGCTGCTCCTGCCGCTGTTGCTGCTGGCCGCCTGTGCCGGACGCCGGGGCTGGCTGTTCTGCCTGCCGCTGCTGTTCGTGCTGCCGCAGACCGGGCATGCCTTCGAATTCGAGGACCTGTGGCTGCGTCCCGACCAGCAGGGCCAGCATCTGCTCAAGCAAAAGCGTCCGGCAGAGGCCGCCGCTCATTTCGAAGACAGCCAGTG